>JACQAO010000070.1 GCA_016194935.1 Betaproteobacteria bacterium
ATCTACAATCTTCCTCGCATGCATGGCACTTCCTCCATCAACGTTTGATCACCAAGATAGAGGTCTTATCGGCGCCATGCATGCACTACTTGATCTGCAACCTATTGAACATTCATAAATATTCGTGGGGAAACCTCAGGGCACGACCAGTTCCTCCAGCCGGGTGGCCTGTTTGAAGGCGACTACATCCTCCGGCGTCCTGAGAACTTTTTCGCTGAAGGAGACGCCGCGCCGATTGAGAAAATCACGCGCGATCTGGCAGTTTTCCTTGCAGTTGTCGCTGGTGTAGAGCGTCAGCGGAAATTTCCGCATGGCCTGCTGCGTACTGTAAGAGGGTCCGCTGGTCTCGACGGTGCTGCCGCGCAATTTTTTTTGCTGAACGTCCCTGGTTTCAGAAGGCGGCGGCGGCTGGTCGGAATAATGCACCTTGCCGTCCTGGCCGACCCAGCGGTAAGCCGCCTGCGCCTGCGCTGCCAGCGGCAGGGTCAGCACGGCGATCAGGGTTAGCATGAAGGACGCTCTCATGGCTCAGGCTGGTGCGACCATGCCCTCTGTACCCTCTGGGGCATAAAGGGCATAAATGCCGCTGTGGCGCAGCAAGGCGTCTATGCGCGGTTCGCGGCCACGGAAGGCGCGGAAAGATTCCAGCGCCGGACGCGAACCGCCGACGGCGAGAATCTCGCGGAGGAATTTATCTCCGGTAGCTGCATCCAGTGCGTTGCCGCTTTCCTCAAAGGCTGCGTAGGCATCCGCCGAGAGCACTTCCGCCCATTTGTAGCTGTAGTAACCGGCCGCATAGCCGCCGGCGAATATGTGCGAAAAACTCTGCGGGAAACGCTGCCATTCGGGCGGAACAATCACCGCCACTTCGCGCCGCACCTCGGCGAGCAGTTCCAGCACGCTGCGCTTGCCGGAAGGGTCGTACTCGCCATATAGCAGTAAATCGAACAAAGCGAATTCAACCTGGCGCAGCGTCGCTATGCCGCCCTGGAAGTTTTTCGCCGCCAGCATCTTGTCATACAGGGTGCGTGGCAATGCTTCACCGCTATCAACGTGACGGGTCATGCCGGACAGCACCTGCCATTCCCAGCAGAAGTTTTCCATGAACTGGCTGGGTAGTTCCACTGCGTCCCATTCCACGCCGTTGATGCCGGAAACGGAAAGCTCATCCACTTGCGTTAGCAGGTGGTGCAGGCCGTGGCCGCATTCATGGAACAGGGTAATGACTTCGTCATGGGTAAAGCAGGCCGGTTTATTGCCGAGGGGGCGCGAAAAATTGCAGTTGAGGTAGGCCACCGGCGTCTGTTTGCCCTCTGGGGCATAAATACCCTCTGGGGCATAAATACCCTCTGGGGCATAAATACCCTCTGGGGCATAAATACCCTCCGGGGCATGAATACTCACGGCGACCTTGCGGCGGCCAATGGCGTCGTCCATCCATGCGCCGCCGCTCTTCTCGTCGCGGGCGTAGAGGTCGAGATAGAACTGGCCGACCAGGGCGCCTGCCTTTGTGATGCGAAAAAAACGCACATCGGGATGCCAGGCCGGGGCGCTGTCGACCTGCAACTGCACGCCGAACAGGGTTTCGATGACGCGGAACAGACCGGCCAGCACCTGCGGTTCCGGCAGGTACTGCTTGACCTCCTCGTCAGAGAAGGCGTAACGCGCCTGCTTGAGTTTCTCCGAAGCCCACGCCAGATCCCAGCTTTCCAACTGGGGAAAATCTAGCTGCTCGCGGGCAAACTCGCGCAGCTCGGCGACATCCCGCTCTGCGAAAGGGCGTGCCTTGGCGGCCATCTCGCGCAGGAACTCGGCGACTTTTTGCGGCGACTCAGCCATCTTCGGCACCAGCGAAACTTCTGCGTAATTGGCGTAACCGAGCATCCGCGCCTCCTCGGCGCGCAACTGAAGCAGCTTGACGATCAGCGGCGAGTTGTCAAATTCCGGCTGGGCCAACTCTGAGGCGCGCGTGGCGTAGGCGCGGTACATGCGAGCACGCAGGGCGCGGTCGTCGGCGTACTGCATCACCGGCCCGTAGGAGGGCGCGTGCAGGGTGAACTTCCAGCCGGGCTTGCCCTCGTTGGCGGCTGCCTCTTGCGCGGCCTGACGCACATCAGCGGGGATACCGGCCAGCAGCGCGTCGTCCTCAATATATTCGCCATAGGCATTGGTGGCGTCGAGCAGATTCTCCGAAAATTTTGCTCCCAGCGCCGCAAGTTCTTCCTGGATGGCCTGGAAGCGCGGCTTGTCGGCTTCCGAAAGTTCCGCGCCGGAGAGGCGGAAGTCGCGGATGTCGTTGTCGATGATGCGTTGCTGCGCGGCATTCAAGGTCGCGTATTCCGGGCTGGCGCGCAGCGCCTTGAACTTGGCGAACAGCGCCAGGTTCTGGCCGAGTTCCGAATAGTAGCGGGTGACTTCCGGCAGCAGTGCGTTGTAAGCCTCGCGCCAGGGCGGAATGTCATTCACCGCATGCAAGTGGCTGACGATGCCCCAGGCGCGTCCCAAACGCTCGCCGCCATCGGTCAAAGGCGCGACGAAGCCGGCCCAAGTCGCTGGCGACTCCGGCGCGGCCAGGCGCTCCAGTAGTGCGCGGTTTTCCGCCAGGAGTTGGGCGATGGCCGGGGCGACATGCTCCGGTTGGATGACATCGAAGCGCGGCAGGCCGGAGAAATCGAGGAGTGGGTTCATGTATTAAATTTCACCTGTGTCGCTTATTTTCTTGCGCAGCTTGATCGACCCGTTCCGCATTTTTCGCATTCGAATATTAAGCATCTCAACGGTGACGGAAAACGCCATTGCAAAATAAATATAGCCTTTCGGCACATGCACATCAAAGCCTTCTGCGATCAGGGTGACGCCCACAAGGATCAGAAACGCAAGCGCAAGCATCTTGATGGTCGGGTGTCCATCGACAAAATCACCGATGGATTTTGCCGCCATCAGCATTACCAGAACCGCGAGAATAATGGCGATCGCCATGATGGAAACATGGTCGACCAGCCCGATCGCCGTAATGACAGAATCCAGCGAAAAAACAATATCCAGAATCGCAATCTGCGTCAGTACCATGCCCAGGCTGGCGGCGACAACTGCCGCACCTTGTTCCTCTGTCCCCTCCAGGCTGTTATGAATTTCATGCGTCGCCTTGGCCAGAAGAAACAGGCCACCGCCGATGAGCACAATATCGCGTCCCGAAATCGTTTGAGTGAATACGGAAAACAGCGGCTCGGTTAAACCCATCACCCAGAAAATGGAAAATAATAAGGCGAGCCGCATCATCATGGCCAGCGCCAAGCCCATTTTTCTCGCGAAGGCACGCTGATTCGGAGGGAGACGCCCTACCAGGATCGAGATGAAAATAATGTTATCGATGCCCAATACAATCTCTAACGCGGTTAGCGTGCCTAGTGCAATCCACGCCTCCGGACTTGCCAGCCATTCAATCATCTGTTGCTCCTGTCTTACATTACATCAGCACTTCCGCAGTAATCCGCCCGAAGACGGATACGCAGCTTCGGGATCGATCACCCGGTCAGGCGCGTCAGCGCTTCGCGGTATTTGGCGGTGGTCTTGGCGAGGATCTCCGCCGGCAGGTGCGGGCCGGGCGCCTGTTTGTTCCAGTCGAGCGTTTCCAGGTAGTCGCGCACGAATTGTTTGTCGAAACTGGGCGGGCTGATGCCCACCTGGTACTGGTCGGCTGGCCAGAAACGCGACGAGTCGGGCGTCAGCACTTCGTCGATCAGGTAGAGCTTGCCGGCGGCATCCTGGCCGAACTCGAACTTGGTGTCGGCGATGATGATGCCACGCGCCAGGGCGTAGGCCGCCGCTTCACGATACAGTTGCAAAGTGATGTCGCGCACCTGCGCGGCGAGCGGCGTGCCGAGCATGGTTTCGACCGTGGCGAAGGATATGTTTTCGTCATGCTCGCCCATCTCAGCCTTGGTTGCCGGGGTAAACAATGGCTGCGCCAGTTGCTCGGCCTGGCGCAGGCCGGCGGGGAGAGGTATGCCGCACACGGCGCCACTGGCCTGGTAATCCTTCCAGCCCGAGCCGATCAGGTAGCCGCGCGCCACGGCTTCGATGGGCAAGGGTTTGAGGCGCTTCACCACCAGGCTGCGGTCGCGCACCTGGGCGCGTTCGGCATCGCCTTTCACCACGGATTCAGGATCGATGCCGGTGAGTTGATTAGGGATGACATGCGCGAGTTTGCCGAACCAGAAATTGGCGACAGCGGTGAGCACTTCGCCTTTGCCGGGGATCGGGTCGGGCAGGATCACGTCGAAAGCCGAGAGCCGGTCGCTGGTGACGATCAGCAGGTGGCCGTCATCGACGGCATAGATGTCGCGTACTTTGCCGCGACCGAGGAGTTTCAAGCTGGTGAGGGTGGATTCAAACAAAGGGGTTGGAGTCATGGGAGGGCCTGCAAAAAACAGAGAGTTTAAAAAAATACTGCGGTGCTTATTCGCGGACTATTCGCGGGTATGTGCCGGGTATTACCAGCGGTTGGCTGAAGAGCGGCATTTATTCCTCGAACGTATCCCGCAGCACCGCCAGCAAGGCCGCCAGCGTGGCGGCATCCACTGCACCCAGCCGCTTGGTGAGGCGGGCCTTGTCCAGAGCGCGCATCTGTTCGGGCAGGATCAGGCCAGTCTTGCCGGCAAAGGTAATGGGGATGCGGAAGGGAGCAGGCTGGCTGCCGGTGGTCATGGGGGCGACCAAGACGGTTCGCAGCCAGTGATGAATCTCCGGCGGCGAGACGACGATGCAGGGCCGCGTCTTGCGAATCTCCGCGCCGACCGTGGGGTCGAGGGCGGCGAGCCAGATGTCGCCGCGCTGGACTTTTACCATTTCAGCTTGGCGTCTTCGGTGTTGGTGAATTCAGGCCAGATTGGCGCATCGCCGTTGGCCTCGGCAAGCGCCTGGGCCGCCACGGCCCAACCGGCGCGGGGCTTGTTGTCGCGGGCCGGGCGCAGGACCAGTGCGCCGTTTTCCACGGCCATATCCACATCGGTTTGCAAGCCAGCTTCGGCCAGCAAGGGTTTGGGAATCAATATGCCCTGAGAATTACCGATCTTGCGTATGGCAGTGCGCATGGATGCCTCCAACAATGTTTTACAAAGTTATAACTATACGCCGATGGTTGTCGAAGCAGGACGGGCCGGAAGAGTTGGCTTATTTGACGATCTGGTTCAACTCGCCTTTCTTGTAACGCTCGGCCATCTGGTCCAGCGCCAGCGGCTTGATCTTCGAGGCTTTGCCGGCGGAACCGAAGGCTTCGTAGCGCGCTTTGCAAATATCCTTGGCGGCTTTCTGGGCGTCGATCAAAAACTTGCGCGGGTCGAACTCGGAGGGCTTCTCGAACATGTGGCGGCGCATTGCGCCAGTCATCGCCAGGCGGATGTCGGTGTCGATGTTGACCTTGCGCACGCCGTGCTTGATGCCGGTGACGATTTCCTCGACCGGCACGCCGTAGGTTTCCTTCATCTGGCCGCCGTATTTGCGGATGATCTCCAGCCATTCCTGCGGCACCGAGCTGGAACCGTGCATCACCAGGTGGGTGTTGGGGATGCGCGCGTGGATTTGCTTGATGCGGTCAATGGCGAGGATGTCGCCAGTCGGCTTGCGGGTGAACTTGTAGGCGCCGTGCGAGGTGCCGATGGCGATGGCGAGGGCGTCGCATTGCGTTTTTTTAACGAAATCGGCGGCCTGGTCGGGGTCGGTCAGCAATTGCTCGCGGGTCATCGTACCCTCCGCGCCGTGGCCGTCTTCCTTGTCGCCCTTCATGGTTTCGAGCGAGCCGAGCACGCCCAGTTCAGCTTCGACGGTGACGCCGATGGCGTGCGAAAACTCCACCACTTTGCTGGAAGTTGCGACGTTGTATTCGTAAGAGGAGGGCGTCTTGCCGTCTTCCGTCAGCGAACCATCCATCATGACGCTGGAGAAGCCGGAGCGGATCGCGGCCTGACAGACACTCGGCGTCTGGCCGTGATCCTGGTGCATCACCACGGGGATGTGCGGATAGGCTTCGATGGCGGCGAGGATCAGGTGGCGCAGGAACGGCTCGGTGGCGTATTTGCGGGCGCCTGCGGAACCTTGCATGATCACAGGACTGTCGGTCTCGTCGGCGGCTTCCATGATGGCGCGCACCTGTTCGAGATTATTCACGTTGAAGGCCGGCAGGCCGTAGCCGTGTTCGGCGGCATGATCGAGTAGTTGACGCATGGAAACGAGTGGCATGAGGATCTCCTTGGGCAGGTAATGGTTGAAATTAAATGGTCTGGCGGTTCTCGCCCACCTTGACGATCTTGAGAGTATTGGTGCCGCCCGGCGCGCCGATCGGTTCGCCGATGGTGAGCACGATCAGGTCGCCCGGCTGCACGGCCCCGGCGCGGATCAGTTCGTCTTCCGCCTCGCGCAGCAACTCGTCACGGTCGTGGGTGATGCGTTTCATCAGCAGCGGGTACACCCCCCTGAAAATACTCACCTTGTAGCGGGTGCGGATTTCCGGGGTGAGGGCGTAGATCGGCACGCCGCAGTTGAGGCGCGACATCCACAGCGCCGTCGAGCCGGACTCGGTGAGGGCGGCGATGGCTTTGACTTTGAGATGGTAGGCGGTAAATAACGCCGCCATGGCAATCGACTGGTCGATGCGGGTGAATACGCGATCAAGAAAGTCGCGGTCGAGCGTGCCTTCGTTGGACTTTTCCGCTTCCAGGCAGATGCGCGCCATGGCCTCCACCGTTTCCACCGGATATTCGCCAGAGGCGGTCTCAGCCGACAGCATCACCGCATCGGTGCCGTCCAGCACGGCGTTGGCGACATCGGAGACTTCAGCGCGCGTCGGCACCGGGCTGTGGATCATCGACTCCATCATCTGGGTGGCGGTGATGACGAACTTGTTCATTTCGCGCGAGACGCGGATGATGCGCTTCTGCAATGCCGGCACCGCCGCATCGCCGACTTCCACGGCCAGGTCGCCGCGCGCCACCATCGCGCCGTCGGTGGCGTGGAGTATGTCTTCGAGGTTGGCGATGGCCTCGACCCGCTCGATCTTGGCGACCAGCAAGGCGTTGGAGCCGGCGGCATGCAGCAGCTCGCGCGCCAGGCGCATGTCAGCGCCGGATTTGGGAAAGGATACGGCGACAAAATCAATATTCAGGGAGGCCGCAATCTTGATGTCTTCCATGTCTTTCAAGGTCAGCGCCGGCGCCGAGAGACCGCCGCCCTGCCGGTTGATGCCCTTGTTGTTCGACAGTTCGCCGCCGTGGCGCACCCGGCAGTGGATTTCGCTGCCGGCGATGCGCTCAATGTCCATGACGATGCGTCCGTCATCGAGCAGCAACACATCGGCGGGGCCGACGTCATCGACCAGTTCCGGATAGTCGAGGCCCACCCGTTCGCCATTGCCCAGCGGGCAGGCGGCGTCGAGTATGAAGGCTTGGCCGGATTTCAGCAGCACCTTGCCGTCGGCGAATTTTCCGACGCGGATTTTCGGCCCCTGCAAGTCGGCCATGATGCCGACGGTGCGGCCCAGCGAGCGCATCACCTGCCCCAGGATTTCGACGCGCTGGCGATGATCTTCGGCAGTGCCGTGGGAGAAGTTCAACCGCACCACATCGACCCCGGCGGCGATCAGGCGGGTCAACACCGCTACATCGGAAGAGGCGGGGCCGAGGGTGGCGACGATCTTGGTGGTCCGGTGCATTGTGAGTTACCGCTGGTTGAGAATCGCGTTCAGTTGCCCGCGCGTTGTTCGAGCATCGCCACGGCGGGTAATTGCTTGCCTTCGAGGAATTCCAGAAAGGCGCCGCCGGCGGTAGAAATATAGGACACTTTATCGTAGATGTCGTACTTCTGGATGGCGGCGATGGTGTCGCCGCCGCCGGCCAAAGTGAATGCCTTGGTGTTGGCGATGGCCATGGCGATGGCCTTGGTGCCGGCGCCGAACTGGTCAAACTCGAATACGCCGACCGGGCCGTTCCACACCACGGTACCGGCCTGCATGATGATGTCGACGAGTTGCTGCGCCGACTGCGGGCCGATGTCGAAAATCATTTCGTCGTCGGCCACAGCGCCTGCATCTTTCAGCACGGCGGGTTCGCTGGCATCGAATTTTTTGCCGACCACCACATCCACGGCGATGGGAATGGTGGCGTTGCGGGCGCTCATTTTTTTCATCAGCGCCTGGGCGGTCGGCACCAGGTCGTCTTCGCACAGCGACTTGCCGACGTTCCTGCCGCTGGCCTTGAGGAAGGTGTTGGCGATGCCGCCGCCCACCACCAACTGGTCGACTTTTTCGGAAAGGCTCTCCAGCACGGTCAGCTTGGTCGATACTTTTGAGCCGCCGACGATGGCCACCATCGGCCGCGCCGGGCTCAGCAAGGCCTTGGTGAGCGCCTCAAGTTCTTCGGCCAACAGCATGCCGGCACAGGCCACCGGCGCAAACTGCGCCACGCCGTAGGTCGAGGCTTCGGCGCGATGGGCTGTGCCGAAGGCGTCCATGACAAAGACATCGCACAGCGCAGCGTATTTTTTGGCGGTGTCTTCGGTGTTCTTCTTCTCACCCTTGTTGAAGCGGCAGTTTTCCAGCAGCACCACTTCGCCATCGGCGATCTCATTTACCCAGGAGCCGCCGTTGAGCCAGTCTTTGATTACGCGGACCGGCTTGCCGAGCTGGGCGGACATGACATCGGCCACCGGCTTGAGCGAATTCTCCGGGGAAAACTCGCCTTCGGTGGGGCGACCGAGATGCGAAGTCACCATCACTTTGGCGCCGGCTTTCATGGCGTGAATGATGCTGGGCATCGAAGCGGTGATGCGGGCATCGGAGGTCACCTTGCCGTCCTTGACGGGGACGTTGAGATCGGCGCGGATGAACACGCGCTTGCCCTTGATGTCGAGATCGACGAGACGTTTGAATGCCATGGCAATTGTTTCTTATTTGGCGACGTGCTGAAGGAAGCGCAGCATGTTGCAGGTGTAGCCGTACTCGTTGTCGTACCAGGCCACTACCTTGACGAAAGTCTTGTCCAGGGCGATGCCGGCTTCGGAATCGAAAATCGACGGCAGGGAGCAGCCGCGGAAATCGGTGGACACGACTTTCTCGCTGGTGTAGCCGAGCACGCCTTTGAGAGAGCCCTCGGAAGCAGTCTTCATCGCCTTGCAGATATCTTCGTAGGAGGTCTCCTTGTTCAGTTCCACGGTCAGGTCGACCACGGACACATCGGAAGTCGGCACGCGGAAAGACATGCCGGTGAGCTTCTTGTTCAACTCGGGCAGCACCACGCCGACGGCCTTGGCGGCGCCGGTAGAGGACGGAATGATGTTCTCGAGGATGCCGCGACCACCGCGCCAGTCCTTGGAAGAAGGTCCGTCAACGGTCTTCTGCGTGGCCGTGGCGGCATGCACCGTGGTCATCAGGCCGCGCCGGATGCCGAAGTTGTCGTTGAGCACCTTGGCGACGGGGGCCAGACAGTTGGTGGTGCAGGAAGCGGCGGAGACGATTTTTTCGCCGGCGTATTTCTCGTGGTTGACGCCATACACAAACATCGGCGTGTCGTCCTTGCATGGCGCGGACTGGACCACTTTCTTGGCGCCCGCGTCGATATGCTTCTGACAGGTTTCCTTGGTCAGGAAGAAACCTGTGGATTCGATGATGATGTCGGCGCCGGCCTCGCCCCATTTCAGGTTGGCGGGATCTTTCTCTGCGGTCAGGCGGATTTTCTTGCCGTCAACCATCAACTTGCCGTCTTCGATGGAAATGTTGCCATCGAAATTGCCATGCACGGAGTCGTACTTCAGCATGTAAGCCAGGTATTCGGGGTCGAGCAGGTCGTTGATGGCAACGACTTCGATTGCGGGAAAGTCCTTGGCAATTGCGCGGAATGCCATGCGACCGATGCGTCCGAAGCCGTTGATGCCTACTTTGATAGCCATAGATATTCTCCTGAATGAATTTACAAAACCGGTATTACAAAACAGATTCGACGGCCTTCACGACGTTGCCGACGGTGAAGCCGAATTCCTTGAACAGTGCGCCTGCGGGCGCCGATTCGCCGTAGTGGTCGAGACCGACGACTACGCCGTGGCTGCCATCCGCCGCGCCGACATACTTGTGCCAGCCGCCGGTGACGCCGGCTTCGACAGCGACCCGAGGCACGCCTTTGAGCAGCACGGATTCGCGGTAGGCCGCGTCCTGGCGGTCGAAGGCGTTGGTGCAGGGCATGGACACCACCCGCACCGGAATTTCCGCCTCCATCGCCGTTTGCGCCTTGAGGGCCAGATCCACTTCAGAGCCGGTGGCGATGATGATGGCCTTGGGCTTGCCGTTCTTGGCTTCGGAGAGAATATAGCCGCCCTTGGCGATATTGGCGATGGTCGCTGCGTCGCGCGGCACGAAAGGCAGGTTCTGGCGCGACAGGCACAGCGAGCTGGGGCCGGTTAATTTCTCCACGGCAGTAGTCCAGGCCACCATGGTTTCCACGGTGTCGCAGGGACGCCACACATCCATGTTGGGGATCATGCGCAAGGTGGCGGTCTGCTCCACCGGCTGGTGGGTCGGGCCGTCTTCGCCGAGGCCGACGGAATCATGGGTGAATACGAAGATCACCCGCTGCTTCATCAGCGCCGCCATGCGCAGGGCATTGCGGGCGTATTCCGAGAACATCAGGAAGGTGCCGCCAAACGGCAGCACGCCGCCATGCAGCGCCATGCCGTTCATGATGGCCGCCATGCCGAATTCACGCACACCGTAGGATATGTAGTTGCCCGGGGCCTTGCCGCTGACATGCTTGCAGCCGGTCCAGTTGGTCAGATTGGAGCCGGTCAGATCGGCTGAGCCGCCGAGGAACTCGGGCAGCGCCGGGGCCAGCGCGTTGATGGCGATTTGCGAGGCCTTGCGGGTGGCGACGGTCTCGGCTTTGGCGTTGACATCGGCGATGGCTTTTTTGGCGTGCGCCGCCCAGTTGCCCGGTAATTCGCTGGCCATGCGGCGTTTGAATTCACTGGCAAGCTCCGGATGTGCCTTGGCGTAGTGGGCGAATTTCTGATTCCAGCCGGCTTCCCACTCAGTACCCCGTTTCTTGGCGTCCCAGGCTTTATAGACTTCCTGCGGAATTTCAAAGGGGGGGTGGTTCCAGCCAATATTGGCACGGGTGGCGGCAATTTCTGCGTCGCCCAGCGCCGCCCCATGCACGTCGTGAGTACCCTGCTTGTTGGGCGCGCCCATGCCAATGACCGTCTTGCAGCAGATCAGCGTGGGCCGGTCGGTCACCGCCTTGGCGGCTTCGATGGCCTTGTGCAGCGCTTCCGGATCGTGGCCGTTGACGTGAGCGACGACATGCCAGCCATAGGCTTCGAAACGCTTGGGGGTATTGTCGGTGAACCAGCCCTCGACATGGCCGTCGATGGAAATGCCGTTGTCGTCCCAGAAGGCGATCAGCTTGCCCAGGCCCCAGGTGCCGGCGAGTGCGCAGGATTCGTGGGAAACGCCTTCCATCAGGCAGCCGTCGCCGAGGAAAGCGTAAGTGTAATGGTCAACGATGTCGTGGCCGGGGCGGTTGAATTCATTGGCCAGCAGCTTCTCCGCCATCGCCATGCCAACGGCATTGCTGATGCCCTGGCCGAGCGGGCCGGTGGTGGTCTCGACGCCCGGCGTGTAGCCGTATTCCGGATGGCCGGGGGTGCGGCTGTGCAACTGGCGGAACTGCTTCAGGTCGTCGATCGTCAAGTCATAGCCGCTCAGGTGCAGCAAGGCGTAGATCAGCATCGAGCCATGACCGTTGGAGAGCACGAAGCGGTCGCGGTTGGCCCACTTGGGGTTGTTCGGGTTGTGGCGCAGATGGCGGTTCCACAGCACCTCGGCAATCTCCGCCATGCCCATGGGCGCGCCGGGATGGCCGGAGTTGGCCTTCTGCACGGCATCCATGGCCAGGGCGCGGATGGCGCCGGTGACGTCGTTGAACACAGGTGGCTTGAAATTGCTGGCAGTCGAAGTGGACATCAGTATTCCTCGGTCGGTCAGGCCCGGCGGGAACCGAATATTATCGGCTAAACCGGGCGGGTTGGGCTACTTAATTTGGCTGATTGAATGGGCAGACGATAATCACGTTGCGCTGCGCCGGTGAGCTTGAGCATCGATATTACTCACCCCCGCCTGCGGTTCTCCATCAGGCGCAGCAATAGCGGCGTGAAGATCAACTGCATCGCCAACTCCATCTTGCCGCCAGGCACCACGATGATGTTCGGGCGCGACATGAACGAATCGTGAATCATGGTCAGCAGGTAGGGAAAGTCGATGCCCTTGGGGTCGCGGAAACGAATGACTACGAAGGACTCGTCCAGCGTCGGAATGTCGAGGGCGATGAAAGGATTGGAAGTATCCACCGTCGGCACGCGCTGAAAGTTGACGTGGGTTTGCGAAAACTGCGGCGTAATGTAATTCACGTAATCCGGCATGCGCCGCAGGATGGTGTCCACCACCGCCTCGGTGGAATAGCCGCGGGCGTGTTTGTCACGATGCAGTTTCTGGATCCACTCCAGGTTGATGATCGGCACCACGCCCACCAGCAGGTCGGCGTGACGCGCGACATTCACTTTGTCGGTGACCACGGCGCCGTGCAGGCCTTCGTAGAACATCATGTCGGTGCCGTCGGGAATGTCTTCCCAGGGCGTGAAGGTGCCGGCATCCTGCCTGTAAGGCGCGGCCTCTTCGTCGTTGTGCAGGTACTTGCGTATTTTGCCGGCGCCGTTCTGCCCATAGCTCTTGAACAGGCCTTCGAGTTCTTCCAGCAGGTTGGCTTCGGGGCCGAAGTGGCTGAAGTTGAGGTTGCCGGCCTTGGCGGCCTCGGCATTCGCGGTCTTCATCGACTTGCGGTCATAGCGGTGAAACGAGTCGCCCTCGACCAGCGCCGGGTTGATTTTTTCGCGGCGAAAAATGTATTGGAAGGTGCGGGTGACCGACGAGGTTCCGGCGCCGGACGAGCCGGTGATGGCGACGACGGGATGCTTGATAGACATGATTTCTCCTAAGGTATTCTGAACAGCGAGCGCGTCGAGAACAGCGGCGAAGTGTAGCTGCTCGGCTCTTTCCCAACGGCATATTCATTGTGGTAGCTGACGATGCGTTCCACTTCGCTCTTCGAGCCGAAAATGAAAGGGGCGCGCTGGTGCAGTTCGCCGGGCTGCACTTCCATGACGCGGCTGCGTCCGGTGGTGGAGGCGCCGCCCGCCTGTTCGATGAGAAACGAGATGGGGTTGGCCGCATACAGCAAGCCCAGCCGCCCGCCCTGTTCGCGGGTTTTTTCGTCGAGCGGATAAAGGAACACGCCGCCGCGGGTGATGATGCGGTAAGCCTCGGCCACCAGGGAAGAAACCCAGCGCATGCCGAAATCCTTGCCGCGCGGGCCGGTCTTGCCGGCCAGGCATTCTTCCACGTAACGCTTGATCGGCGGTTCCCAGAAACGCTCGTTGGAGGCGTTGATGGCGAACACTTGTGTCTCGGTGGGGATGGTCATCGCCGGGTGAGTGAGGACGAATTCGCCGATGTCGTGATCCAGGGTAAAACCGTTGAGCCCGTTGCCGGTGGTCATCACCAGCCGGGTCGAGGCGCCATACTGGATCAGCCCGGCGCAGACCTGCTCGGTTCCCGGTTGCAGGAAATCCTTGGTGCTCACCTTGCGGCTGGTGTCGGGCGCGCGCAACACCGAGAAAATCGTGCCGACCATGAAGTTGATGTCGAGATTGCCGGAGCCGTTAAGCGGATCGAACAGCAACAGGTATTTGCCGCGTGGGTATTTGGCGGGAATCGACTGGATGCCGTTCATCTCCTGCGAAGCCAGGCCCGCCAGATGGCCGGCCCAGACGTTGGATTTCAGCATCACCTCGTTGGCCGTGGTCTCCAGGTGTTTCTGGAGATTTCCTCCGGAAGCCTCCAGTACCCCCCGGCTGACGGCATGGGCAATCACTTTGCAGGCGGTGGCGATGTCATTCAGCAAGCCCGAAAAATCGCCTGTGGCCTGGGGAAATTGGCGCTGTTCCTCGATGATGAATTGCGTCAGCGTGATGCGTCCGTCATACATAATTTCGCCCTCAAGGTTCCAGAAAAGCAATTTAATGCGGTCAATCCATAAGCGCCATTCACTTTTTCTTATGGTTTGAATAAGGCAGTCATTAGGCTTGGTTAAAGAGTTGGCGTATTTCCGCGAGATTGCTGCGGCTGAGATCGGGCAGAATTTTCAGCGCACCGCTGAAGTTTTGATTGATGGTGTAGTCGTTGGTGGTAATCAGCGTGGCGATGCCGGCGCTGCGGCTGGCGGCAAAACCGTTCTCTGAATCCTCAATGGCCAGACAATCGCCCGCTGGTATTGCCAGACGTTGCAACACCCAGTGGTAGATGTCAGGCGCGGGTTTCTTGGCAGGCACTACGTCGCCGGCGCCGATGACCGTAAACCAGCTTGCGGAATCCGGCCCCAGGCTGACGCGCAGCAACGTAGCGACGTTCTCCGGCGAGGTGGTGGTGGCGATGGCCAGGCGCAGTCCCGCCGCCCGTGCTTCGTTGATGAGGCGCGCCACGCCGGCCCGTAGCGGAATGCCGCCGGCTTCCAGCAAGGCAACAAAATGCCGGGTTTTCGCGGCATGCAAGCGGGCAATCTGGCTGGCGCAGTCGGGGCGGGTGAGAAAACCCGGATCATGGAGCGTGGCGTAGTGCCGGATGCGTTCCTTGCCGCCAGTGACCGCCAGGAGTTTCCCGTACAGCGCCTCATCCCACTGCCAGGGCAGCCCGGCTTCGGCGAAGGCGGCATTGAATGCCGGCCGATGGCCGTCACGCTCGGTATCGGCGAGCGTGCCATCGACATCGAAAATAATTGCGGCGAGCGTCATGGGCAAATCATAGTGGCGGTAGTGCATAAGCAACAGTCACAAATATTTATCCTGATGATAAGCTTATGAGGATTCCTACTTCGAGTTTCCACCATCGCCATGAAAAACGTCACATTGCGTCAGCTCAAGGTGTTTGAAGCAGTGGCGCGTCATCTGTCTTTCTCGCGCGCCGCCGAGGAGTTGCACCTGACCCAGCCGGCGGTGTCGATGCAGGTGCGCGGCCTGGAAGAAGATGCCGGCTTGCCGCTGACCGAGCAGATCGGCAAGAAAATCTTCCTCACTGACGCCGGCGCCGAGCTGGCTCGTCATGCCCGCGTCATCGCGGGACAACTGCTTGCGGCGCAGGAGGCGTTGGCGGCGATGCGCGGCGTGCGCGGCGGCCACCTCAACATCGGCGTGGTGAGCACCACCAAATATTTCGCGCCGCGCCTGCTGGCGGCTTTTCGCGCGCGTCACCCCGGCATCGAGCTGAGCCTGGGCGTGCATAACCGCGAGAAGATCGTGCGCCAGTTAATCGATAATGAAATTGACCTTGCCATCATGGGCCGTCCGCCGGCGGAACTGGATACCATCGGCGACGCCTTTGCCGAGAATTTATTGGTCATCATTGCCGCGCCCACGCACCCTTTTGCGGAGCACCGCCGGATTGGGCCGGACGATCTGAACCAGGAAACCTTCCTGATTCGTGAACCCGGCTCGGGTACTCGCAGCGCGATGGAGCGTTATTTCGCCGAGGAAGGCGTGACGCCGGCGCGTACTTTCGAGATGAACAGCAACGAGACCATCAAGCAGGCAGTGATGGCCGGCATGGGCATCGCCTTCCTGTCCTCCAGCACCATCGAGATCGAACTGGCGATGGGCCGACTCGTCGTGTTACCGGTCGCCGGCACCCCGGTGATGCGCCAGTGGCATCTGGTGCGCCGCGCCGACAAACGCCAGATGCCGCTGGCGGAAGCCTTCCGTGAATTTCTCAGCGGCGAGGGAGCAAGTTTGATGGATGAACTGATGGCCGAACCATTGGCGGCGTCCAGAAGCCCGGTGCGGAACGGGAAGGCATAGCGAGCAACGCTGCGGCTAGCGTGCCATCTCGATGAGTTCAATATCCTTCTTGAGCATGTCGTTGACTAACTCGGCGAGGTCTACGCCCTTGGCGTCGGCCTTGGCGGTCAGGTAGGTTTGTACCTGTTCATCGAGATATACCGGCAGGCGGAAGACTGCATCGGGCTTGTAGAACTTGCCGCGTTCGCCCTTGCTAAAATCGTATTGATCCTTCATAGCATCACCTTTAGCCGCTAATGCGGCGTCTGTTCGTAATCACGCACTTCCACCGGATCGGCAAAACGCGCCGAAATAATGCGGACGTGTAGTTCAGTGGCGCTGATTTCTTCACTGGTATGTACCACCACCAACACCCGCCCGTTCTGTGCGCGTCCCAGTGTTATCCATCGATCTTCGTTGTCGCTGTGCTCGTCATCGAAGATCGTCAGCGCCAGGGGATCGTGAAAAACTGTGGTTGCCAGCCGGAACGATACCTCGTGTTTCTTGAGGTTTATGCCCGCCTTGTTCGCATCCCAATCGAAGTCGAAGAACATCATAGGCCAGCGGCGGGTTCATTGGTTTGAATGCGTTTGCCCATCCGCGTATTTTCCATGCGATGGCTCAAGTCTAGCAAAGGTTGGAGGTGCAGTGTTCGATTTGGTTTGCATATTCCGAAAAGTCTCTCCCACCGGCCTTCGGCCTTCCGCAACCACCACCACCTCTTCGGGTGGCCTCGCTTCTTCGGGTAGCTTCGCCCTGCGGGTATTTGTACTCCAGAGGGTACTTGTACCCCAGAGGGTATAATGGCCCTCTACCGTTTCACTACGCACCGACCCATGTCTTTCGATCCAAAATCCCACTTGAGTGAACTGCTGGGCGCTGCGCTGGCCAGCGTGGCGCCTGAACAACGCGATACCGCAATCCTGCTGGAACGCCCGAAACAGGCCGGTCATGGCGACTTTGCCAGCAATCTGGCGTTGCAGTTGGCGAAGACGCTCAAGGCCAACCCGCGCGAGATTGCCCAGCGCCTGGTGCGCGAACTGGCGGTGTCGCCCTGGGTGGATAAGGCTGAAGTGGCCGGCGCCGGCTTCATCAATTTCCGCCTCGCCGCCGCCGCCAAGACCGGCATCGTCAAGGAAATTCTCAGCCAGCGCGAGGCATATGGCAAATGCGTATTACCACAAGAGCAGCGCCTGAAAGTGCAGGTCGAATTCGTCTCGGCCAATCCGACCGGCCCCTTGCATGTCGGGCATGGCCGCGGCGCGGCGTATGGCGATTGCCTGGCAAGATTGCTGACCTGGGCCGGTCATGCAGTGAGCCGTGAGTATTACGTCAATGATTCCGGCAGGCAGATGGATATTCTCGGGCTATCGACCTGGCTGCGCTACCTGGCGTTGTTTGGAGAGAATGTGCCGTTCCCGGCCAATGCTTACCAGGGCGAATATGTAAGTGAAATGGCGCAGCAGATACGCGCAGCCCACGGCGAGCGTTACGTGCATTCTGCTGCGGCAGTGTGTGCTTGTGTGGCTCCGCTGGAATCCGACGGAGCAAATGCAGACGCGCATCTGGACGACCTGATCAAAGCCGCCAAGGACTTGCTCGGCGAGGACTGGGCCTATATCCACCAGCATGCCTTGACCGAACAGTTGGCCGACGGACGCGCCGACCTGGAGGAGTTCGGCGTGCATTTCGATACATGGTTCTCGGAGCGCTCGTTGTTCGACACCGGCATGGTGCGCAAGGCGATGGAACGGCTGGAAAAAAACGGTCACGTCTATCTGCAGGACGGCGCCAAGTGGTTTCGCTCAACCGCCTTCGGCGATGAAAAAGACCGTGTGGTGCAGCGTGACAACGGCATGTACACCTATTTTGCTCCGGACATCGCCTACCACCTGAACAAGCTGGAGCGCGGCTTCGACAAAGTCATCGATGTCTGGGGCGCCGACCATCATGGCTACATCGCGCGCATGCGCGGCGCTTTGCAGGCGCTCGGTTGCGACGCGGGCAAGCTCGACGTGGTGCTGGTGCAGTTTGTTTCGCTGTGGCGCGGCACGGAAAAAGTTTCCATGTCCACCCGTGGCGGCCAGTATGTAACCCTGCGCGAACTGCGCGGCGAAGTCGGCAACGACGCCTGCCGGTTTTTCTACATGCTGCGGAAAGCCGACCAGGCGCTCGACTTCGATCTCGATCTGGCGAAATCGCAGAGCAACGATAATCCGGTGTACTACGTGCAGTATGCCCATGCCCGCGTCTGCTCGGTGCTGGCGCAGTGGTCAGGCAATAGCGCAGCTCTGGCCAGCGCTGACTTAACGCCACTCGCGGGAGAACGCGAACTGGCGCTGTGCGCGCGACTGGCGGAATTTCCCGAAGTCATCGAAGCGGCGGCGCGTGACTATGCGCCGCATACCGTCGCTTTCTATCTCAGGGAACTCGCCGCCGAGTTCCATAGCTACTACAATGCTGAACGCATCCTGGTCGAGGATGCCGCATTGCGTACGGCGCGTCTGGCGCTGGCGGCGGCGCTGCGCCAGGTTCTGCGCAATGGTTTCGCAATCCTGGGCGTTTCAGCGCCGGAGAACATGTAAATGGCCATAGGAAATTCACAGGATATGAATTCATCAAAGTCACACCGCAAATTTGTACAACCCAAAATTCATCCTCTGGGCCATAACAATTCCGGAGGAACTTTGCTGGGCTTGTTTTTCGGCCTGGTGATCGGCGTGCTGATTGCTTTTGGCGTCGTCTGGTATCTCAACAAGACCCCCTTGCCTTTCCAGGACAAGTCGACCCGACCGGATAAAATCGAGTTGAAACCCGGTCTGCCGCAGGCGCAGCAGACACCGCAGCAGTTGCCGGGCAAACCGGGCGACAAGGTCAGCGAGAAACCGCGCTTCGAGTTCTACAAAATACTCCCCAGCGGGCAGGATGCGCCTGCGCCCGGCGATACGGGTACCGGCGCCAAGCCAACACCGCCGCCGCCGGCAGCCGCACCCGCTGCCGCAGCCCCGTCAGGCGATGTGTTTTATCTACAGGCGGCGGCATTCCAGAAATCCACCGATGCCGACAACCTGAAAGCCAAGCTGGCGCTCATGGGCATGGAGGTCAGCGTCCAGGAAGTGGCTACGCCGGACAAGGGTCTGATGCACCGCGTCCGCGTCGGCCCGTTCGCCAAGCCGGAAGACATGAACCGCGCCCGCAATCAGTTGGCGCAGAACGGAATCCAGGCGACTGTGGTCAAAGCCAGGGAGTCCCCTCCGGGGGATAAATCCGCCACCCCTTAATGGAACTGTCCAGGAGATTTGCATGCTGAAATTCAGAACCCTGTTTGCCATCGCTGGTTTGGCGCTGGCTTTTACCGCCAGCAGCGCCAACGCCGAATTGCAGTTGGGCCGCGACTACGAGCTGGTCAATCCGCCCCAGCCCACCGAGAAAAACAAGATCGAGGTAATCGAGTTTTTCTCCTACATGTGTCCGCATTGCGACCACATCGACCCGATTGTGAACCAGTGGCAAAAAACTCTGGCGAAAGATGTCGTTTTCCATCGTGTGCCGGTGGTGTTCCGTCCGCAATGGGAAGCGCCAGCCAGGTTGTATTACACCCTGGAAGCCATGGGTGAACTGGGCAAACTCCATGCTGCGGTTTTTACGGCGATACACCGCGAGAACGTCGACCTGTCGAACGAGTCCGGAGTGATTGATTGGGCTGTCAAGAAGGGGCTGGATCGCAAGAAGTTTACCGACACCTTCAACTCCTTCGCGGTGGTCAGCAAAACCCAGGGCAGCAAGCAGAAGCAGGGCGCTTACGGCATCGCCGGGGTGCCTTCATTCGTGGTTGCGGGGAAATACCGTAATCCGGAAAGTGTACCGGGCGGCTACGAGGGCCTGATGAAGCGTGTGGACGAACTGATTGCGAAGGCGCGCGCCGAGCAGGGCAGGAAATAACGCTGCAAGAACCTGTGTCTCTGAAGGAACCTGCACCCCAGAGGGTATTCATCACCGGCGCCTCCAGCGGTATCGGGGCCGCCCTGGCCCGCCACTATGCGGCGCGGGGGGCGGTGTTGGGGTTGGCGGCGCGGCGAAGCGAAGCCCTGACTGCCCTGGCTGCCGAATTGCCGGCCGCCTGTTACTGTTATCCGCTGGATGTCGCCGATGGCGCGGCGCTGGCGGCAGCCGGCGCAGATTTCATCAAGCGCGCCGGCCTGCCTGACATCGTCATCGCCAACGCCGGCATCAGTCTCGGCACGCTGACCGAGGAAGCCGAAGACCTGCCGGCGTTTGCGCGCGTGCTGCACACCAACGTGCTGGGGATGGTGCACACCTTTCACCCTTTCGTCGCGGCAATGAAGCAGGCGCGGCATGGCCGGCTGGTGGGCATTGCCTCGGTGGCCGGTATCCGCGGCCTGCCGGGCGCCGGTGCTTATTGCGCCTCGAAGGCGGCGACGATCAGCTATCTGGAGAGCTTGCGCATCGAGCTGCGCAGCAGCGGGGTCGGTGTCACGACCATTGCACCCGGTTATATCGCCACGCCGATGACGGCGCAGAATACCTATCCGATGCCGTTCCTGTTATCTGCCGGCGAGGCGGCGCGGCGCATCGTCCGGCACATCGACAGAGGCGTCAGCTACGCGGTACTGCCCTGGCAGATGGCTGTTGTCGCCAGATTCCTGCGCCTGCTGCCGAATGCGCTGTTTGATCGGCTGTTTGCCCACGCCGGGCGCAAACAGCGCAATCTGCCGCTTTGACTCAGACTCGGCGCGGCAGGGGACTGGCACAGGTCAAAAAGCCTAGCTGGCGCCGGCGCGATGCAAAAAATCCGGACATTGATGGGTAGCGGTAATGAAGATCTCATGCCGTTCACACAGAGCCGTATCTGCGCGCACCGAACCATACGCTGAACTGAGAATATTCAATCCGGGTACTGCGCGTTCCAGGCGGGCCGGTTCGCTGAGAAAGAATTTGCATTCCCTGCATGTGTGCTGAGTCATGCCTTGCCCCTTCTGACCGGGCCGCGCAGGCCGTCTTGCGCCTGAGCGGCCCTTGCGGTTTACATGGCGGACCAGAAGGCGGAGAAGACGTGTACCGACATGTAGTATCCAAGCAGTACATTTACGCCGACGCCGATTGAAAAGGCGGCAAGCGCTTTCCATCCCACCGGAGACAGATCCCGGAAGCGGGTGGTCAGGCCAATGCTGAGAAAGCAGAAAATAAACGCCCAGGTGCGCAGTGAAACCAGGGGCAGGATCAGACCGGGTTTCACCACATTATTGAAGTCGGCGGTGGAGTAACCGCTGGTGATCATCGTCATCAGAATCGACGCAGCGAAGAAGCCGATCACGAACTTGGGAAAGCGCCACCAGACTTCCATGGGATTCATCTTGACGCCGGTTTCCTTTCTTTCCCACACCACTGTGGCAATCAGCGCCCAGACGATGGACCAGATGCCGATCCACATGTCCCTGCCGATCACCTTCATCAAGGTGAACGCCTTGATCGCCGCATCCTCATTGCCGGCCATCTTGCCATAGGCGCTGGCTGCGGCGAAGCCGGCGGCATCGGCAAACTCGGAGGTGCCTATCCAGGCGCCGGCAACTCCCGCAGGAAGCTCCAGCCCGCGCGAAATGAAGGGCAGCACCAGGATCATCACCAGCGCCCAGCCCACCACCAGAGTCACCGAAGTATACAGATGGTCTTTTTTCGCGCCTACCGAAGCCGCGATGGCCATGGATGCCGATACCCCGCACACCGATCCGCCCACACCCAGCACGGCGGCCAGTTTTCGGTCCAGGCCGAACACCCGGGTGCCAAGGAAATAAATCGTCGTGCAGGTGACCAGGGAAATAATCGTGGCCTGGCCGATGGCCACCGGCCCGGCTGTCAGCACCAGCGTAATGGGAAATGTCGCACCGAGCAGTACGATGCCGAGTTTGATGAAGTACTCTACCCGGAATGCGGCATCCATCCACTTGGGCAACTGCGTCAGGTTGGCCAGGATCAGTCCCACGATCAGCGCGACCAGGGGCGGTTCCAGATTGAATCGGGCCGCGTTCGCCCAGCCGGCAATGGCGAACATGATGATGGAGAGAACATAGAGGAAAATAAATCCAGGTATGAACTGGGACAGCTTGATGCCCATGATGCGGGTGGTGACGCCGAAGACCACCAGCCAGGTGGCGAACTGGAGGGAATACATTCCGGCATTTTGGGAGAAGTGATCGGTCAGTTGCCCGAACGCTGTCCATTTCAGCCCGCCCGGATTGATGGCCAGTGATTTGAGAAATGTACTGCCGTTGGCGAACAGCAGGACGGCGATGAACATGATGCCGATGCCGATCCAGATTGCCCACCAATCTTCTTTCTGGTACAGGTCTTTCCAACTGCTTGCCTTGCGCGCTTCGACCGCATCGCTGCTCTCGTTCCACGAATCTTGGGTAGTCATGTGGATCTCCTCCAGGTTATAGGTTTCATGTGGTCAACGATATTGCCAACTGCCTGAGCCGGCCGAAATGCACAGATATGCGGCCAGCGGTCACTACTGGCCCGCAAAGAGCGCGGGCTGGATTATTCACGGATGGACTCCAAGTTGCAGCGGGACTATAAAAGGTTTTTTTTCAGGTGCGATATCCATTTATTTTATTTAGGCATAGATATTTTGTACTTTAACCGGATGGCTCTTAGCGTGTTTCCAGCCAGAAGATGAGTGCGACAAAAAGAAATACAATGAATTCGAGCACGCTCACCCAAAAGATCATGCGCGAGATACGCCGGTGTCGCGGCGGCATCCTCAGCAACAGGCGTTCAGTCCACCAGCGGTAGCCCGGCAGGTTGCCGAAACGGGCCATTCTGTTGAGATGACGGCGGATTGCAGCAGCCCATGGAACCAGACTGCGGTCGATTTCTCTGATGCGCGGGTCTGTTTCGTCATCCACCGGGAGATAGCGTTCGGTGATGGTGAGTTGCGATCCGCCCGCCGCAGGTTCGATTGTAAACTCGGTTGACCGCTTGAGTCCCTGAGCGTACACCAGCCTGTAGCCGGAATTTATCCCCTTTATGCCCCAGGGGGTGCAGAGAGTATTTTCACGTATCGTCTCGACACGCCAGGAAGTTTCGCTGCGCAAGGCGCTGGTCTCGTTCAGAGCGCTCATTTGATAGGACTGGGCGGCAGTGTCTGCGCGCCAGTCCGAGATTTCAAGGTGAGGATTGAGGCGGAACAAGCGCTCAACGTCCGCCAGGAAAGAAAATACCTGGTGCGGCGGGAGCGAGATCTGCGCTATTGCCCAGGCGGCGTTTTCCGGCGTCTGCCCTGCTTCCGGCGAGCTCACTGCCTGGCGGCGATAAGCAACGGGCAGTTCAGGCCGTATGCCAGCCGGTCCAGATCCATGCGCGAACGCAGGCCCAGCATATCCTTGGGACGCGGCGGGCCGATCACGGCCAGATCGGTTTTTTCTTCAGCAGCGATGGCGACCGCGCATTCGGCGGGATCGCCGAAACGCACCACCGCTTTATAAGCCAGGCCCCGGCCGGCACAGCGCGCTTCAACTGCAGCGAGCGCGCGCTTGGCGTCCTTCTCGAGCAGTTGTTCGACGTAATGCGCGAAAGCGTCGCGCGTCGAGGCGTTGTTGAGCCAGTCGTCGCCCTGCATGCCGGCCCATAGTTCGGGGACGATCAGGCAATGGACGATTGAGGTGCGGCCAGGTACGGCGATCTCGTAGGCAAGTGTTTCGGCCAATGCCGCCCCCTCCGTGCCATGGTGGCACAGGAGCAAGGCAGACGATGTGAGCATAAGGACGAGGAAGAGACGCCGGCCCGCAAGCGGACCGGCGGGTGGATCACTTGCCGATGAAGAACACTATGCCCAGCGCGATCAGCAGCGCGGCGATGAGTGCGCCGAGGTCTTCCCTGCGGTCGGCGGCGAAGATGGACAGGCTGGTGCCGCGTTCGAACTGTTTCTCTTCCATGGTGATTCTCCTTAGACGAATTCGCGCACGAACAGCAGTACGACGATGAGCGAGCCGACGGCTTTGAGCGTGCCGACGATGCCGCCGATGATGAGCGGCTTGCCGCCCGCCTGCTTGAGGGCCTTGCCGGTGATCTGCATGCCCAGGCCGATCAGGCCGATGGAGAAGAGCCAGGCCAGCCAGTTGCGGAAGGCGCCGATGGTTTTCGAGTTATGCCAGGCCGCCTTGTTGGCTTTGTCCAACACCGCCTTGGCGAGCGGGTCGAGTCCCGCGATCTTGCCCGCCGAGAGCAGGAGGCCGTCCTGATCGCGGCTGGTCAGCTTCCGGTTGGCGATCAGATCCTTCAGTGCCGCAGTTTCGGCGGGATTTTGCATCTTGGCCAGTTCGCCCTCCAGCAGCCGGGTTTCCTTGGGCTTGAGCAACTTGTCTTCCTTGATTTCGCTGCTGCTGAAGTATTTGCCCTGATAGTGGCCGGCGGGTGAGAACGCACCCATCGAACTGAGCGCGAACATGCCGATGAAGCCGAGAACGAACACCGGGAACTTGGCGACCAGCACCTGCTTGAGGTTCACCTTCTCCGCCCCCACCTCGTGCTTGACATACCAGGCGGCAAGCCAGACCACGATGATGGGCAGGAACAGTACGCGGGTGATGTTGAATATCTCCGCCACTTTCAGCGTCTCGATCCCGTGCGGGTCGAAGGCCAGTGCTGCGCCCGCCACCTGCGCCGAGTTGAGGATGCCGGTGCCGGCCCAGGCGCCGAACTGCACCGGCCCCATGCCGAGCAGATGGCCGACGGTCGGGAACAGGAACATGCAGCCCACGCCCCACACCAGGATAGTGCCGATGGTATAGGCGATCTCCACGGCTTTCGCCTGCACCACGGGCGCAGCGGCCACCGCAGCCGAGACGCCGCAGACGCCAACCCCGGCGGAGAGAATGCCGGTCATCGAGTTGCCGGCGTCCATGCGCCTGCCCATATATAGCACCAGACCGACCGAGCCGAGCACGAAGATGCCGATCAAAACCACCGATAGGGCGCCGAGTTGGGCCAGCTCGGCCGCGCTATAGAGGGCGCCCAGCAGGATCACGCCGGTCTTCAGGAAGAAGCGCGCAGTGCGCACGCCGTTGGCGGCCCAGCCGGGGATGCTGAAAACATTCACCGTGAGGATGCCGATGACAATGCCCAGCACGACGTAGTTGAGATTGAAAATGGTGGCGAAATTCCAGCCCAGGGCCGGCTGGGCGGCCTTGCCCCAATTGGCGAAGACGGGATCGAGACCCCAGCGCACAAGGCAGGCAATGCCGACGATGAAGGCCATGCCGGGAACGATGGACAGGTAGTAATCGAAGTCGCCTTCCTGCGGTGTCCATACCAGGATCAGCAGACCCAGCGCGGCGAAGAATCCGCCGATGATATAGGACAGGTTTGCCTGCTCCGTCTTGGCGTGGTCGAATTTGGAGGCCGGCATTTTCATGACCGGCGCCGGCTTGCTTTCGGCGACCGCCATCTCGGTGGCTACCCGCAGCTCTGCGTCGAACTTCTCCTTGGTTTTCATGTGATCGGAGTAGGCGCTCTGCTGCAACCAGCTTTGCATCCCGTCCACCCCGCCCGAATTATTCAGAAATCCCCAGACCAGCATAAGCATGCCGATGATGAGCAGTGCCGGCGATTTTTTAGTGTAGATCATAGCTCCCTCCTCCATAAGCCTCACGGAACACAGACGACACACTCAGTCGATGGGTAGTTTGCGCGCCTTCCAGTCGGGGAAGCCGTTGCGATACCAATAGACGTTCTTGTAGCCGTTCTTCGCCAGCACCACAGCGGATTTGTACGACTTCCAGCAAGTGCCGGAATTGCAGAACACCACGATCCTGGCATTCTTGTCGGGGAGTTTGGCCATGTTGAATTTGTCCTGGGCCGGATCGAAGTGGGCATCCTTGGCGCTTTTTTCCGGATCGTAGGGGACAGAGATCGCGCCCTTGAGGGTACCCTCGCCAAACTCGCTGGCCTTGCGGGTATCAACCAGGATTGCGCCTTGCTTCTGTAGTTCGACAACCTCTTTCGCTTCGACCATGGTTACGCCGGCAGGAGCCGCCGCCGGGGTTTCCTGCGCCAGTGCCGCAGACGTTACCGTCATGAAACAGAAACCGGCCAGGGTAAACAACAGATGTTTGATTGCTTGCATGATAGCCTCCATATAGTTATGCAGATCTATGACGACCCGTTCCTTGACCCAAGGTCGCAGAAATTTTGATGTGAACGCACCCGCAGGGCCACTATAGGATGTTTCTCCCCAGAAATGACATTGAGATGTTTTATCGACAGATAGATTTTGTTGTGCTCAATCCGCTCAACTTGCCTTTTGTGACAATCATTCGATGCATTCGCTATTATGAAGCCCTCAGTAGTTACATTCGAGAGGCCTGAGTATGCTGAATAACTTTTCCATTCGCAGCCGGTTGCTGGGCAGCGCGATCATGTCGATTGTTTTTCTGACGCTGCTTGCCGGCGTCAATTTCTACGGCCTGCAGCGATCCAAGCAGGCGCTCTACGAAGTGCGGCATGGCGGCGTGCAACCTCTGCTGGCGATTGGCGAACTCGATGACAGACTTCGGTCGGTGCGTTTCAATATGGTCGGAGTGGTGCAGGATGTCATCTCCGTCACGGGTGCGCGGAACCAGCTCAAGGAGTTGCGCGGATGGCTGCCCCAGGCCTGGAAAGAATTTCTGGCAGGCTACCAGGCCGAGACCGCCACGCCTGAAGAACGCCAACTGGTGGAGAAAATCAGCAAGGAGCTGGATGGGCTGCCGGCTTTTTTCGACATTCTCGATGCCGCTTACGCCAAGGAAGACAAAGCGGCGCTGACGGCGCTGCAGCAGGATGGCTGGCCAAATATCAACAAGAACCTGGTGCGTCCGCTGAGTGAGCTGATCCCGGCGCGCGTGGCGATGATGAAAAATACTTTCGATACCAATGCCGAGGCCGGCCAACGGCTCAATATCATTGCCTTGACCAGCTATCTGGCGTGCGCAGCGCTGCTGTTGTTGCTGACCTTGCCGATGGTGCGCTCCCTGTCACGCGCCCTGGCGGACATGAAAGCTACGCTGGCGCGCGTGGCGGAAGGCGACCTGAATGCCCGGGCCGACGCCAGCCGGGGCGACGAGTTGGGCGATATGGCGCGTTCTCTTGACGCCACCGTGGAACGTTTGCAGGACACCATCCGCGGCGTCAAGGGCGCCGCCGACACATTGACCAGCGCCGCCGAATCACTGCAAGCGGAACTCGGCGGAGTGATGGAGCGAGGCAAGGTGCGTTCGGAACACATGGCGCAGGCCCAGCAGTCGATTGAGCAGATGAGTCTCGCCGCACGCAATATTGCCACCGGCACCGGCCGGGTAGCGGAGGCCTCGGGCGAAGCGCTGGGCATTGCCGGCGACGGCGACAAGCGCATGGAGGACTCGATAGCGGCCACCCGCCGGGTGGAGGTATCGGTTGACCAGTCGATGGCGGTCATCGCCGAGCTTTCCAGCGCCACCGACCGCATTCAGGAAATTACCAGCGTAATTCGGGATATCGCCGACCAGACCAATCTGCTGGCGCTGAATGCCGCCATCGAGGCGGCACGGGCCGGCGAGCAGGGCCGCGGTTTTGCGGTGGTGGCCGACGAAGTGCGGAAACTGGCGGAACGCACCTCGGTGTCTACCGCCGACATCACCGCTACGGTGGATACCATCCGCCAGAAAACCGATTCGGCGGTGCAGGCTATGCAGACGGTACACGCCGAAGTGGGGCGGGGCGTGCGTTACAGCGGCGAGACCCGCGCGGCGCTGGATGGCATCGTCGCCGCCTCGCGCCGGGTTTCCGACTTGCTGCAATCAATTACTGCCGATACCCAGGCGCAGATGGATGCCAGCCAGCATACCGTCGATGAAATGGCGCAGGCCACGGCCATGAATGCCGAGAATAGCGCCAGCATTCGCAGAGTCGGCGAAGTGACCCATGACCTGTCGGGGATGGCGCATGAACTGCAGGCCCTAATCGGGCGCTTCCGCTTGAATTGAGATGCTGTCGCACAGCGCAGGAATTTCCATAAAGTGTTGTGGTGTCAGGATGCTGAAATATTCTTTCAGCGGCTTGCGTTTCGCCAGCGCCAGCAACGCCTTGTCGTTGGTGACGAGATAACGGACGTTGCCGTCCAGCGCCAATTCAAGAAACTTCTGGTCATCACGATCTCTGCACGCGGGCAACGGTTTGCGTGGTGCAGTTGTGGTTGATAACTTTTGGGCGATGCGCCCGTAGGCGTCGAAAGCGCGTTGTTGCGCAGGGTTATCCAGGGCGAACTCCGGATAACCGAGCACGCGGCGAAACTCGGCCAGGCAATCCGCGTTCGTCAACAGCTCGATCTGTCCAGCTTCGGCGGCATGGCGTATTTGGCTGTAACGGCTGTCGGCAAAAACCCATAGCGACAACAGTACATTGGTGTCCAGTACCACTTTCACTGTTGCTTATCGAGACGGAACTTGACGTAGGTACCCGGCGCATCTTCCAGCGGTTTCAGCTTGCCTCTGGCCGGATCGCGCGCCGGTACCAGCGTATCGTCGAGCGCTGTGATCCACTGTTGCCAGTCGGGCCACCACGAACCTTCGTGCTGCCGGCTGCCTTCGAACCAGGCGGCGGAAGTTTCCGGCAGCACTTTGCTGTCGTTGGTCCAGTAGCCGTATTTGTTGGCGGACGGGGGATTGACGATGCCGGCGATGTGGCCGGAGCCGCCCAGCACATAGCGCACCGGGCCGCCCAGGCGGGTAGCGCCGAGGTAAGTGCTGTGCCAGGGAGCGATGTGATCCTCGATGGTGGAGATGAAATAGCTCGGTACCTTCACCTTCGAGATGTTGATCGGCACGCCCTTGAGCTCGATGCCGCCTGGTTCCTTGAGCAGGTTCTTCAGGTACATGTTGCGCAGGTAATAGCTGTGCATCTTGTAGGGCATGCGGGTCGAATCGGAATTCCAGTAGAGCAGGTCGAAGGGGAAAGGCTGCTTGCCGAGCAAATAGTTATTCACCACGAAGGACCAGATCAGGTCGTTGGAGCGCAGCATGTTGAAGGTGCCGCCCATTTCCGATCCTTCGAGGTAACCGCGTTCCGCCATTTTCTTTTCCAGGTTGGCGACCTGTTGCTCGTCGATGAACACGCCCAGCTCGCCGGGGATGGAAAAATCCAGCAGCGCCACGAAGAAAGTGGCTGATGCGATGCGCTGGTCTTTTTTCGCCGCCAGATAACCCAGCGTCGCGCCCAGCAAGGTGCCGCCGAGGCAGTAGCCGATGAGGTTAACTTCCTGCTCGCCGGTCTGCCGGCAGACGGCGTCAAGCGCGGCCAGCGCGCCCTCGCTCATGTAATCGTCGAAGTCCTTCAATGCCAGTTTCGCGTCCGGGTTCACCCAGGAGATGACGAAAACGCTGTGACCTTGATCGGTGGCCCATTTGATGAAGGAGTTGGACTGGCGCAGGTCGAGGATGTAGTACTTGTTGATCCACGGCGGAATAATCAACAATGGCCGCTTGAACACTTCGCTGGTCGTCGGATTGAACTGCAACAACTGAATCAAGTCGTTCTGGAATATCACCTTGCCTGGTGTGGCACCAACATTGTGGCCGATCTCGAAAGCATCCGGATCAGTCATCTTGACGCGCAACTGGCCGCCGCCCTCCTCGATGTCGCGCAGCAGGTTGTTGAAGCCATTGAGCAGATTCTGGCCGTGGCTCCTGGCGGTTTCGCGCAGCACTTCCGGATTGGTCAGGGCGAAGTTGGTCGGCGCTAGCGCGTCGATGAACTGGCGCGTGAAGAAATTCACTTTCTTCTGCGATATTTCGTCCAGGCCTTCCACGCAGCAGACGCTGTCATGCACATGGCGCGCGGTGATGAGGTAGGACTGCTTGATGAAATCGAACAGAAAATGTTCTTCCCACTGGGCGTCCTTGAAGCGGTGGTCGCCCTTGGCGGGTGCGGCTATCGGCGCAACCGGCAGGCCGGCGTAACGCAGCATGGAGTTTTGCCACAGCGCAAAATAGTCCTGCATCAGGCTCATCTGCTCTTGCGCCATCTTGAGAGGATTGGCGAACAGCTTCGCCATCAGATTCAGGTAGGACTGGGCGATGCCCAACTCATCGGAAGGCGCGTTGACACCCTGTTGCACCTGACGCTGCATGTGTTCGGCGAGCAGCCTGGAAGCGCGTTGTGCAACTTCTGCGTAGGTGCCGACGATCTCGGCTGGATCGGTAATTTCGGGTGGAATCTTGGCGTGCATTATGTCTTCATGTCTTCCGGTCAGTGCGACTTTACAAAACGGATAATGCTGTTTTCCTCAGTGCGCCTGACGCGCTGCACATGTTCCAGATAATTCAGGTGGGCGATGGCTTCGCCCATGGCAAACATTACCTGATGCGCGTCCGTCAACGGTCGGGAGAACAGTACCGGCAGCAATTCCGCCGCAGTCGCGGGGTGGTCCAGAGCGGCCAGCAGATCGTCGAAATGTTTCGCGTGATGTTTCTCCAGGGCGGTGATGCGCGCATGCAGGCCGTGAAACGGCTTGCCGTGCGAGGGCAGCACCAGCGTGTCTTGCGGCAGATGTTTGAAGCGGGCGATTGAGTCGAGAAACAGGCCGAGCGGGTTGCCGTCCGGGTTCGCGGCCACCACGCTGACATTGGTGGTGATGCGCGGCAGCAGCATATCGCCGGCGATCAGCAACTTCAGCTCATCGCAGTAGAGTGCTGCGTGTTCGGGCGAATGTCCGTAGCCCATGATGACCCGCCAAATACGCCCGCCGATGACGATCTCCTGATCGTCGATGAGGCGGCGGTAAGTGGCGGGAATTCCGGACAGGTTGCGCTGGTAGGCGTTGCCGCGTTCGCCCAGCGCAGCAACGCGCGCATCGTCGAGCCCGTGTTGGCGAAACAGCGCGAGCATGGCCGGAATGCCATAGCCGTCGATCTGCTCGCAGATCATGTGTGCGGTGAGGTACTCACCCTGGGTCGTCCACAGCGGCACGCCGGTTTCCTGCTCCAGCCAGCCGGCCAGGCCGAGATGGTCGGGGTGGCTGTGGGTAGCGATCAGGCGCCGTAACGGGTAGCTGGGCAGCAATTGCCGCCAGCAGTCTTTCACCTCGTTGCGGGCAATGCCGGTGTCCACCGCAGTCCAACCCGATCCGTCTTCGAGCAGCCAGAGATTGATGTGGTCCAGCGCGAAAGGCAGGGGCATGCGCAGCCAGCGCACGCCGGGCGCGACTTCCAATGCTGTGCCGGGATCGGGGAGTTGCTCGAACGGATATGCTATAGACATTATGAAGGGGCGGTGGCCATTTGCCTTGAGGTGGGAAATCTGCTTAACTTCCACTGTGCTTCCACTGCGCTTTTATCGCGCGGTGCAGGCAGGAAAAATTCATTTTACCCGATGCAGGTCTGACTGCCGCACCATGCCGCAATGCAACACCCCGTAAGCAATAACCGTCAATGAGAGCAGCCACTTTCACCATCACCGAGTTGTCGCGCGAGTTCGACGTGACGCCGCGCACCATCCGCTACTACGAAGATCAGGGCTTGCTGTTCCCGCAGCGTTCCGGCCAGCAGCGCGTCTATTCCAAGCGCGACCGCACCCGCCTCAAGCTGGCCTTGCGCGGCAAGCGCCTGGGGCTGAGCCTGGCGGAAATCAAGGACGTGATCGACATGTACGACACGGCGCGTAACGAAGGAGGGCAGTTGCTCAAGTTTCTTGCCGTGCTGGAACAGCGCCGCGCCGCGCTGGAACAGCAGCGTGAAGACATCTCGGCTCTGCTGGCCGAGATCAAGGGCTTCGAGCGGCAGTGCCGCGAGATTCTTGCAACCGAATCGCGTCAAGGCAAGCGCGTCACAGGCGGGCCGCCGCGCCGGGCAGTCAGGGCGACGGCGGCGCGTAGTTGACTAGTTGACGTTAACGTCAACGTCAACATACAATCTCGCCATCAATACCCGCGATAACTGCACGCACCCTACACAGGAGAGCGCACCATGATCGGACTGAATTTCGACCTCGGCGAAGACATCGACATGCTGCGCGACAGCGTCGCCCAGTTTTCCGCCAGGGAGATCGCGCCGCGCGCCGCACAAATTGATCGTGATAACGCGTTCCCTGCTGATCTGTGGAAAAAATTCGGCGCGCTGGGGGTGCTCGGCATGACCGTCGAAGAGGAATACGGCGGCTCGGGCATGGGCTACCTGGCGCATATCATCGCCATGGAGGAAATCTCGCGCGCCTCGGCCAGCGTGGGGCTGTCCTACGGCGCGCATTCAAATTTGTGCATCAACCAGTTGCGACGCAACGGCAGCGCGGCGCAAAAGAAAAAATACCTGCCCAAGCTGGTTTCCGGCGAGCATGTCGGCGCGCTTGCCATGTCTGAACCCAATGCAGGTTCCGACGTAGTGAGCATGAAACTGCGCGCCGATCTGAAGGGTGACCGAGGCGACAGATATGTGTTGAACGGCAGCAAGATGTGGATCACCAATGGCGGCGATGCCGACACGCTGATCGTCTATGCCAGAACCGATCCGGGCATGACCGCCTTCATCGTCGAGAAGGGGATGAAAGGCTTCTCCTGCGGCAGCCATCTCGACAAGCTCGGCATGCGCGGCTCCAACACTTATCCGTTGTTTTTCGACGACTGCGAAGTACCGCTGGAGAACGTGCTGGGCGGCGTCAGCCAGGGCGTCAAGGTGCTGATGAGCGGCCTCGACTACGAGCGCGCAGTGCTGTCCGGCGGTCCGCTGGGCATCATGGCGGCCTGCATGGACGCGGTGCTTCCGTATATCCACGAACGCAAACAGTTCGGTCAGAGCATCGGTGAATTCCAGTTGATGCAAGGCAAGATGGCGGATATGTACTCGACCTGGCAGGCTACGCGCGCTTATGTGTATGCGGTGGGCAAGGCCTGCGACCGGCAGGACCACAGCCGCACGTTGCGCAAGGATGCCGCCGGCGCCATTCTCTATTCCGCCGAGAAAGCCACCTGGATGGCCGGCGAGGCGATCCAGACCCTGGGCGGCAACGGCTACATCAACGACTACCCGACCGGCCGCCTGTGGCGCGACGCCAAGCTCTACGAAATCGGCGCGGGTACTTCCGAGATCCGCAGGATGCTGATAGGCCGCGAACTCTACGCGGAGACCGCATGAAGCCGGATACGGAGGCGTTGAAGCGTGAATGGCTGGCTGCGGCGCAAGGTATCCGCGACCAAGTAATGTCGCCGGATGTGCTGCCGGTGGAGGCGATGAAGGAATGCAGTGGCCTCGAACTATTCCAGAAAATGCTGCGCGGCGAGCTGCCGCCGCCACCTATTGCACTAACGCTGGACTTCACGCTGGTTGAGGCGGAGAAAGGACGGGTGGTGTTTCAGGGGCATCCGGCGCGTGCTCACTACAACCCTATCGGTTCTGTGCACGGCGGTTATCACGCCACCCTGCTGGATTCTTGCGTTGCCTGTGCCGTGCAAAGCACGCTCGCGGCGGGCCAGGGCTATACCACCATTGAACTCAAGGTGAACTATTTGCGCGCGCTGACAGACGACGTGGGGCCGGTGCGCGCCGAAGGCAAGATTATCCATGTCGGACGGCAGATTGGCACGGCCGAAGGCCGACTCTACGATGCTGCCGGTCGGCTATATGCTCACGCCACCACCACCTGTCTGATTTTTTCTCTCTGATGGAGTTGAACATGCATAACGATCCCGTCGTCATCGTCTCCGCTGTCCGCACTCCGCTGGGCGGCTTCATGGGTGACTTGGCGCCCCTGACTTGCGCGCAGATCGGCAGCGTCGCCATCCGCGCCGCTGTCGAGCGCGCCGGCCTCGCGCCCGAGCAGGTGGAAGAGGTCATCATGGGTTGCGTGCTGTCCGCCGGCCAGGGCCAGGCGCCGGCGCGACAGGCGGCTTTGGGCGCTGGCCTGCCGCTGGCGACGGCTTGTACTACGGTCAACAAAATCTGCGGCTCGGGCATGCGCGCCATGATGTTTGCCAACGACATGCTGCTGGCCGGCGGCAGCACTGTCATGGTGGCCGGCGGCATGGAGTCGATGAGCAACGCACCCTATCTGCTGCCCAAGGCGCGTGGCGGCTATCGCATGGGTCACGGCAATATTCTCGACCATATGACCCTGGATGGCCTTGAAGACGCCTACAACAGGGACGAGAGAGGCGGTGGCCGCTCGATGGGAACCTTTGGCGAGGACTGCGCTGCGAAGTACCAATTTACTCGCGCGCAGCAGGACGCCTTCGCCGTAAGCTCGGTGACCCGCGCGCAACAGGCCACCGCCGACGGCAGCTTCGCCTGGGAGATCGTTCCGGTCAGCGTGCCGTCGAAAACAGGTGATGTGACGGTCGACACCGACGAAGGGCCGCGCAAGATCAAGATTGAGAAAATTCCGCTGCTGAAACCGGCCTTCAAGAAGGACGGTACGGTCACCGCCGCCAGTTCCAGTTCCATCAACGACGGCGCGGCGGCACTGGTGATGATGCGCCAGTCGACTGCCGACAAGCTGGGCTTGAAAGCCCTGGCCAGAGTTGTCGGACACAGCACCCACTCCCAGGCGCCGGGCTGGTTCACCACCGCTCCGGTCGGCGCGATCACCAAGTTGTACGCAAAAACCGGTTGGAAAACCGCCGACGTCGACCTCTTCGAAATCAACGAGGCCTTCGCCGTGGTGCCGATGGCGGCGATGCAGGAACACGCCATCCCTCACGAAAAAATCAATGTCCACGGCGGCGCTTGCGCGCTGGGCCATCCCATCGGCGCTTCCGGCGCGCGCATCGTCGTCACGCTGATCGGCGCCTTGCGCAAACACGGCGGCAAACGCGGCGTCGCCAGCCTGTGCATCGGCGGCGGCGAGGCGACCGCCTTGGCCATCGAGTTGATTTGAAATACACGCGTCCATGATCCTCAGTCAGGAACAGCAAATGATCCGCGCCGCCATGCGCGAATTCGCCCGCGAGCGGCTGGCGCCGTTCGCTGCGGAGTGGGATCGCCATTGCACCTTTCCGCATGAAGCATTGCGGCAACTTGCTGCGCTCGGCGCTTATGGCATGACCGTGCCGGAAGCCTGGGGCGGCGCCGGCATGGATACTCTTTCGTTGGCGCTGGCGCTGGAGGAAATCGCCGCCGGCGACGGCGCGACATCCACCATCATCAGCGTGCAAAACTCGGTGGTGTGCGGGCCGCTGCTGGCTTTCGGCAATGAGACGCAGAAAGAAAAATTTCTCAGACCTTTGGCTTCTGGCGAGAAGTTGGGTTGCTTCTGCCTGACCGAACCCCAGGCCGGTTCGGATGCCGCCGCCATCCGTTGCTCAGCGGTAAAGGAAGGCAACGAGTGGATACTGAACGGCGTCAAGCAGTTCATCACCTCGGGCAAGAACGCCCAGGTCGCCATCGTCTTCGCCGTCACCGACCGGAGTGCCGGCAAGAAAGGCATCTCGGCCTTCATCGTGCCAACCGACACGCCGGGCTATATCGTTGCGCGCATCGAAGAGAAGCTCGGCCAGCATGCCTCGGACACGGCGCAGATCCTCTTCGAGAACTGCCGCGTGCCGGCAGGGAACCTGCTGGGACAGGAAGGCGAAGGCTACCGTATCGCCCTCGCCAACCTGGAGGCGGGGCGCATCGGCATTGCCGCCCAGGCGGTGGGCATGGCGCGCGCGGCTTTCGAGGCGGCATTGAAATATGCTCACGAGCGCGAGAGTTTCGGCAAGCCGCTGTTCGAACACCAGGCGGTGAACTTCCGCCTCGCCGACATGGCGACGCAAATCGAAGCGGCGCGGCAACTGGTGCATCATGCCGCCAGCCTGCGCGATGCCGGTCAACCCTGCCTGAAGGAAGCCTCGATGGCCAAGCTGTTCGCTTCCGAGATGGCCGAGAAAATCTGCTCCGACGCCATCCAGATACACGGCGGCTACGGCTATGTCGCAGACTTCCCCGTCGAACGCATCTACCGCGACGTGCGCGTCTGCCAAATCTACGAAGGCGCATCCGACATCCAGCGGCTGGTAATTGGCCGCGCGCTGCTATAACCCCCCCTTAGAAAAAGGGGGGTCGGGGGGGATTTCAAAGGGGCCGGGGGATTTCAAAGGGGGGCAGGGGGGATTTCAACCCCGACTGAGAGAGGAGCAAACAATGCTGCCCTACCGCAGCGACCTGAAACAAACAGCCAGAAAACTGCGCACCAACATGACCGACGCGGAACGACTGTTATGGTCCCGCCTGCGAGGCAAACAAATTCTTGGCGTACAGTTTTACCGGCAGAAACCGGTTGGCTGCTATATCGTGGATTTTCATGCACCGGCGGCGAAGCTGGTTGTCGAAGTGGACGGTTCGCAGCATTTCGAAGTGTCCGAGCAACTGAAGGATCGCAAGCGGGACGCATACCTCGAGTCACTGAATCTGCAAGTCCTGCGTTTTGATAATCTGCAAGTGATGAAGGAGACCGAAGCCGTGCTTGAAACGATTTATGGGGTGGTTGAGGTGCGGATGAAATCCCCCCTGGCCCCCCTTTTTCCAAGGGGGGAGTTATGAGTAATCCGATAGTGTTCTATTTCGATTTTTCCTCGCCCTATTCCTACCTCGCCGGCGAGTTGATCGACGCGCTGGCGGCGAAATACGGGCGCACGGTTGACTGGCGGCCAATGCTGCTGGGCGCTATTTTCAAGGTTACTGGCTCAGTGCCGTTGGTGCAGATTCCCGTCAAGGGCGAGTATTCGCTGCGCGATTTCTCGCGCTCTGCACGCTTCCATAATCTGCCGTTCAAGTTTCCGGAAAAATTTCCGCTGGCCGCTTTGTCTGCGGCGCGCGCTTATTATTGGCTGTTTGAACAGGATGGCGATCTGGCGCGGCGCTTCGCCCAAGCCGTGTTTCGTGCCTACTGGGTGGATGGCCGCGACATTTCCGATCTGGCGGTGGTGCAGGACATTGCCGCCAAACTCGGCATCGACCAGGACGCCTTGGCAGAGGCAGTGGCGAAACCAGAGATCAAGGAGCGGCTGAAGCAGGAGACCGACGGCGCCATCGCCAAGGGCATATTCGGCGCTCCTTACTTGATCGTCGACGGGGAGCCTTTCTGGGGCGTCGACCGCCTGCCGCAGCTTGAGCAATGGTTGAAAACCGGAGGATTCTGAAAATTCCATGAGCATCCTGAAATCCCAACTTAATCCGCGCTCCGAAGAGTTCCAGGCCAACGCCGCCGCCATGCGCGCGCTGGTGGACGATCTGCGCGACAAGACGGAAGCCGTTGCTCGTGGCGTCTCCGAAGAAGCGCGCAACAAGCATGTGGCGCGCGGCAAGCTGTTGCCGCGCGACCGTGTCGATGCGCTGCTCGATCCCGGCACGCCGTTCCTGGAATTTTCGGCGCTGGCGGCGCACGGCATGTACCACGGCGAAGTACCTGCGGCTGGCCTCATCACCGGCATTGGCCGGATCAATGGCGTCGAATGCGTGATCGTCGCCAACGACGCCACGGTCAAGGGCGGCACTTACTTTCCGTTGACGGTGAAAAAACATTTGCGCGCCCAGGAGATCGCCCAGCAGAATCGCCTGCCCTGCATCTACCTGGTCGACTCCGGCGGCGCCAACTTGCCGATGCAGGACGAGGTGTTCCCGGATCGTGACCACTTCGGACGGATTTTCTACAACCAGGCCAACCTCTCGGCGCAGGGCATCCCGCAGATCGCTGTGGTGATGGGTTCGTGCACAGCAGGCGGGGCGTATGTGCCGGCGATGTCGGACGAGGCCGTGATTGTCCGCAACCAGGGCACCATATTTCTCGGCGGCCCACCGTTGGTCAAGGCTGCCACCGGCGAAGTGGTGACGGCGGAAGACTTGGGCGGCGGCGACGTGCATACGCGCATCTCCGGGGTCGCCGACCACCTGGCCGAGAGCGACCCGCATGCCTTGTCGATTTGCCGGCGCATTGTTGCTAACCTCAACTGGAAAAAATCTGCCGCTCTCGACCTGACCGCGCCCAGTGAGCCGCTCTACAACCCGGCAGAGATTTACGGGGTGATTCCCGGCGACACTAAAAAACCCTATGACGTTCGGGAAATCATCGCGCGGCTGGTGGACGGCAGCGAGTTCGACGAATTCAAGGCGCGCTATGGCGCCACGCTGGTGACCGGTTTCGCGCGGCTGTATGGTTATCTGATCGGCATCGTCGCCAACAACGGCATCCTGTTTTCCGAGTCGGCGCAGAAGGGCGCGCACTTTATCCAGTTGTGCGCACAGCGCGGCATCCCGCTGGTGTTTTTGCAGAACATCACCGGCTTCATGGTGGGCCGCAAATACGAGAACGGCGGCATCGCCAAAGACGGCGCCAAGATGGTGACCGCCGTAGCGACGGCGCAGGTGCCGAAATTCACCGTGATCATCGGCGGCAGCTTCGGCGCCGGCAATTACGGCATGTGTGGCCGCGCCTACAGCCCGCGCCAGTTATGGGTCTGGCCGAATGCACGGATCAGCGTGATGGGCGGCGAACAGGCGGCCAGCGTGCTGGCCACCGTCAAGCGCGACGGCATGGAGGCCGCCGGTAAATCCTGGAGCAAGGAAGAGGAGGAAGATTTCAAAGCGCCCATCCGCAACCAGTACGAAAGCCAGGGTCATCCCTACTACGCCAGTGCGCGCCTGTGGGACGATGGCGTGATTGACCCGGCACAGACACGCCGGGCGCTGGGTCTGGGGCTGTCAGCGGCGCTCAACGCGCCGATTGAGAAAACCACTTTCGGCGTATTTAGAATGTAGGGGCGAAATTATGTACCAAAATATTCTCACCGAAGTCGACGGCGGCGTCGGCATCGTCACTCTAAATCGTCCCGAACAGCACAACGCTTTCGACGATGTGCTGATCGCCGAGCTGATTGACGCCATCGGCATGATGGAGAGCGACGAGGCGGTGCGCGTGCTGGTAATTTCCAGCACCGGCAAAAGTTTCTGCGCCGGCGCTGATCTCAACTGGATGAAACGCGCCGCCGATTTTTCTGCGGAAGACAGCCTGCGCGATGCGCGCGCATTGGCCGAGATGTTGCGTTGCCTGGCGCAGATCGGCAAGCCGAGCGTGGCGCGCGTGCAGGGGCCGGCATATGGCGGCGGGGTCGGTCTGGTGGCGGCCTGTGACATCGCCATCGCCACTTACGACGCACACTTCGCCCTGTCCGAAGTCAAGCTCGGCATCATCCCGGCGGTGATCAGCCCGCATGTTATCGCCGCCATCGGCGAGCGCCATGCGCGCCGCTATATGCTGACGGCGGAGCGATTCTCGGCGGCGGAAGCCTACCGCATCGGCCTGCTGCACGAGATCGTGCCGGACGCCGAAGCACTCGACACCGCCATCGGCGAAATCGTCGAAGCCCTGCTGCACAATAGCCCCAACGCGCTGGGCGAGTGCAAAGAACTGGTGCGCAGTGTGAGCGGCAGGCAGATCACCTCTCAACTGATCGAAGAAACGGCGCAGCGCATTGCCGGCATCCGCGCCACCGGCGAGGCCAGGGAAGGTATGAGCGCCTTCCTGGAGAAGCGCAAACCAAACTGGTGGATAGCATGAGTCAGACGAACCCTGTCATTGCGCTGGATACGGCCACGCTCATCGACGGCACGCGCGATGTGCGCTTCAGCAGCCGCTACGCGGCCCTCGGCCCGCTGCTGGGGCTGACGCATCTGGGTGTGTCTTACGACATCATCGCGCCGGGACATCGGATCTGCCCTTTCCACAATCACCATGCCAACGACGAGTTTTATGTCGTGCTGGAGGGCCACGGTACCTACCGCACTGCGCAGGGTGAATATCCGGTGGGGCCTGGCGACGTGATCGGCGCGCCGGCGGGTGGCCGTGAAACTGCGCACCAGATCATCAACACCGGCACGACGGATTTGCGCGTCCTGGTGGCGAGTACCATGCGCGAACCGGATGTTTGCGAATACCCTGACTCCGACAAGTTCGCTGTCATGGCGGGGCCGGACGGTCAGCGCCGGTTTCGCCACATCGGTCGCTGCAAGGATGCTGCCGACTACTATGAAGGCGAATAAGGTGTTCCAGAAAATTCTCATCGCCAACCGGGGAGAAATCGCCTGCCGGGTCATCAAGACCGCGCGCCGCATGGGCATCCGCACGGTGGCGGTGTATTCCGAGGCCGATGCCGGCGCCCGCCATGTACGCCTGGCTGACGAGGCGGTGCTGCTCGGCCCGGCCGCGGCGCGCGAATCTTATCTGGTGAACGACAGGATCATCGCGGCGGCAAAGATGTGTGGCGCTGAGGCGATTCATCCGGGTTATGGTTTCCTCTCCGAGAACGAAGATTTTGCCGCAGCTTGTGCAGAGAGCGGCATCGCTTTTATCGGCCCGCCGGTGGCGGCGATACGCGCCATGGGATCGAAGTCGGCGGCCAAAACCCTGATGGAAAAAGCCGGCGTTCCGCTTACGCCCGGCTATCATGGCAACCAGCAGGATGCGGATTTTCTTGGGAAGCAGGCGGACGCCATCGGCTACCCGGTGCTCATCAAAGCCAGCGGCGGCGGCGGCGGCAAGGGCATGCGGATTGTGCGCGCGGCCAAGGAATTCGCCGATGCCCTGGCCTCTTGTCAGCGCGAGGCGTCAGCAAGTTTCGGCGAAGACCAGGTGCTGATCGAGCGTTACTTGCAGCGCCCGCGTCACATCGAATTTCAGGTGTTCGGCGACACGCAAGGGAATGTCGTGCATCTGTTCGAGCGCGACTGCTCGGTTCAACGCCGCCACCAGAAAGTATTGGAGGAAGCCCCTGCCCCCGGCATGACGGTAGAGCGTCGCGCCGCGATGGGCAAGGCGGCGGTCGATGCGGCCAAGGCCGTCGGCTATGTCGGCGCCGGCACGGTGGAGTTCATCGTCGATAAAGATGGGACGTTCTATTTCATGGAAATGAACACCCGGCTGCAAGTCGAACATCCGGTGACCGAAATGATTACCGGCCTCGACCTGGTCGAATGGCAGTTGCGCGTCGCTTCTGGCGAGCCGCTGCCGCTGACGCAGAAACAGTTGTCGATACGCGGCCATGCCCTGGAAGCGCGCATCTACGCCGAAGATCCGGACAAAGGCTTCCTGCCCTCCACCGGCAAGCTGCTGCATCTTGCGCCGCCGCAGGAGTCGCTGCATGTGCGGGTCGATACGGGCGTCGAGCAGGGCGACGAGATTTCGCCGCACTACGATCCCATGATCGCCAAGCTGATCGTCTGGGACGAGACCCGCGAACGCGCCCTGGCGCACATGCTGCAAGCCTTGGCGCAATACCGCGTGGTCGGCGTCGCCAACAACGTCGCTTTCCTCTCACGGCTGGTGGCCTGCCCGGCCTTTACACAGGCCGACCTCGACACCAGTCTGATCGAGCGCGAGCAGGATTTTCTTTTCCCCGCTGGCGACACCCGCGAACCGCCGCACGAAGCCTGGCTGGCCGCAGCGCTGGCCGAACTGCTGCGCGAAGATGCGCTGGCGAAGAAACAGGCGGCGCAACACCCGGACCCGTATTCGCCCTGGCATAGCCGCAACGGCTGGCGTCTCAACAGCACGGCACGCCGCACCCTGTTGTTTCGCCACGGCGAGCTGGAGCAGCCGCTCTCCGTGGCATACACAGGACAGGGCTACAACATAGCTTGTGATGGACGCACCACACAGGCGAGCGGCCAGTTGCTGGCGGACGGACAGTTGCGCATCGACCTCGAAGGCAAGCGCCTGGTGGCGACCGTGATCGACGCCGGTGAGCGCCGACATGTTTTTCTGCACGGTCGCGTTCATGTCCTGTCCAGGGTAGACCCGCTACACCATGCCAGCGAAGACGGCGGCGCCGAAGGCAGCCTGATCGCGCCGATGCCCGGCAAAGTGATCGCGCTGATCGCCCAGCCTGGCGCCAAGGTGGAGAAAGGCGCGCCGCTGCTGATCCTCGAAGCCATGAAAATGGAACACACCATCGCCGCACCCAGCGCGGGGTTGGTGAAAAGCTTTCACTACAACGTCGGCGATCAGGTGACGGATGGGGCGGAATTGGTGGAGTTCGTGGCTGAGGATTGAAGGTGAAATCTATTAGTACGGATCACGAACCCATTCACGGAGTCATGTCATGCAAAACCAAGAACCCGCTATTGTTTTTGACCAAGAACGCGCCACTTCCTACGACAAGCAAGTCGGAAAATTGGCGCCCATGCGCGACGCACTTCATTTTCTTATCCGCATGGTGCTTTCCGAACTTCCTGTCGACGCACGGATTCTCTGCATCGGCGCTGGAACCGGCGCAGAATTGATTGACCTTGCTCAAGCATTTCCACAGTGGCGGTTCACTGCCGTAGAGCCGGCGGCGCCCATGCTGGACATTTGTCGCCAGCGAGCCGAAGACTGTGGCGTTGCTTCGCGTTGTACCTTCCACGAAGGTTATCTTGATTCGCTTCCAGAATTGGGTTTTTTCGATGGAGCAACGTGTATTTTGGTTTCTCAATTTTTAATGCGGCCAGAGGAGCGGCGCAATTTATTTCGGCAAATTGCCGCACGACTACGCCCCGATGGGTGTTTAGTGAGTGCTGATTTAGCCTCCGATATGTCCACTTCAGCTTACAAAAATCTTTTTGAAGTTTGGGCGCGGACAATGAGGTATTCTGAAATGCCTGCCGAGGAACTTGAAAAGCGTCTTGCCTCTTGTGGCCGGGATGTCGCAGTACTCCCACCATCGGAAATTGAATCAATCATTGCGTCGAGCGGCTTTAACGTACCCGTATTGTTTTTCCAGACCCTTCTCATTCATGCTTGGTATTCCAAACTCGCCTCCTGATGCGGTAATCGGGGTTTGGCGGAATTTGTCGACGCTATCAAAATACAGGCTTGTGCCAATGCAATTGCCGCTGCGACTGAATACCGCACATCCGGTTTAGGAGGGCATCATGATTACTGAACACGCATCGGTGGTGCTGACAGAAGATATTCCCGGCGCAGGTCTTGAGGCTGGCGACGTGGGTGTGGTCGTACATATCCACCTCAATGACGAAGCCTACGAGGTTGAGTTCATGACGCTGGATGGTGGAACGCTGACGGTCGAAACGCTCTCCGCCCGGCAGGTTCGGGAAGCCAGGGGCCGGGATGTTCCGCACGTGCGCGAACGAATTGCCGCCTGACTTGGAAGTTTTCTCAAAGCAGATGGCAGGCCGCTATGCACTGAACCTCACTGACCCTTGCACCCATGATTGCGCATTGGTATCCAATCGGACACGCTGCAACCCATGAATACCTTTGAGCGTTCCGAGGAATTCGACGCTTGGCTCATCGGCCTGAAAGACGGGCCGCGCCAGGATCGCCCATCGAATACGGTCTACCGAGATGGCGCGGGCCTTGGATAAGGAGTGAACTGTGGCGAAATTTTCCGCCTTCGATGCTGCCGACTACCTCGATGATGACGAGACCATTGCGGAGTACATAACCGCCGCGCTGGAAGATCCCAATCCCGATGTATTCCTAACCGCCGTGCGCGATGTAGCCCGCGCCCACGGCATGGCGCAGCTCGCCAAAGATGCCGGTCTTGGCCGCGAGAGCCTTTACAAGGCGTTTACGCTCGGCGCCAAGCCGCGCTACGACACGATGCTCAAGCTGCTTCATGCTCTCGGCGTCAAGCTGTCTGCTTCTCCCGTTCATTCATAACAACTCGCAGTTTCCCATCTTTCTCTGGCTTTCGACACGATGCAGCAACAGAACTGCTTTCGGCCATTCTGTTATCTTGCACAATTATTTCCAGCGTACCTTGACTAATGCTTTCAGTGCTCGCACGCGGCGTACAGATAGTCGCTGCAATACATCACTCACATGGCGTCAAAGCCGCTGTCTCCGTGTGTCATCTCCGACACCAGTTTCCCCACTGGACGGAAGATTTCTGGCACGAGTCGCTTGTTCGGGCGCAGTGGTTTGCCGAGCCTGGCGTTGAGATTCCGGCTGTCGCTCCAGTAATACAGATGACGCCGAAGCGTGCGCAGGCGCTTCTTGCCCGCTCAGTCATACCTGCTGCATATTCCGGTGTGCGGGCCTGGGCGGAAGTCTCCGGTGCTGACAAAATCGTTTCACATTACCTGGAGCTTGCTTGCGCCGATCCTGGCTATCTTGGTCATCGCCTGTCTGTTCTTCTGGCATTCCACGAGGCCTGGCCTTTATATAAGAATGGCCCTCAACAAACACTGTATCTGGATAGGCTCACCGAATTCATTCTTGCATGCGGCTTTACGATTTCGGCTGATGTATCAGAGACACCGGTAGTCACCTGGGATGCCGCCCTGTCGGCTGCATTGGAGCGACCCGGCTTCTTCGGGCACAACCTTATCTGTCTAGCGTGGGTGGGCCGAAATAAACATATCCTGTCTGTGACACAGTTTAATAGGGCCCTGGCTTGGGTGATCGGGACAGCCAGCACTGTGTCCGCAGAAGAGGAAGACAATATTTACGTACAGCCTGTTGCATTAAATGAGATTAGCGAAACTTCCCTGGAGAGTACGGTGAGCGGCTTGCTGGGTCGTGGCATACAAAACATTCACCTGCTCACGCTTGCCGACGCTATTGCATGGCTATGGCGTGAGTCGAACAACCATGCCAGAACTCATCTTGCCGCTGTTGCGCAGCAACTCTGGCAAAAAGAGAAGAAGTGAAATCGAATCTGGTTAACGTTTCCGCTCTCCCGGATTCCCGCGCAGTGCGAGTTTTGCCGCCAGTGCTCCCAGACGTTTAACGGCTTCCTCGAAACGTGGCGACCAGGGGTTGCCGCAGTTCAGGCGCAAGCAATTACTATAGTGACCGTTGGCCGAGAAAAGATCGCCGGGAACCAGGGCGATGCCGGCGTGCAGGGCGTCTTCGAACAGCACTGAACTATTGATGCCGGCAGGCATTTCGACCCAGAGTACCAGGCCGCCCTGGGGCTGCGCAAGCCGGGTGCCGGTGGGAAAATAGCGCAGCACCGCTTCGGACATCTGCATCACCTGCCGTTCGCAAGCGCGCCGCAAGCCGCGCAGATGGCGGTCGAAAGCCGTCGATTCGAGATAACGGGCGACCACCAACTGGGTGATCGGATTGGTGGCGCCCGAGGTGAGTGTCTTCAGCGTCAGCAAGCCGGCATGGAAGCGGCCCGCCGCGACGTAGCCCAGGCGCAGGGAGGGGCTCAGGGTTTTCGACAGCGAGGTGCACAGCATCACGTTGCCACTGGTATCGAACGACTTCACCGGCCAGGGACGATCCGGACCAAAATGCAGGTCGCCGTAAACGTCGTCTTCGATGATGGGAATTTTCCGCGCCGCCATCAACTCGGCGATGCGCTTTTTTTCCTGGTCCGGGATCAGGCTCCCCAGCGGGTTGTTGAAATTGCTCATCAGCAGGCAGGCAGCAATTTTCCGTTCGCGGGTGGCGATTTCCAGCGCGTCGACCGATATGCCGTGGCGGGGATGAGTGGGAATCTCCAAAGCCTTGAGTCCCAGTTGTTCCAGCAATTGCAACATCAGGTAATACGAAGGCGACTCCACCGCCACCGTGTCGCCCGGCTTGGTCACGGCGTGCAGGCAGAGCGAAAGGGATTCGGTGCACGAGTTGGTGATGACGATCTCGTCCGCCGCCAGGGGTTGGCCCCAGGCAAGCGAATGGCGCACCAATTGTCTGACCAGATCGGGATGATTAAAGGCGGTATGACTGGCCGCATCGAGCAGCAACCCGGAACGCCGCCCGATAATCCCATAGAGGCGTTGCAGATGCGTGATCGGCAGCAGTTCGGCTGCCGGTAGCGCGGCCCCCAGGGGCGCCATCTCCTTGCGATTGTTGAGGGCGAGTATGTCCATCAGGCGGTGGTTGATATCGACGGCTACCGGACGTGCCAGACGTTTGTGCGTATGCGGCGCCAGTTGCAGGTTCTGACTGGGCGGCGGCGAGCGAACAAAAAATCCCGATTGCGGACGCGCCTCCACTTGGCCGCGATCTTCCAACTGCCGCAAGGCTTGCACCACGGTCGACACGGACAGCTTCTTTTCGTGGGCCAGGCGGCGCACCGAGGGCAGCCGGTCGCCGGGCCGCAAGATGCGCCCGGCGATCATTCCGCCCAGCTCGTCCGCCAGTTGTTCGTATAGCAGCGCCTGCTGTTCCATGCCCAACCTTTCATGCCAACGGCCAATAGCGGATTTTCCCGCAAGCATGCCCAGGTCGACAGGCACAGTTGCCGGCAGATTTGAGCAGCACAGTTTATATAAACTGAAATTGTAATGGTGACAATTTAAGCTGGTTGTATCTGTACTGTACCTCGCTGCATTCCTAGACTGTCAGTGTGTTTGCATTGAACTGTCCGGGAGAGCCGTCTTGCGCTTGTCATTGAAGAATGGAGTCATCCAGTTGGCCGAGGGAAGGTTGCTGACTTTTCGCGGCGCACGCAATATCCATCTTGAATGCACTGCGGGGATGGTGTGGCTCACGGTCGAGGGTCAGGCCGGCGATTTCCTGCTGACCAAGGGAGAACGCTTGCGCATCGAGAGCAACGGCCTGGCACTTGTTGAAGGCTCGCCAGCGGGGTCGATACGGCTGGTCAGCGGCGCACCTTGGTTGATTCGTTCGATGGTACCCGCTACCGTGTAGACGGGGAATTGCAAACGCCAAGTGGCAGACGACCGCGAGTAGGCAGTGTGGATTCGTGAAAACGGAATGACGATCCGGCATCGCCAGATCGTTGCCGTCTGTCCGGCAGCTATTTGTCTATTTGTTCTGGTTGGCGGCGTTGTTTGGCGGGCCGAATTCAAAGTTTACTTCCGCTCCAACAGGCTGGTTCCGTCCCACCGTGAAGTAATAAATCAGGTTAGCCAAACCCACCGCGCTGGGAATCAGACCCCAGGCTGCGGCTTCGAGGCTTCGGTTCAATGCCAGCGCAGCCATCAAGGCCACGCCCACAAACAGCCATATCAGTCCGCGGCGCAGCCTGCCGCCTGGCGACTCCTGCCAGCGACCGTGACCGCGCTGGAAAAATTCAGGGGGCAGGGGCGGCACTTCCATGCCGCGCTCTATGGCGAGCAGTCTTTCCTTGTGGTGCAGATCGAACATCTCGCGCTTGCGCTGATGATCGGTCAATACGGCCAGCATGGCCAGGCCGACTCCCATGACGATTCCTATGATGGGGATGAGAAGGGGTAGTGCCTTCACGAGATCGTTGTCCATGTCGATATCCTTTCGTTGAGGTTGTATTGCTGTTGGTACCTCGCGGGGCTGCCGCAGGTTTCAAACATTCCGTAATATATTTTCTGCGCAGGGTGAAACCTGGAATGCAAAATTCGGGTAGAAAGCATAATGAGCCCTGATCCGACACTCCCGCAACCGAGCCCTGCTGCTCAGCGTGATCGGGACATTGTCGATCTGCTGCGGAATGACAAGCGGGTTGCAGCATTTGATCTCCTGGCAAAACGCTACGAAGCCAAGGTCTATCGGCTATGCGTAGCTTTTCTGCGCGATCCGGTCGCAGCACAGGATGTGGCGCAGGAGAGCCTGATCCGGGTGTGGAAGGCGCTGCCCAGCTACAATGCGACTGCTGCGCTGTCGACGTGGATTTATGCTATCACCCGCAACCGCTGTCTCACGGCGCTGGCGAGTGGGCAAAAAGTGTTGTCGTTAAGTGATGAGACCGTCGAGGCGGAGGCGGAGGCGGTGGCGGTCGTCGATGGCAATTCAGAAACAGTATCAACGCTCCACCGGCTGGTTGATGATCTGCCGGAAGCCGCACGGCGGGTGATTACGCTGTTTTACTTTGAGGAGCGCTCGGTCGCCGAGGTGGCGGCCCTGCTTGGATGCCCGGAAGGCACAGTGAAGACCCATTTGTTTCGCGCTCGGGCGAGCCTGCTTGCAAAACTATCCTTGCTGGGGCTCGCAGACCCTGAGTTGTGGACAGTATGACGGAGGCATGGATGATGCAAAATCAATATCAGAAGGATGCGTGGCCGCAAGGCGATCCGCTGGATCGCGCACTTTCGGCAAGCTTGCGTGCGCCCGCATTGCCGACAGGTTTTCATGAGGCGCTGCGCACTGCGATTGAGCGCGAAATCGGACAAGGTATTCTGGTGCGACGCAGCGCACTTGAGTCTGATCATTTGCAACGCCTGGCGGAGCTGCGCGCAGGCTATGTCAGGGTGCGGCGGCATATGCTGGCGCTTGCGCTGGCGGTGGCCTTTACCGTAGGCGCAAGTGCTACGGTGGCTATTCCCTGGCTGGCCACTGCTATCGGCAGCGATGTTGCAACCCTGGCAATGTGGTTTGCGACCGCGATAGGTATCGGTATCGGTGCAATCGCATCATTCCAGAAATTCGGGTTTCACTCAGATTTCGCCAATCTTTAACCGGTGCAGGAGAAAGACAATGAAATACGCATGGATGCTGTCCATCACAGTTGCAATGCTGGCCGGTTGCAACAGCAAGCCGCAGAACGAAGCCAAGCCCCAGCCGCCGCAGTTCATCCAGGAGCAGAAGCAGGCGCTGGACAAGGCCAAGGGCGTGGGTGACACCCTGGAAAAGCAGGCGGAAGAGCAGAAGAAGCAGGTCGAGGACGCCGCCAAGTAGAACAGGCGGACTCAACCAGCCCGCGCGTCACGAAATATCCTTAGAAATCGATGTACCCCCGCTCGCCCGGGGTGTAAAAGGTATTCGGATCGGGATCGGCCAAAGGGCCGCCGCTACGTAGTTTTTCCACCAGGTCTGGATTTGCGATGAACGGACGTCCGAAGGCCACCAGGTCGCCGCGCTGTGAGTCAAGATCGACATTGGCGCGAGGCTGGTCGTAGCCGCCGGACAGGATGTATTTGCCTTTGAACGCGGCGCGTATCTTCGCTTTCAACGCCGGGCTGACTTCCGGCGCACCCATCGCGCTGTGATCCACAACATGGATATAGGCCAGGCCGATGGCGTTCAATTCCGTCATCAGCAGTTCATACAGCGCATCCATTTCAGCATCGGGCGCCATGCCGTTGAACACGCCGTAAGGCGAGATGCGCATGCCGATGCGTTCCGCGCCGATGGCGGCGGCGGTAACCTTGGCGACGATGACAGCGAAACGGATGCGATTCTGGATGCTGCCGCCCCAGCGGTCGGTGCGTTGGTTCGAGGCGGTGTTGAGGAATTGGTCGATCAGGTAGCCGTTCGCCGCATGCAGTTCGATGCCGTCGAAGCCGGCCTCGATGGCGCGTTTCGCCGCTGCGCTAAATTCGTTGATGGCGTCGAGAATGTAGTCTTCGTTCATTGCGACGGGAACGGGATGCGGTTGCAGGCCGTTGCTGTCGGTCCACATTTCGCCCGGTGCGGCAAGCGCAGACGGTGCGAGCAATCGGGCGCCGGCGGGCATGTTGGCGGGATGGCCGACGCGTCCGGTGTGCATCAATTGGACGAAGATTTTTCCGCCTGCCTGGTGCACGCCATCCGTCACGCGCCGCCAGCCTTGCACCTGCGCGTCTGAGAACACGCCGGGGATGCGCGGATAACCCAAAGCATTGGCGGAGGGCGAGGTGCCTTCGGTGATGATCAGCCCGGCGCCGGCGCGCAAGCCGTAGTACTGTTCCATCAGCGCGTTCGGGGTGTTGCCGATGGCACGGCTGCGGGTCATGGGCGCCATGACGATACGGTTTTTCAACTGCATTTTGCCGAGAGTCATCGGACTGTGTAGTGTGGAAGTCATGTCATGTTCCTTGTGGTTAGAAATCTGTGGTTCAGGCCAGGCGACCAGCACGAAAGTCGTCCAGCGCCTGGTGAATTTCCGCCTGGGTGTTCATCACAAACGGCCCGTATTGCACGATGGGCTGATGCAGCGGTTTCCCGGCGATCAGCAGCAGGCGCGCATCTTCGGTTGCTGTGATCGTTACGCCGTCGGCCTCAGTCGCGTTGCTCAAGATGCCCATGCGGCGCGACCCAACCAAGGTGCCGGCGACCTGCACCGCGCCGCGATAGACGTAGATGAACGCATTGTGGCCGGCAGGCAGCGCGGTCGAATATGCGCAGCCCGCAGGCAGGTGAATGTCCAGGTACAGCGGTTCGGTATCCGCGCGGCTGACCGCACCTGCGACACCGTTGCTGGTCCCGGCGATCACCCGCACTGTGATCTCATCCGCCGTGCGGTATTCGGGAATCGCGGCGCTGGGAAAATCGCGGTACCACGGCTCGGTCATCTTGTCCCGCGCGGGCAGGTTGAGCCACAGTTGAAAACCTTCCATCACGCCGTTTTCCTGTTCGGGCAGCTCGGAGTGGATGACGCCGCGTCCTGCGGTCATCCACTGCACGCCGCCGTTTTCCAGCAGTCCCTCGTTGCCTGCGCTGTCACGATGCCGCATGCGTCCGGAAAGCATGTAGGTGATGGTCTCGAAGCCGCGATGCGGATGATCCGGAAAGCCGCCGATGTAATCGTTCGGGTCGTCGCTGCTGAACGCATCCAGCATCAGGTAAGGATCGAGACGGTGCTGCAATTGGCCGGTGAGCACGCGCGTCAGTTTTACGCCTGCGCCATCCGAGGTGGCGACGCCCTCGACCAGGCGTTCAATGCCGCGCGATTGGCGTAGTGTGGCTTGAGTGACTTGAGTGGCTTGAGTGATCCGGGTTGTAGTTTGCATGGCTGGCTCCTGAAAGTATGTGCATATTAGAGCTTACAAAAAGATAGATAAAGCCATAGTTACGAGATAGACTATCCCGATAATGGAACAAATTTCCGCCGACGACTACATCCTGTTCGCCACCATCGTCGAACAGGAGAGCCTGATTCGCGCCGCCGAACATCTTGCCATGCCCAAGGCCACGGTTTCCCGCCGCCTGGCGAATCTGGAGGCGGCGCTGGGACAGCGGCTGCTGATACGCACCACGCGCCGCATGTCGCTCACCGAATTCGGCCAGGAGTTTCTGGAACACAGCCGCCGCGTGGCGGAAGAAGTTGCCGCGACCCAGGATTTCGTGCGCAGCCGCGATGCGCAACCACGCGGACGCTTGCGCATCTCGGTGCCGGGCGATTTCGCCAAACAATCCAGGCATTATTTTTCGCGGGCCATTGCCAGCTTCATCGAAACCTATCCGGAAATACAGATCGATCTTGACCTGTCTTCACGCCGCGTGGATCTGATCGGCGAACGCTTCGATCTGGCAATCCGCATGGGGACGCTGGAAAACGATGCGACCCTGGTGGCGCGCAAGCTCGACGAACAACACTTCGGTCTTTACGCCAGCCCCATCTATCTGGCGCTGCATCCGGCGCCGAAACATCCGGACGATCTGGAACATCATGCAGCGGTGCGCCTGCTCTCCCCGCGCGGCAAGGCCGCGCCGTGGAAACTGCTGCGCCGTAAAGCCGTTTGGGAAGGCGTGCCGCCGGGGCGGCTGACCCTCAATTCTCCCGATATGATCCAGCAGTTGTTGCTGGATGGCGCGGGCATCGGCGCCTTGCCGTGTTCATTCACTGCGGACGATGTGCGGGCCAAACGGCTGGTGCGCGTGCTGCCGGAATGGTCGCTGCCCGTCGTCCCTGCCTGGGCGGTGATGCCGATGCGCCGTTATCTGCCTGCCAAGACGCGCGCTTTTCTGGCGCATATCGAGCAGTACATGAAAAATGAATGAGAGGGAAATCCTGATATGCTCGTTTTTATTTCGATTTGAGGCACGGAGACACGACCGCCATGACGCTTCCCCGCAGTGTAAAAATCGTCGAAGTCAGTCTGCGCGACGGCCTGCAAAACGAGAAACAGAGCGTGCCGACGGCGGTCAAGCTGGCCTTGATTGCGCGCCTCGCCGATGCCGGCGTGTCCGTGATCGAGGCGGCCTCGTTTGTCTCGCCGAAATGGGTGCCGCAGATGGGCGACTCTGCGGAGGTGATGCGTGCGCTCAGGAAAGCCCAGCGGCCCGGCCTGACTTATACCGCGCTGGCGCCGAACATGAAAGGATTCGAGGCGGCGCTGGCGGCGGGTTGCACGGAGGTCGCCGTATTCGGCGCGGCCTCCGAAGCCTTCTCACAGAAGAATATCAACTGCTCGATTGCCGAATCACTTGAACGCTTTCGTCCTGTCGCCGAGGCGGCGTTGAAGCACGGCATGCGGGTGCGCGGCTACATCTCCTGCGTGGTGGGCTGTCCGTATCAAGGCGCGGTCGAACCGGCGGCGGTGGCCCAAGTGGCGCAAGCGCTATCAGAGATGGGCTGCTACGAAATTTCGCTGGGTGACACCATCGGCGCGGGTACACCGAAGTCGGTGCGGAGCATGATAGAAGCGGTGAGCCGCGTAGTGCCGATGACACAGTTGGCCGGCCATTATCACGACACTTACGGTATGGCTATCGCCAATATTTACGCCTCGCTGGAGCTTGGCATGGCGATTTTCGACAGCTCGGTGGCCGGCCTCGGCGGTTGCCCGTATTCGCCGGGCGCATCGGGCAACGTGGCGAGCGAGGACGTGATCTATCTGCTCAATGGCCTGGGCATCGCAACCGGCATCGACCTGGAAAAGCTCGCCGAGGCGGGCCGCTACATTTGCGAACAATTGCACCGCGAACCAGCTTCGCGCGTAGCGCAAGCTCTGTTGTCCCGGCGTAGCCGCGTGGTCTGCGCATGAAACCGGAGCAGGCATCTGTCGCCTCGCCCTGCATCAATGTTTGTCAGATGGATGCCGCCACCGGCTTGTGTCAGGGATGCTTGCGCACCCTGGCCGAGATCGCCGCCTGGAGCGGGATCGACGACGCCGAAAAATGCCGCATCCTTGCCGCTGTCGAGCAGCGCCGCGCGGTTCATGCGTCTGTAGCCGACCCACCCGGCAACTGCCGCGCATGAATTTCACTTTGCCGTCGCAAGTCCGCGTACTTGAGCGCGGCTGGCTGTCTTCCAACAACATCCTGTTCCTCGAAGGCGAACGCGCCACGCTGATCGATAGCGGCTATGTCAGCCATGCGTCGCAGACCGTCGCGCTGGTGCGCCAGGCGCTGGATGGGCGGCGACTGGAACGCATCATCAACACCCACTCGCACTCCGATCACATCGGCGGCAATGCCGCATTGCAGCGCGAATTTGCTTGTTCCATTACCGTCCCCGCCGGTATAGCCGAGACCATCCAGGCCTGGGATGAAGAAGCGCTGCTGCTCACTGCTTCCGGGCAGCGTTGCGACCCGTTCCGGCATGACGCAACGCATCTTCCCGGCGACGAATTCGAGCTGGGCGGCCTGGTCTGGCGCGCGCTGCATGCGCCGGGACACGACATGGACGCGCTGGTGTTTTACTGCGAGAGCCGGCGCATCCTGATTTCCGGCGATGCGCTGTGGCGCGACGGCTTCGGCATCCAGTTCGCCGAGCTGATGGGCAAGGCAGCCGGCCTCGCGGCGACCAGGACGACCCTGGAGGCTATTGGCAGGCTGGCCGTGGATATTGTCATTCCAGGTCACGGCGCAGCTTTCGCTGAGTTCGACGACGCCATGCAGCGCGCCATGCAGCGCCTCGCCGCCTTCGAGGCGGACCCGCTGCGCATGGCGCGTAACGCCCTCAAAGCCTGCTTCACTTTCAATCTGCTGGAGCTGCGCCGCATGCGGCGCGACCAACTGGCCGAGCACCTCTGCGGCACCGCTTTTCTCGCCGACATCAACACCCGCTACCTGAAACTCGCGCCCGATGACCTGGCGGAATGGCTGGTGTCCGAGTTGGTGCGGGCGGGCGTGGCGGAATTGCGCGATGGCGATATTATCTCTACGCAAACTGCGTAACGCACACAAGGTTCATGCCGAGCGGTCACGCACATCCTGTTAAAGTCCCGTCACGACAAATTGCAGTGCTTCTTTGGCGAGCTTGAGCCATTCCGCATGGGCTTTTGGCTTGATAGCGACCCACTCCTTCATCAAGCGGCCATGACCCGGATCGAAGTATTTCCCAAGCTTGGCGCCGACCAGGGCATCTACACGTTCCCTGGGGAGCTTCACCACCAGATCGCCTTTCACCATCATCGCGAATACCTTGCCGCCTACCTTGAGTCCGGACGAACCGAACATGCGTGCGGGCTGGATCTTGGCGTCGTTATTGAACGCTTCGATGATTTGTGCGAACAGCGTATCTGTTGTGTTTGAGGTCATCGCGGAGTTGCGCCGGTTTCGACAAACCGCTTGAGGCTGGCGAATACCTCGGTGAGAGTCTGATCCAGTTTGCGGCGCATCACCAGTTTATCCAGCAGTGTGCCGAGCAGGCCAAATTTGATTTGATATTCCATCTGCTGGCTGACGCGAGTACCTGCGCCGTCCGGACTCAGCGTCGTGCGCCAGCGCATGAATTTGAGCGGCCACTGGCTTTCGTAAAGCTCCATCGTCATCGCATTTTGCGGTTCCCAGGCAATCACGCGTTCCTTGACCCAGCCTTTTGGCTTCAGGTCGCAGTGGCGGCTGGCCCCGATCCCTTCACGCGCGACGGTGATGTATTTGGCGTGCTTTATTCCGGCATTGTAGTGTTGCACCGCTTCGAGGTCGGCGAGTACCGCCCAGACTTTCTCTGGTGGCGCCGCGATGCGGATGTCGTGATGTAACAGGGTCATATTCAGTTCTCCGTTTTTTCTGACAAAGGCGATACATGCGCCAATTTCCTGTCTCGTTTCACTTTCATATTTAAAGTGATAATCGGCATGATAGCGATGTATCTTTAAATTTGCAAGTGACTTGGCGAAAATGTTAATATTGCTGCATGAAAAAAATCCTAGCGACCGCCGCTGCCGGGGATTTCGAGCGATCCGACTGCCCCATCGCCAATACGCTCGACCTGATCGGCGACAAGTGGACGCTGCTGGTTGTCCGCGACCTGCTGTTTCAGGAAAAGCGACTGTATGGCGAACTGATGCAGTCGCAGGAGAAAGTTAGATCGAATATCCTGGCGGAACGGCTCAAACGGCTGGAGAACGCCGGCATGCTGGAAAAAATCCCATACCAGCAAAACCCGCTGCGGCACGAATATCGTCTAACCCCCAAAGGCGCCGATCTGTTTGCTATCCTCAAAGAAATAATTCGTTGGGGCAACAAATATGTTCCAGGCACGACGGCGCCGCCGGCGGGTTTTCTCGACAGTTTCGAGAAACAAGCGACCGTCGAGAAGAAAAAAACCAGGCGCAAAGGAAGCTGAAAGCCCCGCCAAACCGCAGCAAAGAGAGGGTCGGCCAGACGAGCTTCAGACCAAAAACTCGCAACATGACTACCGCCGCGCATTGACATAGATGGCGAAAAGCCGGAAAATGCCGCCCTTTCGTCGGAAGCCTGTCGGCCCCGTCGAGTTGGGGAGTCGCCAAGCTGGTTAAGGCACCGGATTTTGATTCCGGCATGCGAAGGTTCGAATCCTTCCTCCCCAGCCAGGATTGCTTCAACCAGGCTGGGGTGGCTGTCAGTCCACAGTTTTTTCCTTTCATCACCTGCATCACGCATCGAGTGAAATACGCATGGCATACGACAGCCTGATGGTGTTCACCGGCAACGCCAACCCCAAGTTGGCGGCCGAGGTGGTCAAGCGCCTGAGCATTTCTCTTGGCCGCGCCGCCGTCGGGCGTTTTTCCGACGGCGAGGTGAGCGTCGAGATTCTCGAGAACGTGCGTGGCAAGGATGTTTTCGTGCTGCAATCCACCAGCGCGCCGACCAACGACAACCTGATGGAACTGCTGATCATGGTCGATGCGCTGAAACGCGCTTCGGCGGGGCGCATCACCACAGTGATTCCCTACTTTGGTTATGCCCGCCAGGATCGCCGGCCCCGTTCGGCACGCGTCTCGATTGCCGCCAAGGTGGTGGCGAATATGTTGCAGGCGGCGGGCGTTCAACGCTTGCTGACCGTCGATCTGCACGCCGACCAGATTCAGGGATTTTTTGATATCCCGGTTGACAATATTTACGCCGGGCCGATATTGCTGGGCGACATCTGGAAGCAGCGCCACGATGCGTTGGTGGTGGTGTCACCCGACATCGGCGGCGTGGTGCGGGCGCGGGCGCTGGCCAAGCACCTGGAGGCGGACCTGGCGATCATCGACAAGCGCCGGCCCAAGGCCAATGTGGCCGAGGTGATGAACCTCATCGGCGAGGTGAATGGCCGTACCTGCGTGATCGTGGATGACATGGTGGATACCGCCGGCACATTGTGTAAAGCGGCGCAGGCGTTGAAGCAGCAGGGCGCGTTGAAGGTGCTGGCGTATTGCACCCACCCGGTGTTGTCCGGCGCAGCGATTTCGCGCATTGCCGGCTCCGATCTGGATGAGCTGGTGGTGACCGATACCATTCCGCTGCGCGAGGAAGCACGCGCTTGCGCGCGCATCCGGCAGGTGTCGATCGGCGGCTTGCTGGCGGAAACCATGTTGCGCATCAGCAACGAGGATTCGGTGTCCTCTTTGTTCATGGAATAATTTTTTTTGCACTCGCCGACGCTTTTGTGGGCGAGTGCGTTAACCAACCCAGCCTGGTCGCGGGCGGGGTTATTTTTGGAGTGTCTGTCATGAGTAATGAATTCAACGCGCAAGCGCGCACCCTGCAGGGCACCGGAGCGAGCCGCCGCCTGCGCAAGGCCGGGCGTATTCCGGGCGTCGTCTATGGCGGCGAAAAGCCGGCAGAGGCCATCGACCTGGATCACAATGAACTGTTTCACAAACTCAAGCAGGAGACTTTTCACGCCTCTGTGCTGACCATGCTGGTCGGCGGCGCCAAGCAGGACGTGCTGCTGCGCGATGTGCAAATGCATCCGTTCAAGCGCCAGGTGCTGCATCTCGACTTTCAGCGTGTCGATGCCACTCACAAGCTGCACATCAAGGTGCCTTTGCACTTCATCAACGCCGACATCGCGCCGGGCGTCAAGCAGCAGGGCGGCATCGTCTCGCACGTACTGACCGAGCTGGAGGTGAGGTGTCTGGCTGCGGATCTGCCGGAATTCATCGAGGTCGACCTCAAGGATCTGGTCGCTGGCCATTCCATCCATGTGTCCGCGCTGACGCTGCCCAAGGGTGTCGAGGCGGCACTGCACAAGGGCGACGATCCGGTGGTGGCTTCTATCACTATTCCGCGCGGCGGTATCGCCGACGAGGCGGCGGACGCAGAAGTTGCAGCGGCAGCAGCGGCTGCGGCTGCGGCAGCCTCGGCGCCAGCGCCGGCAGCGGCGCCTGAGAAGAAATAATTTGACTCAGGCCACGGGGATGCAGCGTCCCCCGCGTCTCATCGTCGGCCTCGGCAACCCCGGCGCCGAATACGCCAAAACCCGGCACAACGCCGGGTTTTGGTTTTGTGAGCGGCTGGCCCGCGAACTCGGTGTTGCGCTGGGCAAGGAGTCGCGTTTTCTTGGTGAGGTTGGGCAAAGTCGTGGACAGACAAATGTCTGGCTGCTGCTGCCGCAGACCTTCATGAATCACTCGGGCCAGTCGGTGCAGGCGCTGATGCATTTTTACCGCATCGAAGCCGATGAGATGCTGGTGGTGCACGACGAACTCGACCTGCCGCCAGGGGCCTTGCGCCTCAAGTTCGGCGGCGGTCTGGGCGGGCATAACGGCCTCAAGGACATCACCGCGCATCTGGGTACCCAGGATTACTGGCGGCTGCGCGTCGGCATCGGCCATCCAGGCGACCGCAACGAAGTCATTAATTATGTACTGAAGCCGCCGCGCAAAGAGGAAGGCGAGGCGATTGACGCCGCGCTGGAGCGCGCCCTGCAGGCCTGGCCCTGGCTGGCGCGCGGCGATTGGCCGGCGGCGTTGCAAAAATTGAATTCAAAACCAGGCGGCGCGTCCGTACCCGGCAAGGAAGAAAAACCATGAGCCTCAAATGCGGTATCGTCGGGCTGCCCAACGTCGGCAAGTCCACCCTCTTCAATGCCTTGACCAAGGCCGGCATCGAAGCCGCCAATTATCCTTTTTGCACCATCGAGCCGAATGTCGGCATCGTCGAAGTGCCGGATGCGCGCCTCGACGCCCTGGCGGCCATCGTCAAGCCGCAACGGGTGCAGCATGCCATCGTCGAATTCGTGGATATCGCCGGCCTGGTGGCGGGCGCCTCGAAGGGCGAAGGACTGGGCAACCAGTTCCTCGCCAACATCCGCGAGACCGACGCCATTGTGCATGTGGTGCGTTGCTTCGTGAACGACAATATCGTGCATGTCACCGGCGGCGTGAATCCGCTGTCCGATATCGAGACCATCGAAACTGAACTGGCGCTGGCCGATCTGGCTACGGTGGAGAAGAGTCTCGCCCGCTACACCAAGCAGGCGCGTGCGGGCGGCGACAAGGAAGCCGCGAGTATTGCCGCTGTGCTGGAAAAATGCCGGGCGCAACTCGACCAGGCCAAGCCGGTGCGCGCCCTGTCCCTGTCGAAAGAGGAATGGGCGGCGCTCAAAACTTTCTGCCTGATCACAGCCAAGCCGACGCTGTATGTCGCCAATGTCGACGAGCAGGGTTATCACGACAACCCGCTGCTGACCCAGGTGGAAAACCACGCGGCCAGGCAAAAAGCGCCGGTGGTGGCGCTGTGTGCCGCGCTGGAAGCCGAGATCGCCGATCTGGCCGACGACGAGAAGCAGGAATTTCTAGCCGATCTCGGCCAGAGCGAACCCGGCCTCAATCGATTGATCCGCGCCGGTTATCAACTGCTGGGCCTGCAAACTTACTTCACCGCCGGCGTCAAGGAAGTGCGGGCCTGGACCATCCACATCGGCGACACCGCGCCACAGGCTGCCGGGGTGATCCACACCGATTTCGAGCACGGCTTCATCCGCGCTCAGACCATCGCCTACGCCGACTTCATCGCCTGCGGCAGTGAGCAGGCCGCCAAAGAGGCCGGCAAGATGCGCGCCGAAGGCAAGGAGTACGTGGTCAAGGACGGCGACGTGATGAATTTCCTGTTCAACGTGTAAGAGAAAGCCGGAACGGAGCTTTACGTTTATCGAGTTGTTGCTTTACAATTAAGCGAACTTCTCTTGACGTTTAATCTGCGATGACTGCTGATCTCCGCCGCTCGATACTCGCTGCCATCGCTCAGGACGGCGGCAATGTTGCAGCCCGGCTGGCAGGACAGCATGAAGTGTCGCGCCAGTCTGCCAGTGCCTGGCTGGCGAAGCTCAAGCAGGACAGACTGGTTGCTTCGTCCGGCGTGGGGCGTGGGGTGCGCTATCGCCTGGTTACGCTGGCGCAAGTGCGGCAGGTCTATCCGCGTGCGGGGTTGCGCGAGGATCGGGTGTGGCGTGAGTTGATCGCGCCACGGCTGGGCGATTTGCCCGCCAACGTGCGCGACATCTGGCACTACGCGGTGACGGAGATGGTGAATAATGCGATAGACCATTCCGGCTCGAAACGAGTGATCGTAAAGTTGCTGCGCGATGCGCTGAATACCACGGTGCATGTCGCTGATGAGGGCGAGGGAATTTTTCTGAAGATTCAGCGGGCGTTGAACTTGTACGATCCGCGCGAAGCGATTCTGGAGTTGGCCAAAGGCAAGCTGACGACCGATCCCGCACACCATACCGGCGAGGGCATCTTTTTTTCTTCCAAGGTCATGGATGCCTTCGATATTCGCTCAGGCATTCTGCATTTTATGCACGACGAGAGGGGTGCAGACGTGTTGCTGGAGCGTCCTGCCAGCGCGCCCGGCACGCTGGTGTTGATGCGTCTGGCTAACGACAGCCCGCGTACCTTGAAGGCGCTGTTTGATCAGTTCGCGGCGCCGGAGGAGTACACTTTCGCCAAAACCATCGTACCGGTGCGGCTGGCTCAACATGAAGGCGAGAAACTGGTGTCCCGTTCGCAAGCCAAGCGCTTGACCATGCGCTTTGAACGATTTCAAACCGTAGTGCTGGATTTCGCCGGAGTAGAAGAGATCGGCCAGGCGTTTGCCGACGAAGTGTTCCGTGTGTTCCGGCAGGCGTATCCGGCGACAGCGCTGTTGCCGATCAACATGACTCCGGCGGTCGAGAAGATGTTCAAACGGGCAATGCAGGGATGATATGGTTGCAAGTAGTATGCACATGCCGACTGACGAATTTTTCATCACGATTCATGCCGCCGCGCCGCCCAAGCCCGCATTCGGGGCGGCCTGCAATGGCTGCGGCGTATGTTGTGCCGCCCAACCCTGCCCGGTCAGCCGCCTGTTGCTTGCTCATCGCAGCGGCGCTTGCCCCGCTTTGCAATGGCAGGCGCCGGATCGTCGTTACGTATGCGGCATGGTGACTGCGCCGGCCAGTTATCTGCGCTGGTTGCCGCGACGCTGGAATGCATTCGCCAGTCGTCGCTTCGCGCGCTGGATTGCCGCCGGGTTGGGTTGCGATTCGAATATCGAGACGCATTAAGCTCTACATGCCAGGATAAACGCTGAGTACGCAGAATAATTCCGACACCGAAAAAATGGACTATCAGCACATCATAGACTTCTGGTTTGTAGAGTGTGATCCCAAGCAATGGTGGATCAAGGACGACTCATTTGATCGCCGGATTCTCGAAAGGTTTGGCGCGGTGCATGCGCAGGCGGTTCAATGCGAGCTTTATGCCTGGCGCTCGACGCCCTTGGGCCGGCTGGCGGAAATCATCGTGCTGGACCAGTTCTCCCGCAATCTTTATCGCAATACGGCACAAGCATTTGCCGCCGACCCATTGGCCCTGGCCCTGGCGCAGGAAGCGGTGGCCGCGCAGGCTGCGAAAGCGCTGGAGTCCGCCATGAGGGCATTTCTCTATATGCCCTACATGCATAGCGAGTCGCGCGTGATGCACCAGATCGCTGTAAAGCTCTTCAGCGAAGTCGGCCTCGACGCCAACCTGCAATCCGAGTACAGGCACAAGGCCATCATCGACCGTTACGGTCGTTATCCACACCGCAACAAAGTGCTGGGGCGTGTGTCCAGCCCGGAGGAAATCGAGTTTCTTGAGACCCCGGGGTCTTCGTTCTAAGCGGGTGGCTGAGTCAAGATGCAGCGAGTGCGTATCAGTTGGCTTGCGCGGCAATGTCCGCGCGCACCTTTTCCATGTCGATACCGCGTATCTGGGCGATCAGTTGTTCCAGTGACGAAGCCGGCAAAGCACCGGCTTCCGAATAGAGGATGACTTGCTCGCGGAACACCATCAAAGTGGGAATCGAGCGGATGTTGAAACTCGCGGCGAGCCCCTGCTGGGCTTCGGTATCGACTTTGGCGAAGACGATATCGCCATGCTGCTCCGAGGCCGCCTCGAAAGTCGGCGCGAATGAGCGGCAAGGCCCGCACCAGGCTGCCCAGAAATCGACGATGACGATGCTATTATTGGTAACGATTTGCTCGAAATTTTCTTCGGTGAGTGCGGTGGTTGCCACGGTCTGCTCCTGAAACAAAAACGCGCATGCTACCTTTTTTCGCCGCCGCATGCCATCAAAACACGCCATGTCCGACATCTCTCAGAACACACACTACCGTGGCCGCTTTGCGCCGTCGCCCAGCGGGCAGCTGCACTTCGGCTCGCTGGCGGCTGCGGTCGGCAGTTTTCTGGATGCGCGCAGTCGTGGCGGCAGTTGGCTGTTGCGCATGGAGGATGTCGACCGTCCGCGTTGCCAGTCCGGTGCGGCGGACGACATTCTGCGCACGCTGGCGGCGTTTGGTTTTGAGTGGGACGGCCCGGTACTCTATCAAAATACCCGCGACGCAGCTTATGCGCAGGCGCTGGCGCAACTGCACGCCACAGGCCGGGTTTTTCCGTGTGCCTGCAGCCGCCGCGAACTGGCGGATTCGCAATTGATGCGCCTGGCCGGCGACGGCGCCAAGGTGTACCCAGGAACCTGTCGTGCGGGCTTGCCGCAAGGCAAAACGGCGCGTGCATGGCGGCTGCGCGTCGACGATGCGGTAATTGCTTTTGAGGATGGCGTGCAGGGTCGCATCGAGCAGAACCTGGCGAGCGAGGCAGGGGACTTTGTGCTGTTGCGCGCCGACGGATTATTCGCCTACCAGTTGGCGGTGGTGGTCGACGATGCGGAGCAGGGTATCACCCATGTAGTGCGCGGCGCCGATCTGCTCGATTCGACGCCGCGCCAGATATTGCTGCAACGCCTGCTGGCACTGCCTGTGCCGGCGTATGTGCATTTGCCAGTGGCTGTCGATGCGCGCGGCGAGAAACTTTCCAAGCGGAGCCGCGCTGTTCCGCTGAATGTCGAGCAACCACAACCGGCTTTGCGCGCCGCCCTGAATTTTCTCGGCCAGGCGGCGCCGATGGAATTGGAGCGAGTCAGCCTTGCCGAATTATGGCGCTGGGCCAGGGAACACTGGAACCCTGCGCGTATCCCGCGCCAGCGGAGCTTATCCGCGCCGGAGTAAAATCCCGCAAACTGAAAATAAATATACTGAGAGACCAGATGATCGTCGACGACCTTGCCGGATTGAACCGGATATTGCAGGAGCAGCGCGTGATCGCGGTGGTCGGCTTATCCGCCAATCCAAGCCGCCCCAGTTATTCCGTCGCAAAATACCTGTTGGAGCACGGCTACACCATGATTCCGGTGAATCCCGGGCAGCGCGAAATTCTTGGTCAGAAATGTTATGCGAGCCTGGCGGAAATTCCAGGCAAAGTGGATATCGTCGATTGCTTTCGCAAGTCGGAGGATATTCCACCGCTGGCAGAGCAAGCCATCGCCATCGGCGCCAGGGTGCTGTGGCTGCAACTCGGGGTGATCAACCAGGAAGCGGCCCGGCGTGCGTCCGAGGCGGGCTTGCAGGTAGTGATGGACCGCTGCATCAAGATCGAACACGCGCGGCTGTACGGCGGCGCGTGACAAGAAAGTCAGTGCTCCCTGGCGTAGCCCGCCAACCCCACCATCAGTCGCACCAGCGCGTAGGCCAGCCAGTGCGTCATGCGGGCCGGCCAGGATTTTTTCTTCCAGTCTTCGCGCCGCACTTCCACTGCGCCCTGTTGCATCGCCTGCCGCAAGCTGGCCAGCAGGCCGGCGGCGAAAGCGGAATTCTTCACCACCACATTTGCTTCGCGCGCCAGCAGCAGGCTGAACGGGTCGATATTGCTTGATCCCACCGTGGCCCAGTGGCCGTCGATCACCGCCACTTTGGCATGCAGGAAACTGCGGCGGTATTCGTGGATATGTACACCAGCAGCCAGCAGCGCGCCATACAGCGCTTGCGAGGCATAGTGCAGCAGCAGGTATTCGACGCGCCCTTGCAGCAACACGGTCACCTTGACGCCGCGCAGTGCGGCTGCCATCAATGCCTGGCGGAAACTCCGGCCGGGCAGGAAGTAGGCGTTGGCGATGATGATTTCGTGCTGCGCGGCGGCGATGGCTGCCAGATAGGCGTCCTCAATATCCCGCCGGTGGCGCAGGTTGTCACGGATCAGGAAGGCCGCCGTCATGTTGCCGCAGGCCGCTGTGACGGCCTCGCATAAGGCCGGCGCATCCGGGCGGCGCTGCAAACTTGCCCACCCCACCAGTTTCCAGAGATGGCGCATCGCAGCGTGAATCGGCGCCAGCAGAGGACCTTCGATACGCAATGCATAGTCGTAGCGGGGCGGCGTCTGCTTCGGCATATGCTCGACGTTCATGTCGTCGATGATGTTGATGCCGCCGACGAAAGCGATCCGCCCATCAATCGTCACCAGCTTGCGGTGCATCCGGCGCAGGCGGTGGCGGCGAAATTTGAAACGCGCCACTTCGGGCCGGTAGACCTGGACTTCCACCCCGGCGGCGATCAATTCGGCGCCGAAGGCCGGCATGAAACCGCGAGCGCCAAAGCCATCCACCATCACCAGCACCGCCACGCCGCGCCGCGCCGTTTGCAGCAGCGCGGCGACCACGCGCCGTCCTATCGCATCATTCTCGAAGATGTAGCTCTCGACGCGCACTTCGATCCGGGCTGATTCAATCGCCTCCAGCAACGCCGGAAAATATTCACTGCCAGTGGTCAGAAGGCTGATGCGGTTACCGGGCAGGAAATCGGTATTCACGATATATCGATGCTATCTACTGATCCGCCGTGAGATGCGCAGAGAGCGCGGCGTGATCGGAAATATGCGACCAGGGCGGCCCGTAATGCACTTCCGCGTGCTCGATGCTGAAACCGCGCACATAGATGCGATCAAGGCGCAGCACCGGCAAGGCGCTGGGGAAACTCTTCGGTGGCCGACCGGCAACGCCGCCAAACACTTCGATCAAGCCGAGCCGGTCGATCAATAGATTGTCGGCGCGGTTGCGCCAGTCGTTGAAATCGCCGGCGATGATGAGTGGCGCGTCGTGCGGCACCCACTGCTCCAGCCGTTCCGCCAGCGCCTCCATCTGTTTGCGGCGCGAGCGACCGAACAGGGATAGATGCACGCACACGCAATGCAACGGCTGGGCCAGACCCGCCACGTCGATGGCGCAATGCAGCAGGCCTCGACGTTCGAAGCGCAGGCGTGTGACATCCTGATTGTGCGTGGTCAGAATGGGAAAGCGCGACAGGATGGCATTGCCGTGATGTCCGTGGTCGTGAATGACATTGTGGCCGTAGGCGGTGTTTTGCCACATGGCGTCGGCAAGAAACTCGTGTTGAGGCTCATCCGGCCAGTCCACGTGGCGCTCTGCATGGCCGAGATGCAGCCCCTGCACTTCCTGCAAAAAAACGATATCCGGCGCCAATTGCCGCAGTCGCTCACGCAACTCATGCACCATCATGCGCTGATTGAACTGCGAGAAACCCTTGTGGATATTGTAGGTGGCGATGTGCAGGGTATTAGCCGTCATGAGCGATTGGCGGTTGTTCCGGAGCATTGGTAATGGATGGGTTTGAATGAACCATGCAGCGCCATAACCTGTGAAGCATATAGTCTCGCTTATTCGTCGAGTGTATCATTGCACCATGCTACCTGATCTGCGCGATTTAATTGGCTATGTGGCCGGAATTCTGACGACCGTGGCTTTTCTCCCCCAAGTGCTACAGTCCTGGCGCACCCGCAATCTGTCCGGAGTGTCGTTGACGATGTACTCGCTCTTTACCACAGGAGTGGCTCTATGGCTTGGCTATGGCGTGCTGCTCGACAGCTGGCCAATCATCATCGCCAATGCAGTTACGCTGGCGCTGGCCAGCATGGTGCTGGCGCTCAAGCTAATCCACAAATAGCGCAGCGAGCAGATTCTCGAAAAAGGTGGTCCAAATTCAACAGGTCACCAACTGTCCCGATGCCTGGCTGAGACATACCAACTCGATCAATCGCATCACTTCTACCGCATCGCTTGCCGGTACGGGGTTTGGAGCCCCGTGCAGCAAGGCGTCTCGTATGCCCCGGTAGTAACAAGAGTAGTCTCCTGGCTGGGTGGGCAACGTTTCCTGTGCCATGCCGTCGTGGCCGGTCAGGGTCAGCATCCCATCACAACCATCTTTGCCCCAGGAAGGATGCGACGGATCTTCACCACGCTTCAGCGCAGCTTCCTGTGGATCGAGGCCGTGCTTGATGTAGCGGCCTTTGCTGCCCAGTACCAACAGACGCAGTCCGTCATCGACGCCCAGCATGCTTGCCAGGAGCACCACCTGAAGACCGGTGGGATATTTCAGCAGCACGCGAAAGTAATCGATGGCCTGGGCGCCCTGGCGCTGGGTTTCCAGCGTTCCCTTGAGTGAAGATGGGGAACCAAAAAGTTGCAACGCCTGGTCGAGGAGATGTGGACCCAGGTCGTACCACAAGCCGTTACCAGGGCCGGCGTGTTCGCGCCAGCGATCACGCACCAGCGGACGAAAGCGCTCGAAACGCGACTCCAAATAACTCACTTGGCCCAGGCGTCCATCAAGCAATAGATTACGCAAGGTCAGAAAGTCTGCATCCCAGCGTCGATTATGAAATACGGACAGATGCAGATTCAGACGATGAGCCAGGGCATGCAATTCGTGAGCTTCACCGGATGTAACTGTGAACGGCTTGTCTACTACCACATGTTTTCCCGCCAGCATGGCGCGCCTGGCCAGATCAAAATGGCTATGGTTGGGCGTGGCGATCACTACCAGGGAAATGCCGGGGTAATTCAGCACCTCTTCCACTGCCGCGCTGACAAAGACTTCCGGCCAGTCGGCATGTACTTTTGAGTCATTTCCGGAACACACGGCCGCCAGACGTAATCCGGGGACGCTGCTGATCAATGGCGCATGCAAGATGCTGCCGGCGTAACCATAACCAAACAGAGCCACAGCAATTGTCCCCAACGGCGCCGTATCCATCTGTCCGTTCCGCTTGGTGTCCAGGTCAGGCAATGCGCAGTTCGGTTTGGGGATCGAAATATGCAACTTTGGAAAAATCAAGCATCAACTCGATGTTTTCTCCATGCGCCCGGGCATGATCCGGATGCACGCGGCATACCACATCCTTACCGTTGATCCGCACCAGCAGCAGTGTGTCCGGCCCGGTGGGTTCGGCCACATGCACCAGAGACTGAATCACATGAATATGCGGCATGCCGCACAACGCGTCTACCTTGTGGGTAAGTTTTTCAGGGCGCAGACCGACTATCACTTCCTTGCCCAGGTAGGTCTTCAGCTTTGCCTCGGCCCCGTTCAGCGGCAGCACCTGGGTGACGCCATCGGACACCATGCGCAAGCCGATTCCACCGCCCAACGTCACAATTTCACTGGGGATGAAATTCATCGAAGGCGAACCCATGAAGCCGGCCACAAACAGGTTGGCGGGGTCGTCGTAGACCTGGCGCGGGGTGCCGAACTGCATCACCTCGCCGGCACGCATGACGGCGATCTTGTCGCCCAGGGTCATCGCTTCAACCTGATCATGCGTCACATACACGATAGTCTTGCCGACGCGCCGATGCAACAGTTTGATCTCTGTACGCATCTCCACCCGCAGCTTGGCGTCGAGATTCGACAACGGTTCATCGAACAGGAACAGGATGGGGTTGCGGGCGATGGCCCGGCCCATGGCGACCCGTTGCCGTTGTCCGCCGGAAAGCTGAGCAGGCTTCCGGTCGAGAAGATGCTGGATTTGCAAGGTCTGTGCAACCCGCTCGACGATTTGATCGCGTTCGGCTTTCGGCACCCTGCGGATATCCAGGCCGAAAGAAATGTTCTGCCGCGCTGTCATGCTGGGATACAGCGCGTAGGACTGAAAGACCATGGCAATGTCGCGGTCCTTTGGGCTCAAATGGTTGACCATCCGGCCGCCGATATAAATCTCGCCTGATGTGACGCTGTCCAGTCCGGCGATCATTGACAGCAAGGTCGACTTGCCGCAACCGGACGGCCCGACCATGATGAGAAATTCGCCATCTTCCACTTCGATATTGATCCCCTTGAGAATATCCTGGGAACCATAGGACTTGCGTACATTGCGAATCGATAATGCACCCATCGTTTTTCCTTTAGCCCTTCACAGCGCCTGCGGTCAGCCCGCGCACGAAATATTTTCCGGCAACCGCATAGACAAACAGCGTCGGTAATGCAGCGATGATGGCCGCCGCCATGTTGACGTTATATTCCGTGACTCCGGTGCTGGTATTGACCAGGTTGTTGAGGGCAACGGTAATCGGCTGCCGATCCCCGGAAGAGAACACAACGCCGAACAGGAAGTCATTCCATATCTGGGTAAATTGCCAGATGATGGAAACCATGACGATAGGCAAGGACAGTGGCAAAATAATGCGCCAGAAAATACGGAAGAAGCCGGCGCCATCGATCTTTGCCGCTTTTACCAGCTCATTCGGCACCGTCACATAGTAGTTGCGGAAAAACAAGGTGGTGAAAGCCAGACCATATACCACATGTACCAGCACCAGGCCGGAAGTCGTATTGCCGATGCCCAGCATGCCGAGGGTGTGGGCCATGGGCAGGAGAATAACCTGAAAGGGAATAAAACAGCCGATCAGCAGCGCAGAGAACATAAAATCGCTACCGCGAAAACGCCACATGGCCAACACATAGCCATTGAAAGCGCCTACTACGGTGGTGATGAGCACTGCCGGCGCCACGAAGCGGACGGAATTCCAGAAAAATCCTTGCAGACCTGCGCAAATAGCGCCGGTGCAAGCGCCCGACCAGGCTTTCCGCCAGGCCTCCAGACTCACGTTTTTCGGTAATGAGAGCAGGTTGCCGCTGCGGATTTCATCGAGCGACTTGAGTGAGGTGGACACCATTACAAATAGCGGCAACAAGTAGTAGAGGCACATCAACAGTAACAGCCCGTACACAATCACCCTGCCTGCCCGCGATACCCCTTGGACTCCGGATGAGCCCCGGTCAGTCATGACGACCTCTCCTCAGTTCCGAATACATCATCGGTATCACCACCGCCACCACTATCATCATCATCATCATGGCGCTGGCCGCGCCCATGCCGATCTGGTTGCGGGTAAATGAAAATGTGTACATGAACGTGGCAGGCAAGTCGCTGGAAAAGCCAGGCCCGCCGCCGGTCAGCGCCATCACCAGGTCGAAGCTCTTGATGGCGATATGCGACAGGATGATGAATGCGGAGAAGAAAACGGGGCGTAAACTGGGTATGACAATGCGCCAGTAAATCACTGGCAGCGAGGCGCCATCGACCTGTGCGGCCTTGATGATGGAGTCATCAACTCCGCGCAAGCCGGCAAGAAACAAGGCCATGACGAAGCCCGAAGATTGCCACAGACCGGCAATGACCACGGTATATATCGAGAATTCAGGGTTGACCAGCCAATCGAAGTTGAAATGCGGATAGCCCATCTCCCGCACCGTTTTTTCGATACCCAGGCCGGGATTGAGTATCCATTTCCATGCAGTCCCGGTGACCACGAAAGACAGCGCCATCGGGTACATATAAATCGAGCGGATGAAGCCTTCAGCGCGTATTTTCTGATCCAGCAGGATGGCTAGAAACAGGCCGACAGCCAGGCAGCCGAAGACGAACAGCGAGCCGAACAAAGCCAGGTTGCGCAAAGCAGTCCACCAGCGCTCGTTGGCAAATAGCGTTGCATACTGGATGAAGCCGGCGAAATGATAGTTAGGCAACATGCGCGAAGAAGTCAGCGACAGGTAGCCGTTCCAGAGGATGAAGCCGTAAATAAACACCAGCGCGCTGATAAAAGTGGGCGCCACTACAATTTTAGGCAAGGCGCCTTCGAGCCAATCCAGCAAGCCGCCGCCGGGAGTTGATGCGGCCTTGCCTATGGATGGCGCCTGGGCAGCAGTCATGTTGATCTCCAGTTAATCAGGGCAGACCCGCGCAGACTGAGCAGCCCAAGAGCATGCCCAGTCTACACGGTCAGTGATGCAATGCTTACTTGGACTTTGCCGCCAATGCGAGTTTTTCAACCGCTGCCTTGGAATCCATGTCTGAGTTAAAAAATTCCGTAACCACGTCCTGCATAGCGCCGGCAATGGCGGCCGGAACCGCCATGCCGTGAGCAATACTCGGCACCAGCGTACCTTTCTTCGAGGTGGCGACAAAGTCAGCAGCGGACTTCTTGGCGCAATCATCGAATTTATCCATTTTCACGTCCAAGCGGGCCGGAATCGAGCCTTTGTTAAGGTTGAATACTTCCTGGAAGGCTGGACTCATAATGGCGCTGGCGAGATCGGCCTGACCTTTTTTAGCATCGGGCGTATTCAGGTTGAACATCACGAAGCTGTCGATGTTGAAAGTGAAGGCGTTGGCTGTCCCCGGCGCATCCACGCAGAGGAAGTCGACCCCCGGTTTTTTGTTGGCGGCAGTGAATTCTCCTTTGGCCCAGTCGCCCATGAACTGCATGCCGGCCTTGCCGTTAATCACCATCTGCGTCGCCAGATTCCAGTCGCGCCCGGCGAAGCCTTTATCCACATGCTTGCGTACCATGCGCAGGGTTTTGAAAGCTTTTTCCATGGTAGGACTCTTCAGCGCCGTCTGGTCAAGCTTCACAAAAGCTTTTTTGTAGAAATCCGCGCCGCCAACTCCTAGCACAATGGATTCAAATACGGTGAAGTCCTGCCACGGCTGACCACCGTGGGCCACGGCGATAAAGCCGGCCTTTTCCAGTTTATTAGCGGCAGCATCGAACTCATCCCATGTTTTCGGCACGCTTGCGCCAGCCTTCTTGAACACTTCCGGATTAACCCACATCCAGTTGACCCGGTGTACATTGACCGGGGCGGCGACATAGTGGCCTTGATATTTCATAACATTGGCCACTACCGGCGGCAGCAGGCTGTCCCACTTGCCGGCTTTTGCAGTGTCATCAACATTGGCAAGCACGCCTTCCGCACCCCACTCTTGAATCGACGGTCCCTTGATCTGCGCTGCAGTGGGTGGATTTCCGGAGACCACGCGGGACTTGAGCACGGTCATGGCATTCTCGCCACCACCGCCGGAAACGGCAAAATCCTTCCATTTGTCACCCTTGGCCTCCAGCATCTTCTTGAGTTCCGCTACAGACCTCGCTTCGCCTCCAGATGTCCAGTAATGCAGCACCTCAACTTCTGCGGCAGAGGCGCTTAGGGACAAAAGTGTGACGCTCGCCGCAATTACCAATGCTTTTTTCCTGAATATATTCCGCATTTCAAATCTCCTTCTTCAGTGTTATGTAACGGTCTTTTACCTGTTTTGATGCAACGGCTTTCTGAATCAACAAACGACTGCAAATTGAATTATTCGAGTTTCACGGGCCGATCACCTTTTTTGATTGCTGAGAAAGGCGGCGATTGCCTGGCCAGCGCCTATCAGTGCGACATCCGGTGCGACTAGCAGTGGCGTTGGTATTGCCTCAAGATATTCACGGAACCGGCCCTTCGCTTCAAAGCGCTCACGGAATGATGACTGGACGAACAGTTCGCCGAGTTTTGGGACGATGCCGCCCCCGATATAGACGCCTCCCCGTGCGCCGAAAGTAAGCGCCACATTGCCGGCAAAACTGCCGAGCAGACCACAGAACAAATCGATAGTTCTTGCGGCATATGCATCATTGCCAAGTGCAAGTTGAGTAATCTGATCTGGCGCCAGGGTGTCGACGCGTTCTCCATGCACCTGCGCCACAGCCCAATACAATGTCGGTAGACCGATGCCGGAGAGCAGGCGTTCAGCCGATACATGGGAAAACTTGCCGCGTATTACCCGCAGCACGTCGATTTCGAAATCATCCGTTGCGGCAAGCGTTGTGTGACCGCCTTCACCAGCAACGGCAATCCAGTCGTTGTGCGTCGGGATGACTCCCGCCACCCCAAGTCCAGTACCTGGACCGATGACTGCCATCGGCGCTTTTATATGAAGGGATGCTGGTCCGGAGAACACCTGATACTGTCGAGGATGCAAGGTCGGCAGAGCGAGCGCGAGCGCTTCGAAATCGTTGATTACCAGAAGATGTTCAAGACCCAGAACCGACTTTATATTTTCCTTGGAAAACTCCCAGAAACTGTTGGTGAGCATGACTGCATCGGTGCTGTCGTGGGCAGTGACAGCAGCAGCGACAGCAAATGCGGCGAACGTAAGGCGGACATCCCCCTTGCTGCGGAGAAAGTCGCGCGCCGCAGCCTCCGGTCCGGGGAAGTCCGCACAGCGCAAGTAGCCGACGCTTCCGACCAATTGTCCGGCTTCTGAGAGCAGTGCAAAGCGCACCGTGGTTCCGCCAATATCGGCAGTCAGCCACTTTGCCGCTGCATAGTCGGATTTTCCTAAAACAGTATTTTCCATAGTCAATTCAGCGTCTGGCCGTGATACTGCGCGGATATTTTTTTGCTACCAAAAAGATATGGCATCAATCAAAGATCCTGCAATATTGAACGGCGCTTATCCCGATACTCCTGTTCAGTGATCAGTCCGCGTAGTTTCAGGCGCTCGAGGATTTCCAGGCGGCGTTCGATCTCGCTTGCGCCTGGCTGACCTGCTTTTTCGACAGGCGCGTCAATGAGTGGATGTTTCGCAGATGTGGCGCCGGGATGAACCAATAAATTTCCCATGGCGATTACTTGCCAGTCACCGCGACCAGGCTGCGCTTCTTTCCAGGATGCGCCTTCAAGCTGACTATCAGGATTGATTATCCGTACCCGACTACCGGGTATAAATGGCCTTAGCGTATGGTTACCGAGCAACTCGTCTTCAAAATTCACCTGGGCCAGACCAAAGATTACGTTCAATTGACCATTGGTTATGAACGCCCGGCCTGTCGTCACGCTCTGGCTTTGCAACAGACCCAGGGCGCCATGTGCGCCGGTGACGGCAAATACCACATCCGCGTCTGCCCGGCTTTTTTCAAGCGCTTTGGCCAAGGGCGGCACAAGTTCGTCAAGCTCCTTGGACGTGAACAATGGGATTCCGGAAAATGAATTTTTCTTGCCCTTCAATGCGGCCAGTGCGTCCCGTAACCGACCGGTATCTACATGCATTGGTTGATTCGCAGCCGCGCCAGACTCGCTCGGCTCGATTCGGACAAAGCTGTATTTCCCGCGATAAACCTCGGTCACGGCTTTGGCGCCAGACTCAGCCGCCCCAGTAACCCCTGAGGATAGCCCGAGGATATGCATCGTCCCACAACCGTTCAGCAAGATGCTAACGGCAATCAGCGCCAATGCCTTGCTGAAGTTACGGCTGCTCGATACAGGCATGGTTACGACGCTACGTCTGAATCCAGGGGTAATTTTCATCGGCGTATGCAGGAAAGTTTTATCTACTGGATATCTCATCGGATAAGCCCCATCACGAAAACAGCCATCCGTAATAGATGTACCGCTACGGAGTTTGAGTGTGTTGCAGGAAGCCAGGGATTGAGCAGCCGCCCATGGTTTTTTGTTCAATTCCCCCAGAAAAAAAGGGTGGCATGCAGATGTCCGCCTGCCACCCCAACACCAGGAGCATTGCAGTACTACTTGAGGCTTACCACCAGGATTCTGCGCTGAGACCTATCACTGATCCGTGCTTGGCATTGCCGAAGACCCCGGACAAGGACAGAGGATCTCCTGCGGACGCTGCGTTGCGTGCCGCATCATTCCAACTAGCATTGGTGTAGAACAGGCGCAATTCTGGCCGGGAGTAGTAGCCGGGCCCCGCCGCCAGTGCTGCGGCAATGGTGAATTTCGTCAGGTTCCGGGAGGGGCCGCCATTACCCGGGGTGACGTTGTCACGACCGAGGTCGGCCAGGAGCTTGATATGTTGAGTCAGACCATAAGCTACACGTCCGCCGAAGGTTGTCCATTTACTGGCTTTGGTGATGTCGTTGGCGGTATCTTTCTGATATACGGCAACCAGTTGCCCGCCCAGTTTGTTGGTCAGCTGAGAATACAGGCCTTCCACAATACGGAAGCGATGAACATCGCTTCCATTGGTAGTATCGCCGGTGCCGCCATTAGCCACGCCCGCACCAGTTCCGTACTGGACGGCAAACTTGTTCTCGCCATTGCCAAAAACATTCGATTGACGGTGCTGAACGGTGAGCATGGAGCCGCCTTTGCGATTTGCCAGATTGCTATCCTTGGCAATCAGCGCCAAGCCGAACTCCAGGCTGCCCCCGGGGTTGACATTCAGGCCGCGCAGTTGGAAGTCATGACGAGTAGATGAATCGCCGGTGTTCAGGGCAAGCGGCGTGGTCGTATTGTCTTCCCGCAGGAGGGCGTAGCTGAATTTCATTCCGGCGTTACCCACCGGCAGATCTTCCAGACCGGCGCCCACGCCCGACGGGTTCCAGTAAAAGAAGTCAGTGATGTGGAGGTCTTCGCGCTTGTAGTAGCGGCGCCCCATCCAGGCCGTGGCGCCGCCAAGCTCGGGTACCTTCTCGGCTGAAAGATAAACCTGCGGCAAACCGATTTCACCGCTGCCTTTGGACAGACTGGCGCTGCTGGCCTGACCGTTAATGATATTGAACATTACATTGGCCTTGAAGCTGGCGCCGTCGTCAGTTTTGACAACTTCCTGTCCCAGCATCAACTCCCCGTATACGCCGCACTCGTTGCCAAGACGGTATTTGGATCCGGCGCCCGCCAGGCCGAAACAGGTTTGCCCGCCGCTGGCCGAGTTGGAGCCGGTATTTGCGCGGAAATATCCGTGGTAGTCCAGGGCAAGTGCGGAATGACTTGCGATCAGCGCCCCGGTAGCCAGTATCGCTTTCTGTAGTTTCTTTTGCATGATTTTCCCCTAAAAAATAATTTTGTACTGCCAGTCAAGGACGTGGTGTCGCTGCTTCATTACTGCCGGTGGTGCACTTGCTTTATCGATCAACAATCGTTGCCAGGCGTGGGCCACGAGATTTTCTTTCGTTCCCACAGGAACTCAGTAAATTGCTGGAGGCATTGTTGCCAGGCGCGTGCGTCCTTACGACGCAGTTGGCGAGGCGACTTTTCTGCAGTTTCAATGCAGATGAGCGATGAAATTTTCTCCTCCTCATATTTGCTGAGGCTTCTATCCCCACTGTTTTAGAGCGGGGCTTTTTTGTTGTACGCAATGTTATAATATTACAAGCATAAGTCAACGAGTTTTATAAAAAAGATTTTCATGACATGGGCTATGCCTGTAAATATTAAGTAACTTAATGATATTTAATAATAAATATTTAACTTTATTGATTTGGCTTTGCAGTAGTTTAACTACTTATTGGTGATGTAACAGTCCTCCGGGGTTCGCCGCGCCTATACTTGATTGACGAAGCCATTCAATTCAGTTTTTGAGCTGGCCGGTGCTTTTGACGACTGGCGGCTGAATCTGGCGGCATACCAGGCTTCAGATCATTGGTTATCTGAAACGGGGGGAGTTGATTTTTTGCTACGGGTAATTGCATACCAGGAAAGCATGTCAGGTATGATTTGCAGCACCGTTAAACAATCCCATGCGGCCCCCATCGGTTATGATCGAAACAGATAGCCAACGCCTGCTCGCCGATATCGGCAGTACCTATGCACGTTTCGCCATTGAGACAGCGCCAAATCAACTGGAGAATGTCATGGCGTTGCGCTGCGCCGACTATCCGGATTTTTTCTCGGCAGTGCGCGCCTATCTCGATACCCTGGGTGATATCTGGATACACCACGCGGCGGTTGCCATCTCCAATCCGGTGGATAGCGATGCGGTGCAAATGACCAATTACCATTGGCACTTTTCCATCGAAGAGACCCGCGCCCGCCTCAATCTGGACACATTGCTGGTGGTCAATGATTTCACTGCGCTGGCCATGGCCTTGCCCTACCTTAAACCTGAGCAAAGGCGACAGATCGGCGGGGGCGAGGCTGATCGGAGCAGCGTGATAGGGTTGGTTGGGCCGGGAACCGGCCTTGGCGTCTCGGCGCTGGTGCCAATGGATGACGGCTGGCTTTCATTGGGTGCAGAAGGCGGGCATGCCAGCTTCTCGCCGCAGGACGAGCGTGAGTTATACCTGTTGCAATACGCGTGGAAAAGCTTCGATCACGTTTCCGCAGAAAGATTGGTAACAGGACCGGGTATCGAGCTGACTTATCGCGCGCTGTGCGAACGGGCAAGGAAACCCGCTGCGTCGATAGGCGCCAAAGAAATTACGCGCCGGGGTCTGCGCAAAGCATGCCCGATCTGCGTGGAAACCCTCGATACCTTTTGCGGCATGCTGGGTACCGTCGCGGCAAACGTCGCGCTCACCCTAGGCGCCCATGGCGGAGTCTACATCGGCGGCAGTATTCCGCCGCGCCTGGGAGATTATTTCGATTCCTCGGCGTTTCGCCAGCGCTTCGAGTCAAAGGGCCGCTTCAGCGATTTTCTGGCGCACATCCCTACGTATGTCATCACCTCGGATACCGCCACCTTTCTCGGAACTTCGGCGATTCTTGCTGCTCAATTACACAAGCGCGCGCGCAGCGGCTCGATCATAAATAAAATCCGGAAATTGCGCGCTACGTTGACGCCCTCTGAACGCCTGGTGGCCGATTATGCATTGTCGCAGCCGCATGCGATGTTGACCAATCCGATTTCCGAAATCGCCGGAAGCGTGCGCGTCAGTCAGCCGACCGTGATCCGCTTCTGCCGCACGATAGGATGCGTAGGTCTATCCGACTTCAAGCTGAAACTCGCTGCGGGTCTTACCGCAACTATCCCGGTCACGCATACCCAGGTCACCAGCAGCGATTCCTCTCAGGAACGCGGCGCAAAGGTGTTCGGAAATACCGCGTCGGCGATTCTTGAGGCCAGCCATCAACTGGATCGTGTCGCCATCGACCAGGCCGTCGCTTTGCTGCTGAAGGCGCGACGCATCGAGTTTTTCGGTGTAGGAAATTACGGCATTGTGGCGCAGGATGCGCAATACAAATTTCTGCGTCTGGGCATAGCTACCACTGCTTACACGGATACTCGACTGCAACTGCTGGCAGTGAACGCAATGTCTGCCGAAGACGTGCTGGTAGTCTTTTCCGGCAACGGAAAAATCACAGAATTGGTAGAGGCTGTCGATAAAGCCGTCTCTAAAGGCGCCTTCGTTGTGGCGATTACCGAAGGACAGTCGCCTCTGGCCGAGCGGGCGACGGTAGCTGTGGAGGTAGACAATATGGAGGATGCCGATATCCAGATACCCATGATCAGCCGCATTCTGCACCTGCTTATCATTGACACTCTTGCCATGGGTGTTGCGATGAGCCGCAGCGGGTCGTGGCCGGAAGAACCGGGGGAAAGCACACCTGTCAAGGCTGTAGTTAAATCGAGACGCAAAGCCGCAAAACCCAAGCCGAATTCGGCTCGGCTCAAGCTACATAAGCCTAAAAAAAAGTAACCAAAAAATATCGGTAGTGGGCGTAGTTGCAGCGATTGATTGATTCAGTAATTCCGGTCAGCGCCCGGTATGCAGCAGCCTGGCGTGATCTCCCATGGCATCCTTGAATCTTTGTGCGTCGGGATTCCCTGCCGCGACAGCTTCCGCCAATAGAGCGACGGCTCGCTGTAACTGGGTGTTTTCCGCTATATCGGCTGCATTCAAAGGCCGGCGACCGGCGCTTTGCGCCTGACGCTGAAGTTGAATCGCCAGCTCGAATCGGGCTTGCGAGTTACCTTGTCCGGACAGGTATTCAAGTCGATCCGTCAGGCTGGCTTCCGTCGACGCAAGCTTACTGCAGAGCGCCGGGGTCTCCCTGCCATCACGATATGATTTATTGCATTGCGCCAGCTCACGCAGCGTATTTCCTATGGCGGAAGCGTCAGCCGTATTTGCCTGTTGATCAGCCGTGGCCGGGAGCGCATCACTCCAGCCGTCGCAGTTCGCTGAGGAATGGCTGAACGGATTTAAAGCAGTATTCGCAGGGCAGTCCTGGGAAAATGATGAGTGGTCAGCATATGGTTCAGGATAACCAGCGCTGACAGAGGACGACACAACCGCTGTGTCTTGCCTGTCAGCGTGGTGGGTCACGACGAAATACGCTACGACCAGAGTGATGACGCTTAATGTTGGTGTCCTGGCATTCATTCTGGCGATGTTGCAAACTTTGATCGGGTAACCCAGTACATATCCGGCACAGCTTGCAGGTCAAGGTGTTGCAGAGTTACCAGACCACTGTATCGGACAACGTCACGGTTCCGGTAGCGGGCGTATTCAGTGTGCGATTGCCATTGCCGGGCAGGTTTTCCCACGTCACCGTACCGTCACTGTTCTTGCGGTAGTATTTATAGGAAATCGCAGAGCTTGCAGGTAAATTCACTTTGTTCTTCCAGACCGGGTAGCTGGCCGGATCCACTGGAGTACCCAGGTCGGTATTCCATGAGCCCAGTTCAGCCACGCTGCCGGTCACGTACATCCATTGCCCGGGCGTGGTGCTTGCCGTCACGTTTACGGCCGCCTGCACCTGGCCCGCCGCCGCCGGGATGGTGCAGTTGTTGTAGCGTGAACAGACGGACTGAGGAATATCGATGACTTTGTTGGCCTTGATCGAGGCCAGCAGGTTGATGTATTCGCCCATTGCCCAGCTCAAAGGCGCAATTGACTTGGTTGGGTTACCTGCCACATAGGGCGAAGGTGTAGTGGTTTGCCAGCCGCCATCAATACCGGGAGTGATTGACGCGGTGTTATTCCAGACCTGCTCCGAGACGAATCCCTCCGGGGTTGAGAATGCCTTGACGGCGGCCAGGTAGGTGCTGCCGCTGCTGCCGAGGCCGCTCTTGGCAATCTCGTACATTCCGCGTTCAGCGGTGAAGATCGGCCAGAGACGCCCCTTGCCTGTGCCGTTGTAATTGCTGCCGTCATTCTGCTCGCCATAGCCGTCGAAGTTATAGCGGAACCAGGCATCGCCTTTCCCGCTGATGGTCTGTTTGATGGCGCTGTCGTAAACCGGCATGGTTGCAACAATTGTGCCGTCGTTAGGACTCTTGACCCCCATGCGAACAAGCTCAAGGAATCCGCCGTCAATTATTTTGCGTTGATCGTGTGTTCCACCGCCATTCCCTATCGTGTAGGTCGACGCGCTATCCGGACCGCTGGTGGGGTTGTAAATCTGGGGACCGGCGCCCGTACCGCTCTTTGCGGCGGGATTTATCCTGATGTAGTACTTGCCGGCGCCCAGTGGACCCGTATTTGTGTAGGTCCATCCCGTCACATTCTGCTGCCAGTAATCTGCGGTGCGCAGGTAAGTTGATGCGCTGGCGGTATCGTTATTTGCGAGGGCTATTTTTGCAGCAGCGACAAGACCGGCAATTTCGGCGGCAATGGTCGAAGGGGAATAACCCGAGGTTTCTTCCCAGCGCTCCTGTTGGGTCCACGGGCCATTGGCGACTATGTAATCGGCAGTCAATTTGATCTTCGGCCAGATCGGGTTATAGACTGCCGGGCCAAGACGATAGGCCAGCATAATCGGCATCGCCTGTTCATCCATTTGGGTGCCGTTCCAGTAGGGCGTGCCATTGATTTGCGAATTCTGCGGGAAGCGACCGCTAGCCTGCTGCTGTACGTTGAACAAAAAGCTCACAGCGGATGACGCAGAAGCCGTATCGCCACCGGTAATCAGCGCATTTGCGAATTTGAACAGATCACGCGCCCATACAAGATGATAGCCGCCTGTATTCACCGTGTCATTGGCGGTTTCTCCCCACGGAGTACCCATGCCGGCAATCATCGCGCCATTCGTTTTGTCCTGTATCGACTTGAGTGACATCACGGCTAGATAGTACTGGTCATCCGCAGTGCCTCCCTGCGTGCTAAGTGAGTTATTGTAGGTATGCCATTCATTGTCGTATGTTGATCGCAGCGTGGTGAGGTTGTCCCCAAGGCTCGCATTGGCCGTATTCATGGCCTCGGTTTCAGTCGCGCCGAAACCGACAACTACATCGAACGAAATACTGGTTGCGGTGCTGCCGCCAAAGTCGATCCAACCCATTTGCGCTACATTGCCATTCAACGCAGTGTCATAGGTGTAGTTCATGGTTTTGTCGGCCACGCCGCCGAGCAAGTCTGTCCAGCCGTCATTGACTGCCACAAAGCCTACGGAACTCATGGCGGCGCCACTGATTACCTTCCAGGGCAGAGATACGCCGATAGCGGAAGCGCGCGTCGATTTCGATGCGACCAGCAGGGTGCGTCCGCCCGAAGCGAGCGTTTTGCCGGTGTCGCCCGAACCCGCATCGTTGATCGAGGGGTTGTGGAGGATATAGACATTGAAATTACTGACGTTCCAGCCGTTGAGCGCAGTGAATGTAGTGCGCTGGATCAGTGAGTTTCGTGTCGGATCAACAAAAATAGTCTTGCTGATTTGCCAGTTGTGGCCGCTATTGGTTGTGCTTGTGGCCCAGGTCATTGACCGCTTGTCCGGTTGCGTTGCTGTGTAGCTGGCTTGGACCTTTTCTTCGTCGACAAAAGTCTTTGCCGTATCTCCAACCAGAAACTGTAAGTCGACGGTGTTGGGATTATCCAGTGTCGGGTAAAAAATCTCCGTGACGATGTCACGGTAACCAGTAAAGTAAACTTTGGATGTACTGCTGGCAGAAGTGCCGAGAAATGATTTCTGTGCGGGGGCCCAGCTTGACCCGACACCTGGGCCGCCTGGCGCTGTACCACTGCCAAATACGGGAGTGATGGCCAGTGACACTACCATCAGAATCGCAGTTATCACTGCCGATAAGATGCGTCGATGCATGTTCATCTCCTCCGAGACTGCACTTTCCCATTTAACAAGCCCCTGCAAAGCGGCTCCCAAGAAACCGGACTGGATGGCTAGAACCGGGAGCTATTCAACGTGCAAGGATTTTTGTAGTAATGATACATATGTAACTTATTATTAGAAATAAAACTACATAGCGTGCTGGCGCGGAGAATAAAACGTCTTTGAAATACTGTCAACGAAATGTTTGATGAACTGTTTATGCTGTGCATAGCGAGAGCTTGCGTCCGGAAAACAATCAATTTTTTGTGTATGTACCCGGATTTTGGGCAAGTCAGGCAGTAGCAGCCTTAAATCCCCTGTAACAAATGGGCGTGATATATTTGGTATTACATTGGACTTATCACTGTGAAAGAGGTCAATGAAAAAACGTATCGTCGCCGAATCCAAGCCGGACGACCGCGATAACTCTCCGCTCTATCTTCAGCTTGCGCGCAAGCTGGAGGAGGATATCCGCCTGGGACGCTACAAGGTGCACGAGGCGTTGCCATCCGAGAGGCTGCTGGCGGAATCTCTTGGCGTATCGCGCGTAACCGCACGCAAGGCGATTGACCAGTTGGTTGGCCGGGGCATGATCCTGCGCAAGCGCGGCTCCGGCAACTACATCGCGCCGCATCTGGAGCAGCCGCTATCACGGCTGACGAGTTTTTCCGAGGAGCTGCATCGGCGCGGTTATGAGCCGAGTTCGCGCTGGCTTGATCGTTCAATCACCCATGCCACCCCGGATGAGCAACTCAGTCTGGGGCTGTCGACAAACGTCAAAGTCGCGCGCCTGGAGCGGCTGCGCCTGGCGGACGACGTAGTGATGGCGTATGAGTTGAGCATACTGCCGCAAAGCGTGCTGGCAGAGCCCAAAGCGGTCAAGGATTCATTGTATGAATATCTCGCAAAAATCGGTCAGGTTCCTGTGCGCGCCTTGCAGCATATCCGCGCGCTCAATGCCGAGCCGCGTCTCGCGGAGCAATTGGGTGTCGCAAAGGGGAAAGCGGTATTATTTATTACCCGCATTGCTTACCTTGCATCCGGCCAGGCTGTTGAACTGACGCACTCATATTGCCGCAGTGACTACTATGATTTCGTTGCGGAAATGTGGAGAGAAGCTTGAACCGGAATATTGAACTGCTTTATCAACTCGCCGGAAAACCCTCACGGCGAATTATCGGCCTGATGTCCGGGACTTCGTTGGATGGCCTGGATGTTGCACTGTGCGAGGTGTCAGGGTCCGGTGAAACCACCAAAGTCACGTTGCAAAATTTTGAAACTGTTATTTACACTGACGATATCAAAGCCGAAATTCGGCAGGTTTTTGCGAAGCAAACAATTGATTTTCAGCACCTGGCGCTTTTGAACGAGTGGATCGGCATTCTCCATGCCGGGATGATCCTGGATTGCCTCGGGAAATGGCGCGTCCCAGCCAGTGAAGTTGATTTGATAGCGTCGCATGGGCAAACAGTGCTGCATGCGCCCAAAGTTTTGCATGCCCTGGAAAAATTTCCCAACGCGACGCTGCAAATCGGCGATGGCGACCACATCGCAGTCGGAACCGGCATCATCACGCTCTCTGACTTCCGGCAAAAACACCTTGCTGCAGGCGGCGAGGGCGCGCCGCTGGCGGTTTATGGCGACTATTATATTTTTGGCAGGAAGGGCGAAAACCGCATCATGCTCAACCTCGGCGGCATCGCCAACTTCACGTATTTACCTGCCAGCATGAATCCGGAAGAAGTATTCGTCACCGACACAGGCGCCGGCAACACGCTGATCGATGCGTTTACCCGCTTGAATTACCCGGAGCGTGCCTGCGACAGGGATGCCGAACTCGCCCGGCAGGGCAGCGTCAATCAAGACTTGCTGGCCGCACTGAAGTCCGACAGGTTTTTCCGGCAATCCTTTCCCAAAACCACCGGGCCTGAGTTATTCAGTATCGAATACGTTCGCCATGCGCAAGAATCAAGCAATACAAAAAATATTTCGGCGCATGACCTGCTGGCGACGCTCACGCGATTCAGCGCTGAAACCATTGCCGAGGCAATTTTAAAATGCGCGCACGGCACAGAGCGCAGCATTGCCGACTTCCATATTTACATGTCCGGCGGCGGCATGCACAACCCCCTGCTGACAGGCTGGTTGAAGGAATTGCTGGGATGCCGGTTTTCACGGACAGACGCCCTGGGCATAAGCGGCGACGCCAAGGAGGCTGTGCTGTTCGCAATTCTGGCTAACGAAAGCGTATCTGGCGGTAAATCCGATTTTGGCTCACGCAAGGGCATCCCTTCCGTAGCCCTGGGGAAAATTTCATTTCCTTCCTGAGAAAAATCATATACCCGCATACCTGAAAAGTGGTATTAGTTTTTTTAAGCCACGGCGCGTTTATTCAGGGAAACCGGCATAAATAATGGCCTGGCGACCCTGAATAATGGGCCTTGACTATGTTTAACGTATCGTGTAAAAATTAATACCACAAAAATACCAATAATTTTCGAGTACCTGAGTACCCAGTAAGGTAGCTCAAACACAGGCAACTCTAAACATCAGGAGGAGAGATGAAGCCAATAACGCTGCTGCTACGCGCCACTACAGTATTAGCCGTTGTTGCGCTCGGAAATGCGAGCGCTGTTGCACAACAGAATGCTGTGAAAAAAAACGACGACACACCGCCGGAGTCCAGGCAGGAGGCAGTCGAGGCTATCGTTGTAACCGGCACGCGGATCAAGGCGGCAGGTCTTACATCAACCAGTCCGGTGAGCCAGATCAGCGCCGAGGAACTGGGACTTCTTCGTGCGGTGACGGTGGAGGATTTTTCAGTGAAACTTCCGCAACTGGCGGGCGGTGTTAATAGCACATCGGCCGGCAGTGATGCTTTCGGCGCGCAAACCCTGGATTTACGCAACCTTGGCCAGAACCGGACACTGGTGCTCATCAACGGTACGCGCGCGGTGCCGTTCAGTTTTCGCAATGCAGTGGATGTTAATTTCATCCCCGCGCCACTGTTGAAGCGGGTTGACATCCTGACCGGCGGCGCTGCCGCCGTCTATGGTGCAGACGCGGTTGCCGGCGTGGTCAATTTCATCATCAATGATGACTTTAGAGGCATACAGGCTTCCACCAACTATCGTGCGGTACGGGGCGGCGGTTCGCAATATGGCGTGAATGCCACCTACGGGGCCGCTTTGGGTGATCGCGGCAGTTTTGTGGGCTACCTCGAACACACGGAACGCGAAGCCTTGCTTGCCGGCAGCCGGGATTTTGCCCTGAACAATCCCCTGTTACTCGCTGGCGCCGGAGGCAACTTCACCGATGTGGCCAGCGGACGCAAATTTTCGGTTAACCAGGCCAATCAATTCACGCTGACGCCGCAAACCACTGACTACACACCCGGATACATGCTGGTCCAGCCGATGAAACGATTGAATGCATCGGGGTTCTTCAAATACGACCTGACCAATGACCTTCAGGCCTATGGAAGAATCATGTATTCCAACGTCAAGACGATCGGCGCGCCGCGCTCGGGGCAGGCGCCCGCCGTGGTCAGCGGCGTATTTGCCGTCAACAGCAGTAATCCTTTCATTCCACCGGAGGCTCGCAGCCTATTGACCTTCGTGAACGGCACGGCGCAGGTTCAGATCAACCGCTCACTGAGCGAGCTCGGCGTGAAGACTGCTGAAAATAACCGGGATACGTTTCAGGCACAGTTAGGTCTGCGCGGCCCGATCACCGACGCCGTCAGTTGGGATGTTTACGGACAGGTTGGCAGCTCGAAGGAGTCAATTGTCGTCAATGGCGACGGCATAAAATCCAGATTTGCCGGCCTGGTTAACACGACCGATATCTTTGGCCCCGGCGCGGATTTATCGTCGCTTGCACAACAGTTCAAATATGGTGACCGCGAGCGCAAACAATCCGTAGCTGCCGCGACAGTTTCGGGCGATAGCAGCGATGTTTTCAAACTTCCAGCCGGCCCAGTGGGTTTTGCCATCGGCGTTGAATCCCGGCTCGAAACCGGCGCCTTCGACTACAACCCTGATCTCGGTCTCTCATTCAGCCAGGGCGTGGAGACTGGCCCTGCTGTGCCGCCGTTTTTCCGCGCCAATGAAACCTATGCTGAAGTGCTCATCCCAATTTTGGCCAAGTTGCCCTTCGTCGAAAACTTTTCGATTGAAGGCGCGACGCGCAATTCCGCCTACAAAAAATCGGTGGGACAATCGAACAGTTACAAGTCCGACAAAATCGGTGCTTCGTGGGCGCTCAGCGAAGATTTTCGCCTGCGCGCCACGCGCCAATCGGTTATCCGCGAGCCCAACATCGGTGAGTTCGCCAACCCGATCTTTTCCATCCCCTTCAACAGCCTGGTGAACGTCGCGCGTCTCAGACCCAGGTACGCGGGTGACCCTTGCGTGCTTGGCACCGGAAATCCCGAGCAATGCAGGCGTTTCAACGCGCCTGCCGTCGGCTCGTACAACTCATTGGACCCGACGCTCTTGACCGGTGGCTATTTCTTCGGCGGCAACCCGGATATCCGCGCCGAAAAAGGCACGACCAAGACACTCGGCGCGGTTTTCACGCCACGGAGCTTGAAGGAACTTAATCTGACGGTCGATTATTACAGCGTCAAGATCAAGGACGCGGTGGGGCAGGTTCAACCCATCGACGCACTGACCAGTTGCTATATCACCGATCCCCGGGCCGACAATCCGCTCTGCCAGGCCGTCACGCGCGATCCGGTGACTGGCCGCATCCTCAACGGATACCCGGTTGATCGCAACCTGGCCGTCATCCAGCAGGAAGGCCTCGACATTGGCGCCAGCTACAAGCAGGATGCTCCGTTTGGACTGACCGGACAGAAACTGACCTGGCAATATCAAGCTTCAATCGTCCAGAAGTACATGATTCAGAAAAACCCGGTGCTCGATCCGATTGATTGCAAGGGTACCTATGGATTCCGCTGTTCTTCCGATGCCGTGACGCTGGTGGCGCCGGATTATCGTCATCGCGCGTCACTGACCTGGGACCGGAATCCGGTGACAACGCAATTGGGCTGGACACGTATCGGCAAGGTGCGGGACAGTACGGTCGGCAGCACGGAAACCATTGCCGCGCAAGATTACTTTGACGTGAATCTTTCGTGGCGCGCGCCAGTCAAGGGGGTGACGGTCAATTTCGGTATCGACAACCTTTTGAATAAACAGCCGCCGCAACCGAAAAACCCTGGAACATTCAACACCTACCCCGACACTTACAATGTGATCGGCAGGTCGTTCGGCGTGTCGCTAACTTACCGGCAATAATTACGTAAGTGCTTGCTATACGGGCGCCTTCGGTTGAAGGCGCCCTCATCGCCATGTCACCCACACTGCTGTTCTCTCTCGTCATCAGTTACTTTTTGCTGCTGCTTGCGGTGGCGTGGGCAACATCGCGGGGGGCGAACAACGACGCGTTTTTCATAGGCAATAAAAACAGCAACTGGATGCTGGTGGCATTCGGCATGATTGGCACGTCCTTGAGCGGCGTGACGTTTATCAGCGTTCCCGGCGCGGTGGGCGCGACAGCGTTTACCTATTTCCAAATCGTGCTTGGGCAATTGATCGGCTACTTTGTAATCGCCTTCGTACTGCTGCCCATTTTCTATAAGCTGAATCTCACTTCGATTTACGATTTTCTGGGTATCCGGCTGGGTCCGCGCTCGAGAAAAACCGGTGCTTCTTTTTTTATTCTGTCACGCACTGTGGGGGCAACGGCGCGCCTGTATCTGGTAATCAATATTTTGCAGGACGCGATCCTGGACAGCCTGCACGTGCCGTTTTGGCTGACTGCCGCCGTCATCATCATGATGATTCTGCTGTACACCTATGAAGGCGGGGTGAAGACCATCGTATGGACGGATACCCTGCAAACTTCCTGCATGCTGCTGGGTCTGGTCATGAGCGTACTCTATTTGCTCAACGGCCTGAACCTGTCCATCTATCAAGCCTGGGCTCAAATGGATGCACGCGGGTTGTCAACAATATTCGTGACGGACATTGACAGCAGGGAATTCTGGCTAAAACAGGTTCTGGCCGGGATGTTTATTGCAATTGCGATGACCGGCATGGATCAGGAAATGATGCAAAAAAACATCTCGGTGAAAACGCTCGCCAATTCACAGAAAAACATGGTCACGCTGGCGCTCATCATGGTGTGCGTCGTGCTGCTGTTTTTATTCCTGGGCGGGCTGCTGTATTTATATGCGCCGACAGCAGGTGTGACAGACATAGGCGACAAAATTTTCCCCGCTGTGGCATTGGGGCACTTGCCGTCGCTGTTGCAGGTGATTTTTGTAATCGCGTTGATTTCGGCGTTGTTTCCCAGTGCAGATGGCGCAATCACGGCGCTGACATCCAGTTTTTGCATCGACATACTTTCGCTGCAAAAGCGGGAGAATCTTGGTGAGGCCGAGCTTAAACATATCCGACATCGCGTTCATCTCGGTTTTGCTGCGATATTCCTACTTCTGATTATGGTGTTCAAATGGATCGACAGCAGCAGCATGATCGGCCTGATTTTGAAGCTTGCGGCGTTCACCTATGGGCCGCTGCTGGGATTGTTTGCGTTCGGCATTTTGACCAGGCGCAAAGTGCGCGATTCGCTGGCGCCGTGGATTGCGATAGCCGCACCCTTGATCAGTTTTCTGATTGATGCGTTTCAAGCTGCGCTATTCGGCCGTTATCAAATCGGCCTGGAGCTGCTGATCGTCAATGGCGCGATCACCTTCCTCGGCCTGTGGCTGGCGTCACGCCCAGGAATTTCTGCCCCCTAAGCCAACCGATGTTTACTCCCGCGCGCCCACGTCTGGATTCACTCGATGCCTTTCGTGGATTTACCATTGCCGCGATGGTGCTGGTCAATAATCCCGGCGATTGGAACCATCTCTATCCGCAACTGGCGCATGCAAAATGGCACGGCTGGACTTTCACCGACTGGATTTTTCCTTTCTTCCTGTTCATCGCCGGGGTTTCGATGCGCCTGTCGCTGGGCTGGCGTGCCGATGAGGGCGCCGGCAAAGCCGTCTTGCTGGCTCAATTGTATAAGCGCGCGGCGATCATTTTCCTGGTCGGCTTGTCGCTCAACCTGGTTCCTGCATTTGACTGGAGCAGCCTGCGCATCCCCGGCGTACTACAGCGGATTGCCCTGTGCACCGCGCTGGCCGCGCCTATCGTAGTGTTCTTCCGCTGGCAGTGGCAATGCGCCTGGATCGTTGCGCTGTTGTCCGTATATACCGCCTTGATGCTGTGGGCGCCGGTACCAGACCAGAACGGTGTAATCCATGCGGGACTGCTGCAACCCGGCGCGGATTTCGGCGCGTATGTCGACCGCTGGCTGCTTGGCGGGCATCTGTGGCCGCTGTCGAAAACCTGGGATCCTGAAGGCCTGGTGTCCACCTTGCCGGCGTTGTGCAGTCAACTCTTCGGTGTGCTTGCCGGCCAGTGGCTGATGAGCAGGTATACACGCGCGGCGCAAACCGTCTGGATGTTGCTTGCCGGCCTGGCGTTTCTCTGGATTGGCGTCGTGCTGGATGCCATCCTGATGCCGATCAATAAAAGTCTGTGGACCACTTCCTATTGCATCTTCATGACCGGCTGGGCGCTGATCATGTTCTCGGTGTTTTACGGGTTTCTCGACGTGATCGAGTCGGCGGCGATCCGCGCCAAAGCGCGGATTCTGGCGACACCCCTGATCATTTACGGCATGAACGCCTTGTTCATTTTCGCGTTCTCCAGCTTGGTCGCCAAAATGCTGGGCTTCATCAAAATAACCCAGCCGGACGGAACGCCGGTCTCGTTGAAGAATTTACTTGCCGGTGCGCTCCATGTTCTGCGACTCTCGCCCATCGACACCTCGCTGTTGTTCGCGCTGCTGTTCAACGCCGCGATGTTCCTGGTGGCCTGGGTGATGTGGCGCAAACGCTGGTTTGTCAAAGTCTGACCAGATCAGGAAGCGTCGAGCATGCGCTGTAGCGCCACCTTTGCCAGCGCCGCCTCGTGCGGCGGTACGCTGATGCGATTCACCACATTGCCCGCAGCGAGATTCTCCAGGGTCCAGGCCAGATGCTGCGGGTCGATGCGCTGCATGGTCGAACACATGCAGACGGTGGGCGACATGAACTGGACGATCTTGCCTTCCGCCTTGACCTCCTCGGCGAGACGCTCGACCAGGTTGAGTTCCGTGCCGACCAGCCAGCGCGTGCCGGGCGCGGCATCTTTCACTGTGCGCAGGATGGTCTCGGTCGAGCCGATGAAATCGGACTGCTGGCATACCTCGAAGCTGCATTCCGGATGCGAGATCACCAGGCCGTCCGGGTATTGATTGCGAAAGCGCAGGATATGCGCCGGCTGGAACATCTGGTGCACCGAGCAATGGCCTTTCCACAGCAGGATGCGGGCATTGCGAATTTGCGCGGGGGTGAGGCCGCCCATTTCCAGGTCGGGGTCCCACACCAGCATCTGCTCCAGCGGTATGTCCATCTTGTGTCCGCTCCAGCGCCCCAGGTGCTGGTCGGGAAAGAACAGCACTTTGTCGCGCCGGGCGAAAGACCACTCAAGGATTTTCGTGGCATTGCTGGAAGTGCACACGGTACCGCCGTGCTCGCCGCAAAAAGCTTTCAGGTCGGCGGCGGAGTTGATGTAGGTGACGGGGGTGAAGTGTTCATCCGGATTCAATACTTCGCCAATCTCGCGCCAGCAGCGCTCGACCTTGGCTAGGCTGGCCATGTCGGCCATCGAGCAGCCGGCGGCGAGGTCGGGCAGGATGGAGATTTGTTCGGGACGCGACAGAATGTCGGCGACCTCGGCCATGAAATGCACGCCGCAGAACACGATGAACTCGGCGTCCGACTGGGAGGCCAGGCGCGACAGCTTGAGCGAGTCGCCGGTGATGTCGGCATGCCGATAAACATCGGCGCGCTGGTAGTGATGGCACAGCAGCACAGCGCGCTTGCCGAGTTGCTCGCGGGCTTTGACGATGCGCAACTGCGCGTCCTCATCGGCCAGGTGATTGTAGCGGTCGAAGTTGACGATGGCGCGTTGCCCTGAGTGTTGCAGAATTTCGGTGTGGCTGCCCATGGTTGTGACGCGAGACGTTAGAATTACGGAATACAAAGTATAGGCCGAAGCCCGGTCGTTTGCCATGCCTCTGGAAGAACCCCTGCTATCGCCCGAAATGCTCGACCCCGTTCGCTACCGGGAGTCGCAGCGAGTTACCTGGGTCAGTGTCGCCGTCAATACTGCACTGACCCTGATGCAGATCGGTATCGGCATCGTGGCGCACGCGCAAAGCCTGGTGGCGGACGGCTTCCATTCCCTGTCTGATCTGGTGGCGGATTTCATGGTGCTGTTCGCCAACAACCAGAGCCGCCATCCGGCTGACGAAGATCATCCTTACGGCCATCACCGCATCGAGACCGCCGCCTCCCTGGCATTGGGCTTGTTGCTGGCCGGCACGGGCGGCGCGATTCTGTGGTCGGCAGGCTTGCGTTTGCAGTATCTCGACGAGTTGCCGCCGGTCGCGCCGATTGCGCTGTGGACGGCATTGGTGGCGCTGGCGGCGAAGGAGGGTTTGTTCCGCTACATGCTGAAGGTGGCGGAAAAATTGCGTTCACCGATGCTGGTCGCCAATGCCTGGCATGCGCGCTCCGACGCTGCGTCATCGCTGGTGGTGGCGGCGGGCATCGGCGGCAGCCTGCTGGGCTATCGTTTTCTCGATCCGGTGGCGGCGATTATTGTCGGCTTCATGATCCTGCGCATGGGCTTCAAGTTTTCCTACGAAGCGATTCGGGAGCTGGTGGATACCGCGCTTTCCGACGAGGAGGTGGAGCGTATCCGCGTCACCTTGCGCGGCGCCTCCGGGGTGCTCGGCCTGCACGAGCTGCGTACCCGGCGCATGGCGCACCAGGTGCTGGCTGACGCGCATATCCAGGTGGATGCCCGGATCAGCGTGTCGGAAGGCCATCGCATCGCCGAGACGGCGCGGTCGCGGGTGCTGGCGGCGCATCCGGAGGTGCTCGATGTACTGGTGCATGTCGATGCAGAAGAAGATACCGGCGCCGGATCGCATGGCGCTGAGATCGACTTGCCCGAGCGCGAGGCGCTGCTGGAACACTTGCGCACGCTGGTGGGCGTGGATCTGCCCCAATTTGAAAAAACCCTGCTGCATTACCTCGGCAATCGTGTTGAAGCCGAAGTATTCCTGCCGAGTGAAATTTGCTTTGATCGAAACCGCGTTGTGAGCATTGAACGCCACCTGGCGGAACATCTGGCGAACGATCCTTATTTCAGCGCGGTCAGCCTTAATTGTTGTATAGCACCAAAATAGTGCATGTATCTTTATTTTTGCACCGTACTGGTGCATCCGTTTTTTGGAAACTACAATAATGCCCTTATGGCACAATTACATGCCTACACACACCGCATGGCATAAAAGCTGCTCATCTACCCCAAGTAAATTCCCCATACTGGATGTATTAACCCGCAAGGAGACTCAATCATGTCGCCGCAAGAAGTTTTAAAGCTCATCAAGGATAAAGAAGTCAAGTTCGTCGATTTCCGGTTTACCGATACACGCGGCAAGGAGCAGCATGTGGGCGTGCCGGCGCGCGTGGTTGGCGTCGACAAGTTCGAAGAAGGTCACGCCTTCGACGGCTCTTCGATTGCCGGCTGGAAAGGCATCCAGGCCTCCGACATGCTGTTGATGCCGGATCCGGCCACCGCATACATCGACCCGTTCATGGATGAAACCACCCTGGTGATTACCTGCGACGTGGTCGAGCCGTCCGACGGCAAGGGCTATGACCGTGATCCGCGCTCCATCGCCCGCCGCGCCGAGGCTTATCTGAAGAGCAGCGGCCTGGGCGATGCCGCCTACTTCGGCCCGGAACCCGAGTTTTTCATTTTCGACTCGGTCGAGTGGAAGGTGGACATGTCCGGCTCATACTGCAAAGTGTTTTCCGAAGAAGCCGCCTGGGCGTCGGGCGAAAAATTTGAAGGCGGCAATACCGGTCATCGCCCGTCCGTCAAAGGCGGTTATTTTCCGGTGCCGCCGGTCGACAGCCTCAATGACATCCGCGCCGCCATGTGTCTGGCGCTGGAAGCCTGCGGCGTTACGGTCGAGGTGCATCACCACGAAGTCGCCACCGCCGGTCAGTGCGAAATCGGCACGCTGTTCAACACGCTGGTGCGCCGCGCCGACCAGACCCAGGTACTCAAGTACATCGTCCAGAACGTCGCTCACAACTACGGCAAGACAGCCACCTTCATGCCCAAGCCCATCGTCGGCGACAACGGTTCCGGCATGCATGTGCACCAGTCAATCTGGAAGGGCGGCAAGAACCTGTTTGCCGGCAATGGCTACGCCGGCCTGTCGGAGTTTGCGTTGTATTACATCGGCGGCATCATCAAGCATGCGCGCGCCCTCAACGCCATCACCAACCCTGGCACCAACTCCTACAAGCGGCTGGTGCCGGGCTTCGAAGCGCCGGTCAAGCTGGCTTATTCGGCACGCAACCGTTCCGCCTCGATCCGCATTCCCTACGTCCAGTCCGACAAGGCGCGGCGCATCGAGGTGCGTTTCCCGGATCCTACCGCCAACCCCTACCTGGCGTTCACCGCCATGATGATGGCCGGCCTGGACGGCGTGCAGAACAAGATTCACCCCGGCGATCCCGCCGACAAGAATCTGTACGACCTGCCGCCGGAAGAGGATGCGAAGATTCCCACCGTCTGTTCCAGCCTGGATCAGGCGCTCGATTATCTCGACAAAGACCGCGAGTTTCTGACCCGAGGCGGAGTATTCTCCAACGAGATGCTCGATGCCTACATCGAGTTGAAAATGGAAGAAGTCACACGCTTCCGCATGACCACGCATCCGGTCGAATATGACATGTACTACAGCCTGTAACCTGGGTTAAGCCTGGTGCATCAAAAGGACGGCGCAAGCCGTCCTTTTTTTTCGCCGGGCTTTCGCATACACTTCCGCGCAATGATGTTTTTCGAGAACCATGCCATGAACCCAGGTCTTGTCCTGCGCACCGCTTTTCTCTTGTCCATGTTGGGGCAGGCGACCGCGATTGCCGACACGCTCTACAAATGCACCGACGACACCGGCGTCGTGTTGTACACCAATCAGAAAGGCACTGCAATAAAATGCACCGTTCTGTCGCGCGACCAGCCCATCTCGACCTTTCCTGCGCCCAGGCATACACAGCGCAGCGCCACCCCGAGTGATTTCCCGCGTGTTGATGGCGGCTTGCAACGCGACCGGGATGCAGAGCGGCGCAAAATCCTCGAACAGGAACTCGCCACCGAACAGCAGAACCTGGAAAAATCCAGGAAGGAACTGGGCGAACAAGAGGCAATGATTTTGCCGCATGAGCGAAGTGCCGGCGGTGTGGTGGATCAAGCCAAAGTCCAGGAACGTATTGATGCCTACCGCAGCAAAGCACAGTTGCATGAACGCAATATCGTGGCGCTTAAAAGTGAGTTGGCCAATTTGAAGTAGGCGTTTTGTCCTGCGCCGGATGTGGCTTGCTTCTTGCTATACACAAGTATGAGCATACAAGCAGATCAGCCTCACAAACATGCACCCTTCGCCGGGCTGGATTTGCTGTCTACGGCAGTGATCCTGCTTGACGCGCGTCTGCTGATTCGTCATGCCAATCCTTCCGCCGAGAACCTCTTCGCTATCAGTCAGCGCTTGTTGATCGGCAGCCCTCTTTCGCAATTATTGGGGGAGCCGGTGGAGCTAATGGCCGCGCTGCAAAAAGCCCTGCACAACCGCTGGAGCTATACCGGCTACAACATCGCCGTGGGCCGTACGCCCGACCAGGCGTTGCATCTGGATTGCACGGTCACGCCGATTGAAGCAAACAATGCACGCCTGCTGCTGGAGTTTCGCCCCATCGACCAGCTCCTCAAAGCTGCGCGTGAAGAGCGCTTGCTGGAGCAGCAGCAGACCAGCCGCGAGCTGATCCGCAATCTGGCGCATGAGATCAAAAATCCGCTCGGCGGCATACGCGGCTCGGCGCAGTTGCTGGAGCACGAATTGAGAATGCTGGCCAATGCGCCGCAACTCAGGGAATACACCCAGGTCATCATCAGCGAGTCCGACCGCTTGCAGGATTTGATGCAACGCCTGCTGTCGTCGCACCGGATGATGCAGCCGGCGCGGGTCAATGTGCATGAGGTTCTCGAACATGTCCGCCGCCTGGTGCATGCCGAGTATGCCGGAGTGCGGGTGCGGCGCGACTACGACACTTCGTTGCCCGATCTCACCGGTGACCGTGAGCAGTTGATCCAGGTGGTTCTCAACATCGCCCGCAATGCGGCGCAGGCGATGGAAGGCAAGGGCGAGATTATTTTTCGCACCCGCGCCCAGCGCCAGGTGACGCTGGCCAAGCGCCGCTATAGGCTGGCGCTGGAGTTGCAGGTGATCGACATCGGCCCCGGCATTCCCGGTGAAATCCGCGAGAAGATTTTCTTTCCGCTGGTGTCGGGACGCGAAGGCGGCAGCGGTCTGGGCCTGACGCTGGCGCAGAGTTTTGTACATCAGCATCACGGCACTATCGAAGTAGATAGTCGGCCTGGATATACCTGTTTCAGCTTGTTGCTGCCTTTGCACAAGAGCGAGAAAACCCTGGGAGCCACACAATGAACCCGGCAATGAACCCGGCTATGAAACCCGTCTGGATCATTGACGATGATCGCTCCATCCGCTGGGTATTGGAGAAGGCGCTGGAACGCGAAGGCATTCCCTTCGAAAGTTTTGGTTCCGCCGTTGAGGCGCTGAAAATGCTCGATTCCGGCAATCTGCCGCAGGTGCTGGTCTCGGATATCCGCATGCCCGGCCAGTCGGGGCTGGATCTGCTGCGTTATGTCAAGGCCCATTATCCGGACCTGCCGGTGATTATCATGACCGCATATTCCGACCTGGACTCCGCCGTCTCGGCATTTCAAGGCGGCGCTTTCGAATACCTGCCCAAACCCTTCGATGTCGATCAGGCGGTGGCGCTGGTGCGGCGCGCGATCGGGCATTCACCCTGGGGCGCCGCTGCCGAAGCCGATTTGCAGCAGGACAAGTCGGCGGCAAGCCCGAGTCTGATTCCGGAAATTCTCGGCAAGGCCGCCTCGATGCAGGAAGTGTTTCGCGCGATTGGCCGTCTCTCCCAATCGCATGCCACAGTGCTGATCAATGGCGAGTCGGGAACCGGCAAGGAACTGGTGGCCCATGCCCTGCACCGCCACAGTCCGCGTGCCGACAGACCATTCATCGCCATCAATACCGCAGCCATCCCCAAAGACCTGCTGGAGTCCGAGTTGTTCGGCCATGAACGGGGGGCCTTCACCGGCGCGCAGGCGCAGCGCCGCGGCCGCTTCGAGCAGGCCGAGGGCGGTACGCTGTTTCTCGATGAAATCGGCGATATGCCGTCTGAATTACAGACGCGCCTGTTGCGGGTGCTCTCCGACGGCCATTTTTACCGTGTCGGCGGGCAACAGCCGGTCAAGGCAAATGTGCGCGTGATCGCCGCCACCCACCAGAACCTCGAAGAGCGGGTCAAGCTGGGTTTGTTCCGCGAAGACCTGTTTCATCGGCTGAACGTGATTCGTCTGCGTCTGCCCACGCTCAAGGAGCGGCGCGAGGACATTCCCTTGCTGACCCGGCATTTTTTGCAGAAAAGCGCGCAGGACCTCGCCGTCGAACCCAAACGCCTGTCCGAGGCGACGCTGAAATATCTATCCGGGATGGAGTTTCCCGGCAACGTGCGACAGATCGAAAATCTATGTCACTGGCTGACGGTGATGGCGCCGGGGCAGATCATCGAAGTGGACGATCTGCCTACGGAGTTTCGTGATCAGTCTTTGCGTGAAGCGCCGCTGGACTGGCTGGACGGACTGGCGTTGGAAGTGGATCGGCTCATCGTCACTGCGCCCGGCAGCGTCTTCGAACGGCTCACGCGCGATTTCGAACGTATCCTGATCCGCCGTGCACTGGCCGCCACCGGCGGACGCCGCATCGAGGCCGCGCAACTGCTGGGGATCGGGCGCAACACCATCACCCGCAAGATACAGGAACACGGGCTGGAGGACGCCAAGCCACCAGCGGCATAGATCGTGGATAATGCCCGCTGGCATATCCACATCCATTCGACGCTTGAACCGCGCAACGCCACCTGACGCATCGCTCACTTCCGCAGACCGGCAGCGGCCTGCGGAGTCTCCTGCGGTAAAGACCCTCGACATTGCCGGGATCGCCGCCGCGCTGGGTGATCTGGCGCGGCGTTTCGATGTAGACGTCGTGGCCGAATGCGACTCCACCAACTCCCGGCTGTTGGCGCTGGCCGAAGCAGGCGCGGCGGCGGGCAGTGTGCTGGCCGCCGAGCGCCAGACGGCGGGGCGTGGCCGGAGAGGCCGCGAGTGGCTTTCGGCCAGCGGCGACAGCCTGACCTTTTCCCTGCTCTGGCGTTTTCCACCCAGGCTGCCGTTGTCCGGCCTGTCGCTGGCAGTCGGTGTGGCCCTGGCGCGGGCGCTGGATTCCTTGGACATACCCGGCGTCGCCTTGAAATGGCCCAACGACGTGCTGTTGAATGGCCGCAAGCTGGCCGGGGTGCTGATTGAAATGGCGCCCGGCGCACGTTCCGGGGCGGTGGTGATCGGCGTGGGGATGAATCTGCGGTTGCCGCGCGAAATGCCTGAGACCCTCCGGCAAACGTCGGCTGCGTTGACTGAGGCGGGAACTGCGTTGCCAAGCCCGAGTATTTTGCTGGCGCAATTGTTGACGGCGCTGCATGATGTCTTGCAAAGTTTTGCCGCAGAAGGTTTCGCCGGTCAACGTCAGGCCTGGCTGCTGCGCCACGCGTATGAAGGGCAGCGGGTGTGCCTGCTTTCCGATTTCGCCGCGCCGCTGCAGGGACATTGCCGGGGCGTCGACGGCGACGGCGCCCTGCTGCTGGAAACAGCCACAGGCTTGCAGCGCATTGTCAGCGGTGAAGTGTCCCTGAGGGCCGCGCCATGATCCTGTGCATCGACTGCGGCAATACGCGGCTCAAATGGGGGCTATACGATGGCGATGGCCGGCGCTGGCTGGAGCAGGGCGCGCTGGCATTGGCCGGGATTGAACGTTTGCCGGGGCTGCTCGCCTGCCTGCCGCCTCCGGCGCGGGTGATCGCCTGCAATGTCGCCAGCGATGAAGCTGGTGCTGCGGTCGAGGCCGCCATAACTGCAATGGCCGGGATTGCCCCCGGTCTTTCACTGGTCTGGGCGAAGAGCCGCCAGGAACAGTGCGGCGTCAAAAATACTTATGACGATCCGGCGCAACTCGGCCCGGATCGCTGGGCCGCGTTGATCGGCGCGCGTCATATGCATGCCGGCCCCTGCCTGGTGGTGAATGCCGGGACTGCCACCACCGTTGATGTGCTCGATGCTGCGGGAGTTTTCCGGGGCGGGCTGATCCTGCCTGGCGTCAGCCTGATGCAAACAGCTTTGGCGAGCGATACGGCCCGGTTGCCGTTAGCGACGGGGAGGTTCAGCCCCCTGCCGCGCAACACTGCCGACGCTATCGCCAGCGGCGCGCTACAGGCCACGGTCGGTGCGATCAGCCGCATGTTCGCGCCAGTCGCCGCCAGTCCGGCAGCGCTATGCCTGCTCTCCGGGGGCGCCGCCGATCCGCTGGAAGCGTTGCTGGAGGAGGTGACGCCATTGAAGCGCGTCGATAATCTGGTGCTGGCGGGGTTGGCGCAGATGATCCAGGCGGGCGACTAGCCTCGCTTCGACAAGAGGATAAGACGCGCCGCTGCGCGCCTGCCCAAGATCGGGTAGACTTCATCGGGGTGAGACTACTACTACTACGCATCACCTTCCTCCTGTTGCTGCTGGCAAACCTGTTGTTTTTTGCCTGGACGCAGGGCTATTTCGGGGCTGTGGGCGCGGGACACGAGCCACAGCGGCTTGCCAGCCAGTTGGCGCCGGAGCGGTTGCATATCATCGGCATCGGCCAGCCGGCCCCGGTTACCGGCCCGGTGACAGCCGTAGCCGGGCCTCCGCCAGAAAGCTGCCGCCTGGTGGGCGGACTGTCCAAGGATGAAGCGCAACGTTTGCGCACTGACACAAAATTGACCGGCCTGCGGCTCGCCGTCAAGACCAGCAATAATTCCTCCACCTATCTGGTGCTTATCCCCTCGCTGGCGAATCGCCTGGCGGCAGACAAAAAATTGGCCGAGTTAAAGCAATTGGGACTCAGTGGCTTCTACGTCATGCTGGAGGAGGGGGCCTATAAATTCGCCATCTCGCTGGGCCAGTTCGATACCGAAGCGGCTGCCGTCGAGTTTCTGCAGGGGCTGGCGAAGCGCGGCGTGAAGTCGGCCAAGCTGCAAGTGCTCGACAAGCCTGCCGATCAAGTGCAGTTGGAGGTGCGCGGCCCAGCCGATTTGCTGGACAAGCAACTGCCGCCATTGTTCGCCGGGAAGACCAGCGCCGCCATCAGCGACTGCCCGGTCGCGCCATGAGTGCGCCGGACAGGCTGCCCGGATTTATCGTCGGCTTGACCGGCGGCATTGGCAGCGGCAAAAGCGCGGCGGCGGCGATATTCGCCGAGCTGGGGGCGGCAGTGGTCGACAGTGACGCCATCGCCCATGCATTGACTGCCCCCGGCGGCGCGGCGATGCCGGCGCTCCGCAAGGCTTTCAGTGCCGGAGTGTTTGCCGCAGACGGGACGCTCGACCGTGCCGCCATGCGCCGCCTGGTATTCGCCGATGCTGCCGCGAAGAGCCGCCTTGAAGCCATTCTGCATCCGCTGATCGGCGCCGAAAGCCAGCGCCGTTGCGAGGCCGAATTGGCGCGCGGCGCGCCTTACGCGGTGCTGGTGGTACCGCTGCTGATTGAATCCGGCGACTATCGGGAACGGGTGACGCGCGTCCTCGTCGTCGATTGCACCGAAGCGACACAAGTGGCGCGGGTCATGGCGCGCAATGGCCTGCCGCAGGAGGAAGTGCTGCGCATCATGGCGGCGCAGGCGACACGCGCCGAACGTCTGAAAGCGGCGGACGACAGCATCGACAATAACGGTGAGCCAGGCCGGCTGCGCCCGCAGATCGAGGCCCTGAACCGCCAATATCTGGGGCTGGCGGCAAAAAAACCGCTGGCAGGTTGAGGTTTGCTCACGAATCGTTCAGAATCGCAGGACTTTACACATATGGTTATCGCGTGATTATTTACGAATATCCTCTCAACGAGCGCATTCGCACGCTGCTGCGTCTGGAGGATTTGTTCGATAGGGCGCAGCACTTTATCGCCGCCGACAGACAGGAAGATCATCACATTGCCTTGATGATGATCTTCGACATCATCGAAGTGGCCAGCCGCGCCGACCTCAAATTCGATCTGGCGCAGGAGCTTGAGCGCCAGCGCCAGATTTTGCAGTCCTTTCGCAATAATCCCGAAATTTCCGAAGAAGCGCTGTCGACGGCGCTCGCCGAGATCGAACAAGCCAGCGCCCAATTACTCGCGATTCAAGGCAAGATCGGCCAGTACCTGCGCGAGAATGACTGGCTGATGGCGGTCAAGAACCGGGTCTCGATTCCCGGCGGCGTTTGTGAATTCGATTTGCCTGCCTATCACTACTGGCTGCATCGGGACCCGGAGCAGCGCCGCCTGGGCCTCAACGGCTGGCTGCGCCCGATTCTGCCAATACACGACAGCCTGACCATCGTGTTGCGCCTGCTGCGCGCTTCCGGGCGGGCCGAATTGCAGATTGCGGCGCACGGCGCTTACCAGTTGATGCTGGCCGGTCGTACCGCGCAGATGTTGCGTTTGCGCGTGTCCCGCACTGATCCGTATATTCCGGAGATCAGCGCCAACAAGTACGCCCTGAATATCCGCTTTACCGAACCCGACGGAGACTTGCGTCCGAGGCCGGTGGAGGCCGACGTGAGTTTTGAATTAACCTTCTGTAATCTGTGAGGCCCCTTGGAATATCGTAGACTCGGTCGTTCCGGCCTGAAAGTAAGCGCCCTGTCCTTCGGTTCATGGGTCACCTACGGCAACCAGATGAATGCGGCTGGGGCGCGGGAGATCATGGCCGCAGCCTGGGATCACGGGGTCAACTTCTTCGACAACGCCGAAGTGTATGCCCAGGGCGAATCCGAGCGCATCATGGGCGTGGCGCTGCGCGCGCTGAAATGGCCGCGCAGCCGTTACCTGGTATCGACCAAGTTCTACTGGGGATTGGCGGACGGCCCGAATGAGCGCAACACGCTGAATCGAAAATATCTGTTGCAGGCCATCGACGGCTCTCTGGCGCGCTTCGGCCTCGATTATGTCGATCTGGCGTACTGCCACCGACCTGATCCGCACACGCCGATCGAGGAAACCGTGTGGGCCATGCACGACATGATTGCCGCCGGCAAGGCGCTCTATTGGGGGACTTCGGAGTGGAGCGCAGAGGAAATTCGCGCCGCCTGGGAAATTGCCGAGCGCCATCATCTGCACAAGCCGGTGGTCGAGCAGCCGCAGTACAACCTGTTCTACCGCCGCCGCGTCGAGCAGGAATACGCGCGGCTGTATGCGGATATCGGCATCGGCCTGACCACCTGGAGCCCGCTGGCGTCCGGGCTGCTCACCGGCAAGTATCGCAACGGCATACCGGCGGGCAGCCGCGGCGCGCTGGACAGCATGGCCTGGCTGCGCGAGAAGCTTACTGACCAGACAAAACTCGCGGCAGTGGAGCGGCTCGCGGGAATCGCCAGGGAACTCGACGCCACCCTGGCGCAACTGGCGCTGGCCTGGACGGTGCGTAATCCGCATGTCTCCAGCGTGATTACCGGCGCCACCAGTGTCGCCCAGTTGCAGGACAACTTCGGCGCGCTGGCGATAGTGCCGAAACTGTCTGCTGCGGTACTTGCCCGTATCGACGAGGCGCTCGCCGGAAATATCGAGTAAGTCTCGCCTTCAGGCGGAACCAGACGCTTGCCGCTTCAAATACACCACCCCCAGCGGCGGCAGGCTTAGCGAGAGGGCATGGGGATGTCCCTGTGCCGCCACCGGCAAGGCTACCACGCCACCCAGATTGCCTACGCCGCTGCCGCCATAGATGGCTGCGTCGCTGTTGAGCAGCTCCCGCCAGTAACCGCCGCAAGGCACGCCGACGAGGTAGTTTTGCCGCGCCACCGGCGTGAAGTTGCATACCACCAGCACGCTGTCATCGGGGCGATGGCCGTGGCGCAGGAAGCTGACGACACTGTCTTCCCAGTCGTGGAAGTCCACCCAACTGAAACCGTCTGAAGAAAAATCCTTCTGGTGCAGCGCCAGCTCATCGCGGTAGCAGCGGTTCAGGTCGCCCAGCCAGCGTTGCAGACCGGCATGCAACGGGTATTGCAGGACATGCCATTCCAGGCTCTCGTCGTGTTGCCATTCGCGCCGCTGGCCGAATTCCCCGCCCATGAACAGCAGCTTCTTGCCGGGATGCGCCCACATCTGCCCATAGAGCAGGCGCAGGTTGGCGAACTGCTGCCATTCATCGCCCGGCATCTTGCCGATCAGTGATCCTTTGCCGTGCACCACCTCGTCGTGCGACAGTGGCAGGACGAAGTTTTCGGTGAAGGCATACCAGATGCTGAAAGTGAGCTTGTCGTGGTGAAACTTGCGGAACACCGGATCCTGCTGGAAATACTTGAGCGTGTCGTGCATCCAGCCCAGGTTCCACTTCATGCCGAAGCCCAGCCCCCCGGCATAGGTGGGGCGCGACACCATCGGCCAGGCGGTCGACTCTTCGGCGATGGTCAGGGTATCCGGGTGATCACGATATACCGCCTCGTTGAGGCTGCGCAGGAACTGCATGGCGGCGAGGTTTTCGCGCCCGCCATGCTGATTGGGTATCCACTCGCCGGCCTTGCGGCCATAGTCGAGGTACAGCATCGAGGCCACGCCGTCGACCCGCAAGCCGTCGATATGGTACTGGTCGAGCCAGAACAGTGCGCTCGACATCAGAAAGGCGCGCACCTCGTTGCGGCTGTAGTTGAAGATGGCGCTGTTCCATTCGGGATGGTAGCCCTGGCGCGGATCGGCATGCTCGAACAGGTAAGTGCCGTCGAAAAAAGCCAGGCCGTGCTCGTCGCCGGGAAAATGCGACGGCGCCCAGTCGAGGATTACGCCGATGCCTGCCTGGTGCAGGTGGTCGATCAGCGCCATCAAATCCTGCGGCGTACCGTAGCGCGAGGTCGGGGCGAAATAGCCGGTGGTCTGGTAACCCCAGGAGCCGAAGAACGGATGTTCCGTGAGCGGCAACAGTTCGACATGGGTGAAGCCCAGTTCCAGCACATGCGCCGTCAGCAGCGGCGCGAGCTCGCGGTAACCGAGAGAACGATTGCCTTCTTCCGGCACCCGTCGCCAGGAGCCCAGGTGCACTTCGTAGATCGACATCGGCGCATCCAGCGCGTTGGCCGCACCGCGCCGCGCCATCCATTCCCCGTCATTCCAGGCGTACGCCATGTCCCACACGCGGGAGCCGGTGCGCGGCGCTACCTCGCTGAACATGCCAAAAGGATCGGCCTTGTCGACCTGGTAATTGCCGTCGCGCGAAGTGATGTGATATTTATAGCACTCGCCGCTGCCCAGGCCCGGCACAAAACCTTGCCATACGCCGGAACCGTCCGTGCGCGCGGTGAGCGGCTGGGCCAGCTTGTCCCAGCCATTGAAATCGCCGATCACCGAAACCGCCACGGCATTCGGCGCCCACACCGCGAAATGCACCCCGCCGCGTCCGCCGCTGGTGGTGAGATGGGCGCCGAGTTTATCGGCAAGACGCGCATGCGTCCCTTCCTTGAACAGGAAGATGTCGTGCTCGGTGAGCAAAGTGGGGATCATGGCCTGCAAATTTTACGCGCAGTCCACTCAGGCGTACCGTAGCTGTTGAAAGAAAAACCTGCCTTGAGGCACAATACCGAGGCCATGCAGAAGAAATCCGCTGAGAAGTGAATACGAATACGGCCAAGCCGCGCTACGTCAATTGCCCGACCTGCGGCAAGCCGGTCGCCTGGGCGGCGGAAAACCGTTACCGGCCTTTCTGCTCGAAGCGTTGCAAGATGATAGATTTGGGCGCTTGGGCGGCGGAGGATTATCGTGTTCCGGTACAGGAGGAACAGCCGCTTGATACCTCCGAGCCGGACGAGCGAGCTTAGTGCGTGGTAGCGCGATTCACGGCGGAGAGCACGGCTTTCAGTGATGCGCTCAGGGTGTCGTGATCCAGCGCAGCGCCCGAGCTGCGTTGACCGTCGATGTTGAGTTGCACATAAGCCGCCGCTTCGGCATCGGACCCCGAGCCGATGGCGTGTTCGCTGTAATCGACCACGTTGATTTGACGCTGGCTGTGGCGCATCAGGCCGTCCACGAAAGCCGACAGCGCGCCTTCGCCCTCGCCGCGCAAGGTGTGCAGAGTGTGCAAAGTGTGCAGGTTGCCGGTTTCGGCGAGCTGCGCTTCGATGATGTCACGACCGCCGTTGCGATCCAGCCGATAGCCCTGTAATGCGGCGGAGTCCTGACCGGCGACGAAGTGGCGCAGGAACAGCGCATGGATGCTGGCGCTGTCCATCTCGCCGCCGCGTTCTTCGCTGGCTTGTTGAACGATCTGCGCCAATTCCACTTGCAGCCAGCGCGGCAATACCAGGCCGTAATCCCGCTCCAGTACGAACGCCACGCCGCCCTTGCCGGACTGGCTGTTGACGCGAATCACCGCCTGGTAATCGCGGCCCAGATCTTTCGGGTCGATGGGCAGATAAGCCACTTGCCAGGGTTCGTCTTCCCGCTGCTTGTGCAGGCACTTGCGAATGGCATCCTGATGGCTGCCGGAAAACGCGGTGTAGACCAGCTCGCCCAGCCAGGGGTGGCGCGGATGCAAGGGCAGGCCGGTGCATTCGCCTGCGACCTGGATAATTTCGTCGGGGTTGGAAATATCCAGCTCAGGGGCAACTCCCTGGCTGTAAAGATTCATCGCCATGGTGACGATGTCCATATTGCCGGTGCGCTCGCCGTTGCCCAGCAAGGTGCCTTCGACCCGCTCCGCCCCGGCCATTACCGCCAGTTCCGCCGCTGCGACGGCGCAGCCGCGATCGTTATGGGTGTGCACCGATAAGATGACGGCGTCGCGGCGGCTGATGTGGCTGGAGAAATATTCCACTTGATCCGCGAACACATTCGGCGAGGCGACTTCCACAGTGGTCGGCAGGTTGAGGATGCATGGATGCTGCGGCGTCGGCTGCCAGATGTCGAGCACCGCTTCGCATATTTCCACCGCATAGTCCGGCTCGGTGCTGGTGAAACTCTCGGGCGTGTATTCAAACACCCACTCGGTCTCGGGATGCTTGGCTGCTTCGCGCTTGACCCACGCCGCGCCCTGCCGTGCGATGGCGGTGATACCGGCGCGGTCGAGGCCGAACACGCGTTCGCGCTGCACCGTCGAAGTCGAGTTGTAGACATGCATGATGGCCCGGCGCGCACCTTGCAGCGCGGCGTAGCTCCTGACGATCAAGTCTTCCCGCGCCTGCACCAGCACTTGTATCGTGACATCGTCAGGAATCTGCTCTGCCTCGATCAGCCAGCGCACAAAATCGTAGTCCGGCTGGCTGGCGGAAGGGAACCCTACCTCGATTTCCTTGAAGCCCAGCTTCACCAGCAGCGCCCACAAACGCCGCTTCTGCCCGACATTCATTGGCTCCAGCAGGGCCTGGTTGCCGTCGCGCAGGTCCACGCTGACCCAGCGCGGCGCTTGGGTGATGCGGCGATCCGGCCACTGCCGATGCGGCAGAGGCGGGGACAGTGTGGGCCGATACTTGCTGTGGTCAAACGCTTTCATGTTGCGATCCTTGTGGCTGGAAAGGGAGAAGAAAGTCTAAAGGAAACCGCAGGGCAATTTCTTGCGTTATATGGCATGTATCTGAACAAATTAGCCATATAATTGCCAGTAAAATATAAATACAGCTATAATCAATCAACAATATTATCTGTGATGGTAAATGATGGAACTTGATCGCTATGATCGCCGCATTCTGGCCCTGTTGCAGGAGGAGGGCCGCATCAGCAATCAGGATTTGGCGGAACGCATCGGCCTGTCGCCTTCGCCCTGCCTGCGCAGGGTGCGCAGCCTGGAAGAATCTGGCTTCGTGGTCGGCTACCGCGCCGTGCTGGACGCCAAAGCCCTGGGGCTGTCGCTGATGGCCTTGATCTACATTTCCATGGATCGCCATACGCCGGAACGCTTTGCCAATTTCGAGGCGAAGATCAGCGAACTGCCGGAAATCCTGGAGTGCCTGTTGATCACCGGACAGGATGCCGACTACCAGCTCAAGGCCGTGGTGAGCGACATGGACGCCTATCAGGAACTGCTGCTCAACCGGATTACCCGTATCCAGGGCGTGACCGGCGTGCACTCAAGCTTCGTGCTGCGCCGGGTGGTGGATAAGACCGCCTTGCCGGTTGGCGCGTAGTCGACAGTCTCGCCGACTACGCTTGCCAGGCCGCGCGGATCGCGGCGATGCCGTGGGCGCCGGCCCGCCATGCGTATTGCATGTCAGCCGCAGTGAGTCCACCAATGGCATACACCGGCAGCGGCGTGTCGGCGATGAGTTGCGCGCAGGCTTGCCAGCCGATCCCCGTTCTTCCGGGATGGCTCAGGGTTTCCTTGACCGGGCCAAGCACCACGAAATCCAGTCCACAGCGTGCCGCTTGCGCCAGATCCTGTGCGTTATGGCAGGAGGCGGCAACCAGTGGAAAATCCGGTCTTGATTCCAACGCCATCAATTGCGCCGCCGTCAAGTGCAGGCCGTCTGCGCCGGATTGCTGCGCCAGGTTTGCTTCGCTATTGATCAGCACACGGGCCTGGAAGCGATGGCAGAGTGCCACAGCGGCATGGTAGAAGGCGGCTTTCTGCACCGCCGGCAAGTCCGGTTCGCGTAATTGCAGCAGACGCAGACCGCGTTCCAGCGCCCGTTGCAGCGCAACGATCTGCGCCTCGACACCAATGGCGGCGGCATGGCTGATGGCGTAGAAGTCCGGCAGGCTCAATGCCGCCAGCACCGGCGCATTGGCCGGCAGCATGGGCGTTACGCGGACCTGCTGCGCGTACTGCCATTCCAGGGCATCGTGCTGCAAGTCGCGCAATTCTCCCGACCAGCGCAGGACGCGGAAAAAATGCAGCCGGACGTGCGCGTGTTGGTAGACGAATTCGCGCACGATCCACGGATATGCGGTCTCGACGACGATGCCGAGTTCTTCGTGAAGCTCGCGCGCCAAAGCGTCGCGGGGTGTTTCGCCGACCTCTACCTTGCCACCGGGGAATTCCCAGTAACCGGCATAGACGCTGCCGGGCGGGCGGCGTCCGAGCAGGAAGGCGCCGTCGGACCGGAGGATCACGGCGGCGGCGACATTGACAATTTTTTTCAAGGCTTGCGTGACTTGCCGGCGGTTTTTCCGGCGTGTTGTTCAGCGTGTTGCCCCGCGTAGTCACGCGCAAACTGCCACGCCACCCGGCCACTGCGCGAGCTGCGCATCAAGGTCCATTGCAGGGCTTCCGCCCGCGCCGTTTCGGCCTGGCTGGCGCTCAAGCCGAACTCGCGCAGCCAGTGCGTGCAAATCGCCAGGTAATGCTCCTGATCGAATGGATAGAACGACAGCCACAGGCCGAAACGCTCGGACAGGGAAATCTTTTCCTCGACCGTTTCGCCGGGATGAATTTCGCCGTCGATATGTTTGGCGGCAAGATTCTCGTCCATGTATTCCGGCATCAGGTGACGCCTATTGGAAGTGGCGTAGAGCAGCAGATTTTCCGGCATGCCGGCGATGGAGCCGTCGAGTACGCTTTTCAGCGCCTTGTAGCCCGGCTCGCTGGCCTCGAAAGAAAGATCGTCGCAGAAGATGATGAAGCGTTCCGGTCGACCGGCGATCAGATCGACGATTTCCGGCAGGTCGATCAGATCGTGTTTATCCACCTCGATCAGACGCAGGCCCTTGGCCGCATAGCGATCAAGCACGCCCTTGACCAGCGAGGACTTGCCGGTGCCGCGCGCGCCGGTCAGCAGGACGTTGTTGGCGCTGTGACCGGCGAGGAACTGGCGGGTGTTCTGTTCGATGCGCGCTTTTTGTTCGTCGATGCCGCAGAGATCCTTGAGGCGGATGCGATGCGGCTTTGGGACGGCCTGCAAGTGACCGCGCCCGTTGCGCTTGAGCCAGCGGAAGGCCACCGCAGCGCGCCAGTCGGGCGGCGTTGCAGGAGGCGGCAGCAGGGCTTCGACGCGCGTCAGCAGCGCTTCGGCGCGGGCAAGGAAATGGGCAAGATCGTTCTTCGTTTCGGTCGCCATGAGGTAAGCTTGCGGACTTGTGAATTTGTGAACGCCGAACTTTAGCAGAATCATGCCGCGCATTCTTGTCGTTGTCCTCTTCGCCATGCTGCTTGCCGGCTGCGCTGTACAGCCAACTCAGCCAGCCCGGCCAGTCGCATCTCCCACGGCGCCGCCGCAGACCCAGTGCGCCCCCGCTGTCTGTCCGATTTGTCCAGCCGCCCCCGCCTGTCCCGCCGTTGAAATTCCCAAACCTGCCGCCCAGGCTTTCGCTGCGGCGCGCTGGGAGGATTTGCCGGGCTGGCCGGGATCGGATGCCGGGGAATTGGCCCAGACCTTTAATGCATTCCTGGCTTCCTGCGACGCCTTGCAGAACAGGGAGCTCTGGCGCGCCACCTGCGCCAGCGCCCGCACGCTCGATACGCACGGCGACAATCCCTGGCGGGCCTGGTTCGAAGCGCAATTCCAGCCTTGGCAATTGGTCAACCCCGACGGCAGCCGCGAAGGCCTGGTGACTGGCTATTACGAGCCGCTGCTGAAAGGCAGCCGAACCCGCAAGAAACCTTACCTGACCCCGATTTACGGCGTGCCTGAAGACCTGATTGATGTGGAACTCGGCGAAATTAATCCGGAGCTCAAACACCTGCGGCTGCGGGGACGGATAGAGGGCCGCAAACTGGTGCCGTACTATTCCCGTGCCGACTGGAGCAAGCAGGAAGCGCAGCGCAGAGCCAGCGTGCTGTTGTGGGCCGAGGACCCCTTCGACGTATTCTTCATGCAGATTCAAGGCTCGGGCCAGGTGCAGCTCGACGACGGCAGCCGCATCCGCGTGGGCTATGCCGATCAGAACGGCCATCCTTACCGCTCGATTGGCCGCTGGCTGATCGACCAGGGCGAGTTGAAGCTGGAGCAAGCTTCAATGCAGGGCATCAAGGCCTGGGCCAAGGCGCATCCGCAGCGCGTGGAAGAGTTGCTGGACGCCAACCCCAGCTATGTTTTTTTCCGCGAGCTGGCGGTGGATGGGGCCGGGCCGCCCGGCGCGCTGGGCGTGGCATTGACGGCGCAGCGCAGTATCGCCGTCGATGCGCGCTACACGCCACTGGGTGCGCCGGTCTGGTTGGCCACCACGTATCCGAACAGCGAGCAAGCCCTGATGCGCCTGATGCTGGCGCAGGACACCGGCGGCGCCATCCGCGGGCCGGTGCGCGCCGATTTCTATTGGGGTTCGGGTAACGAAGCGGGCGCCCAGGCCGGCAAGATGCGCCAAAAAGGGCAGATGTGGGCGTTGCTGCCGCGCACTTATACGCCAGTGCAAAAATAACGCACTGAAATGCCGCGTGGGAGATCAGTCCTTGACGATTATTTTACCGCTCATCTCCTCATGGCCGACGCCGCAGAAATTGTCGCATAAAAAATCGTACACGCCAGCCTTTTGCGGGGTCAGATGTACGGTGGTGACCTTGCCCGGCGGCAGGTCGACGCGGATATCCAGGTCGGGAACTTTGAAACCGTGAACAAAATCGAGTGAAGTAAATTCAAGGCGGGCCGGCACGCCTGCCTTGAGAATGATTTCATTGGGCGTGTAGATAAATCGCTTCGCCACGACTTTGACAACGCGCTCTTTGCCGGTCTTCGGGGCCGCGCTGTGGGCGGCCCCGATCGACACCAAAGCGAGTATCGCCAGACAGGCTGTGCCGATTTTCCAGCCTTTGCTGATTTGCAGATCCATGCGTCAGGCCCGTGTCACCGGAAATTCCGTGATCTTGAGTTGGAACGGTTTGTCTTCTGCTTCCACTTCACGAAAGCCAAGTCCGGAAAATGGCGCAGCGGGATTCCAGGGCAGCGGTGTGCGCTTGTCCTGCGATCCCGGCGCGGGCAGCGGAAACACCAGCGACTTGGCGGAATGGTGCGCGATGTGTCCGGTCATATGGTGGTTTTCCTGATGGATATGACCATAGAACACCGTCACGTTCGGGTACTCCATCAGAATCTGGACGACCTTGGCGCCGTCGCGGGTCGCCCAATCCCACTTGGGTACCAGGTCGAACAGCGGGCGATGGGTAAATACCACGATGCGCGCGTCCCTGGCTTGCTTGGCCAGATCAGCGGCAAGCCAGGCAAGCTGTGCCTCGCCGATGCTGGCGCCGGGATCGGAGACGTTATCCAGAGTGACGAAATGCACGCCCTTGTGATCGAAGGAGTAGTGGGTTTCACCGAAAAACTCCTTGAAGGCGGCGCCGTTATCCAGGGAAGCGTCATGCTCGCCCGGAATGAAGTGCACATTTTTGACCTTCAGATCGCTGACGATGTCGCGGAACTCCGTCAGGCGTTTGCGGCGTTCCTTGGGGTCGTCGGTGGTGTGGGTCAGGTCTCCGGTAAACATGATGAAATCGGGCTGTAGTTCAAGTCCGTTGACGGTTTCCACTGCTTTGCGCAAGGTATTGTTGGCCTCAGGATTGGCCGGCCCCTGGTAACCCCAATGGGAGTCAGAGAGCTGGACGAAATAGAAGTCGTCGTAGGCTGCTGCGGCCTGGGTGATCTGGGACAGTCCCGACAGGAAAACAGCGCCTCCGCCGACGGCGGAAAGTTTCATGAAATCGCGGCGATTGATCATTAAATGCTCCTTGGCTTGGTTGGAGAAAATGGCTGGAGAGGCGGATACGGATCAATGTCATAGAGAGTCATTGCCCGTCCGTAAGTAATACCGGAGCAGCAGAGAAATTATTCCCGTGCGATGAATTACGCTGCGTCAGCCAGGATCAGTTGGCTGTCAGCGTTTTAAGGTAGGCAATGATGTCGCTGCGGTCTTTGGCGCTTGGCGCCGAGATGCCCATTTTCTGTCCCGGAACAAATTTCTCGGGGTTGGCGAGCCAGCGGTCCAGGGTTTTTTCGTGCCACACGATCTGCGAAGCCGTCAGCGCGGGAGAATAGGCGTAGTCGGCGCGTGACGCTGCTTTACGACCGAATACGCCACGGTGGGCCGGGCCGACGCCGTTATAGTCTGGGTTGTGGCAAGCCGTGCATAGGCTATCGTAACGCGCCTTGCCGCGCACGGCATCGCCGGCGGCGATAGCGCAAGTGGTGAAAGTCATGATCAGAATTGCCCCGAGAGCTTTGGTATGATGCGGCATGACGAAATTCCTTTCAGTTCGGATTGGTCTGGCACATATCGCAATACTGGTGCGGAGGCGGAGTTATTCCGGTTTTTTTTGAAACGGAAATACGTATCAGGCGGGAATATTTTGCCGACTGGCGCGGTCTACCTTGTGAGGGCAGCTTGACAGAACAAGCACGACAATTTGAATCGGTCGCAATGACTTACCTCAATGCGGCCCATAACCTGGCAAGGTGGCTGGTGCAGGATCAGCAGATTGCACAAGACATGGTGCAGGAGGCCTACCTGCGCGCCCTCAAGTACCGTGATAGTTTTCGCGGAGGCGACATGCGGCCCTGGTTTCTGGGGATCGTCCGCAATACCTGCTACACCTGGTTGCAACAGAGCCGGCAGTGGGCGGATCAGGTCGAGTTCGACGAGGAGCGGGACAGCGGTAATTGTGAGTTGATCTTTGGACAGGCGGAGAGCAATCCCGAAACTTTAACCATGCGTAAACAGGAGAGCCTGCACTTGAACCAGTCGATCAATGCCTTGCCTGCGCCGTTTCGTGAAGTATTGATTTTGCGCGAACTGGAGGAACTGTCTTATGAAGATATTGCCGTGGTGGCGGCGATTCCTGTGGGAACCGTAATGTCGAGATTGTCGCGGGCGCGTGCGATGCTGCGCGCAGCCCTGCAACGCCCGCATGGCAGGGAGGCGGCATGATGGAAAACCGCGAAGACAGCGAGCTTGCCGGTTTGATTAAAAAAAATGCGGACTATTTTGAAGCGCCGCATGATCTGCGCAACCGTATCAACCAGATACTGGCGCAAGCACCCGCGCAACAGGAACCAGGCAGAGCCGGGCGCTGGCCGGCGTGGCGACAGTGGTGGGGCATGGGCGCCGCTTTTGCCGTGGGCGTGATGTTGAGCGTGGCGGTGGTCTCCTGGCGTGCGCAGCAGGCCGCGCAGGACGATATGGTCGAACAAGTGGTCGATAGCCATATACGATCCCTGATGGGTACGCATCTGTCGGACATTGCCTCATCCGACCAGCATACGGTCAAGCCGTGGCTCAGCCATCACCTGGATTTTTCACCACCGGTGGCAGACCTGGCGGCGGCAGGATTCCCGCTGACAGGCGGGCGCATGGACTACATGGAGGGGCATCCAGTCGCGGCACTGGTATACCAGCGGCATTTGCATACCATCAACGTATTCGTCTGGCCGCTGCATGGCAAGTCACAGGGCGCGCCTGTATCCGCCATGCTGCGGGGGTTCAATGTTCAGTCCTGGGAAAAGGACGGCATGCAATTCTGGGCGGTGTCGGATGTCCAAGCCGACGAGCTGGTAAAGTTTGAATCGCTGCTGCGTGAGCAGTCCGGGCTATAGAGCGCCCCTGGCTTGATCGCGCTAGAATTACCGGTCGCCGCTTATGGCGGAAGATTTTCAATTCGATAGAGACGAGGCATTCAATGAGTACACCGGAAATCGCCGCAAAAAACCCGTTCGCAGTCGCCGTCGAGAAAGGCAAGGATTATTATTGGTGCGCTTGTGGCCGCAGCAAGTCACAGCCATTCTGCGACGGCAGCCATAAAGGTACGGACTTCGCGCCCGTCAAATTCACCGCAACGGAAAGCAACACCGTCTATTTTTGCGGCTGCAAACAAAGCGGGAACAGCCCGCTTTGCGACGGTACTCACAAACGACTGTGAGGACAGTGAAGTTTCGGCTACCTTGCCGGGCGTGAGCGGTCAAGCAGCATAGTGCGAAAAGCGTCGAACGCTTTTTGCATGACCAGTTGTTTGTACGGAAAGGTATCCACAGGGTCGACTGCGTGGATCCAGCCGCCGCTGTCGGCCTCGAATAACAGCAAGCGGCCGTCGCGCGTCTCGCCGCAATCGAGAACGACATAATCAAGCCCGAGCCGATCCGCAATGGCATGGAAAACCGCATGGCGCCGGACGGCAAAAGCGTGATCGAAGTTTTCCATCATCGCCGCTTCCTCGTCGCGCTTTTGCGCGCTGGATGACATGCCCGCAGGAATGTAGTGAACCACCCAACTGTCGGAAATTGCAAGATGACAAACATAGGGCTTGCCATCGATCAGGGCGATGCGTGACTTGCGATAAAGCCCGTCTTCGCTCCGATAGTCGATAAATTCGGAGACGTAGAATTCGGTTTCCGGATGAGCATCCAGATACGCGACGCAATCGGCTGCGGCATCAAGTTTCGCCAGGCCCTTGCCGCCGTGGGTGTCGACCGGGCGGATGGTGGATGGAAAGCGGATTGCGCCCGCCTGCTCCCGCATCAGCCTGCGGGTCTCGGGGATCAACAGGCCGGGAATATCGTTCAAGAGCCGATAGGCCGTATCGCGCGCGCATCTCGCAATGTGCCGCGGCGGGTTCAGTATCGGTCGCGCCCAGCCGGCAACCAATGCTTCAGCGTAGTCGAGCAACTGCCGGTTCTTGTCGGACTCGCTGATGGCAATCATTGCGACGTCGTGATCGGGTATGGTTTCAGGCAATGCCTGGTCCGGCGCCAGGAACAGGAAATCGAGACGGATATCGCTGTTTTCCACGACGAATTCAAGGGGCGTGTTGTCCATCATATCGCCCGGCCCCATCAGCGCCAGCAGGCGGATCGCCGGGCTTGCAGCGCCGGCGATCCGGTACAGGCGCCGCCTTTCCAGCGCCTTGGCCTGCATTTCGATGGCGAACTCGCGTTGGCCGAGGGTTTGCAGAATATAGTACATCTGCATATACATATTCGCGGCATCGGGATCGGCAATCGCCTGGTTGATGAAATCCGGAATCGACGCTACGTGCATGCGTCCGACATGCGCCGATGAAAGAATCGGAAGAAGGTCGATTTCCGCCAAATGGATTTCAGGCAGTGCGGCAGGCGTAGCCATCAAGCGTATCCGCTCAGCAAGGCGCTAAAACGCCAGGAATGGCCCGACGCCGCCCGGAGTGTTGGTTCCGCTGATGGCGGTGAATACCTTGCGACCGAAAAAGAACGGCAGGCCCCAGTCAAAAGTCGAGCTGCCGAAAATCTTGCCGGACGGGCCGCCGGCAGGAGCCGCTGTTACTCCAGCCTTGAGCGAATCGACATCGACGATGCTGAAGTTTATCGTAGTGCTGGGACTTCCACTGATGGCTTTTATATTGGCCGAAAGCGCCAGTGGCGTAGTCGGGCAATAAAACCCGGTCGACAGGCTGCACTGCGTGATTGAGGCGTCGGCGAAGAAAAAGGCGTTGCTGCCGCTGTCGCTGAAGCTGCGCGAAATCGTCTGGCCCTGATAGGTCGTGGTGAAGTTGCCGCGACTGTCGACCGCGTAAATCGTGGCGCTTCCCAGTGCATTGTTGGCCTGCGTGCCGATGCCGAAGATCAGCGAGCCGGTGGGGCTGGTGGCCCCGCTGTTGGCGACGGCAGGCAGGATCAGCAACACGCCGTTGTTGTCTTGCGGGAAATGCGCGACCGGATTGGTCACTGCCTGCCCCGCCGTAATGGTCGTGCCGGTGCATCCGGAAGTCGAACAGGCGTAATAGGTCGCAGGAATCACGCGGGCGATGCATGCATCGCAGTCATTGACGAACATGCCGACGCCCAGAATGCCGTTGGCCCCCAGCTTGGCGGCGGTGCTTTCGTTTGCTCCGGTGTTGCTGCAATCGACGGGAATTGTTGTTGCGCCGCCGGGCTGGTCACCCATCGTCTGGATGGAGATTGCGGCGGCCACTTCGCCGGCCAGTTTGACATCCGCGCGCCGCACCGTACCCCAGGTAAAACCATCGGCGAACACTCCGCATTCCCCCAGCTCGTTGCCGCTGGCGTGGAGCACGGCAGGCAGCTTGAGCCCTGCGTTGAGCACGCCGGGGCTCACCAAACGCAGCCCGAAAGAGCCGGTATCCACGATGACATGATCGATGGTCTGGCAGTTCGAAGAGCCGGGCTCGCAGACAGTCACGCTCACATACGGAACGTTGAGCGTGCCGCCCTTGAGGCCGCCATCGATGAAGATGGACACCGTGTTGGGAACGGCAGTGACCGAAAGCGTAGCCGAACTGCCGGCGCTGCCGCCTGGGCCGCTACAGTTTATGCCATAGAGATAGCTGCCGATGGCCGACGGAGAAACCGACAGGCTGCCGGCTGTGGCCTGGGCGCCGCTCCAGGCCCCATTGGCGGTGCAGGCGGTGGCATTGGTGGTGCTCCAGGTCAGCGTAGCGGCTTGGCCGCTGGTGATGCTGGCGGGGTTCAGGGAAATGGATATGGTGGGCGCCGCTGGCGGCGGTTGAGCGACCACGCTGAGCGTGGCTTGCGCGTTGCCGCTGCCGCCGGGGCCGGTACAGGTGATCATGTAAGTGTAGCTGCCGGCGACGGTTTGTGTGGTGGCCTGGACGCCGCTGACCCCGATGGCCTGGTTCCAGGCGCCGCTTGAGGTGCAGGCGGCGGCATTGGTTGCGCTCCAGGTGATGTTGGCGGACTGCCCTGTGGTTACCGACAACGGACTCACGGAAATGCTGACGATGGGGGCCGGTGCAGGATCAGCGCCGGGTGCGGGCGCGCCGCCGCCACCGCCGCCGCCGCCACAGGCCGCCAGGGTCAGGGTCAGGGCGGCAATCGCAAAACCTGCAAGGAGCGTGTGGGGCAAGCGGAATCTGCGCAGTGAGCGATGGTATGCGTGCATGCCGGATGGCTTACTGGATATCGTCAGCGGTCATGCCCGCCGGTATCTCATTGGTCAAATAAGCGCGGCCAAAAAAATTCCGCATGTGTCCGCCAGATTCGATCACCAGGTTTTTATCACGTAAATTTATCCGGGGCTGCCCGGCATGGACGCTGTTGGCCTGCTGCGCGAGCATGACATCGAAGTAAGTACCCAGCAGCTGCCGCAGATCCGGTTTGAAGGGGCCGGACCAGGTGACTGCGAACACGTTGCCATTGCCGGTAACATATTGTTTGACGTTGGTGCCGGTGGGGAGCGTGGTCTCGTCTATGGTATAAGACGCAGGCATGGAGGCCAGCGCCTGGGCTTTGATGCGGATGCTGTTGGCATCGAGACTTGCCGGCTTTCCCCCCAGGGCGGCCAAAGCCGGCAAGCTAGCGGCGGCAAGCAGCAATGCTGCCAGCAATGTTGCGAATGCTGTGCGTGCCAGGTGCGTCGGCGGGTCGTTGTGCATATTCGATTAAGTGGCTGGCGGCTGGTCTCGATAATGGGTGATTCTAATGGAAAGTCAGTTTGCATCTCCATGGAAAATTGTAGCCAAATGTCTCCAGTGAAAACATGCGGCGAGCGGCCCGATCTGTGTCGATCCGGGTGCGGCAATGAAGTATCATTATGCCTTCGCACCAATGCGCAGCCAGCAGCCCTTTGCGGGGCTGCTGGCGTGTTTACCACAAATATCCGGGGAGTAAAAACATGGCTCTGACGATTGGAGTACCGCGAGAAATTTTTCCGGGCGAGAAGCGTGTCGCCACCGTTCCGGAAGTCGTTGAGAAGCTCATCAAACTGGGTTTCAAGGTTGCCGTGGAATCCGGCGCTGGGGACGCGGCGAATTTCAGCGACGAAACTTACCGTGCTGCGGGTGCGCAGATCGTTGTTGGCGCAGCCCAGTTGTGGTCTGCATCCGACATCGTCTTCAAGGTGCGCGGGCCGAGCACGGAAGAGGTCGGCCTGATGCGCCAGGGCGGCACGCTGGTAAGCTTCATCTGGCCGGCGCAGAACCCGGAGCTGCTGCAACAACTCGCGGCGAAGAAGGCCACCGTGCTGGCAATGGACAGCGTGCCGCGCATTTCGCGGGCGCAAAAACTGGATGCGCTGAGTTCCATGGCGAACATCGGCGGCTACCGCGCCGTCATCGAGGCGGCGCATCACTTCGGGCGTTTCTTCACCGGCCAGATCACCGCCGCCGGCAAAGTACCGCCAGCCAAGGTCTTCGTGATCGGCGCCGGTGTTGCCGGCCTGGCCGCCATCGGCGCCGCCGCCGGCCTCGGCGCCATCGTGCGGGCCAATGACACGCGCCCCGAAGTGGGCGATCAGATCAAGTCGCTGGGCGGCGAGTTCGTCCCTGTGGAATACACGGAAGAAGGTTCCGGCGTCGGCGGTTACGCCAAGGTAATGAGTGACGGTTTCCAGCAGGCCCAGCGCGCAGTTTTTGCCAGGCAGGCCAAGGAAGTCGACATCATCATCACTACCGCGCTCATCCCCGGCAAGCCTGCACCCAAGCTGATTACTGCCGAGATGGTGCAGTCAATGAAACCCGGCAGCATCATTGTCGATATGGCCGCAGAGCAGGGTGGCAACTGCGAACTCACCGAGCCCGGTAAGGTGGTCGTCAAGCACGGCGTGACCATCATCGGCTACAGCGATCTGCCGAGCCGTCTGTCCAAGCAATCCTCCACGCTGTATGCAACCAACCTGTTCCGTCTGACCGAAGAATTGTGCAAGACCAAGGACGGTGTCATCAACGTCAACATGGACGATGAAGTACTGCGCGGCACAACAGTGGTCAAGGACGGCAACATCACCTGGCCGCCGCCTGCACCCAAGCTCTCGGCTGCGCCCCCGGCGGTGGCTGCCGCCAAGCCGATTGCAGCGCCCAAGTCGCATGGGCACGGCAAAGGCGGCGCGCCGGCCTCGGCAACCACCATGGCGATCCGCTTCGGCGTGGCTGCGCTGCTGTTTGGCCTCATCGGCTATGGCGCACCTTCTGCCTTCCTGGCGCATTTCACGGTCTTCGTGCTGGCCTGTTTCGTCGGCTACATGGTGGTGTGGAATGTCACGCCGGCGCTGCATACGCCGCTGATGAGCGTCACCAATGCGATCAGCAGCATCATCGCCATCGGGGCGCTGGTGCAGATCGCGCCGCCGCTGGCGGAGGCTGCGGCGAGCGGCGGGCGGCCGGAAGACTTGATCCGGGTACTGGCTATGCTGGGCATCGGCCTGACGGCAATCAATATGTTCGGCGGCTTCGCCGTCACCCAGCGCATGCTGGCGATGTTCCGTAAATAAGGAAAACAGTCATGTCTGAAAGTCTTGCAACCGTTTCCTATATCGGCGCGACGATGCTTTTCATCCTGAGCCTCGGCGGTCTCTCCAATCCGGAAAGCTCGCGGCGCGGCAATCTCTACGGCATGATCGGCATGACCATCGCCGTGCTGGCGACGCTGTTCGGCCCGCGCGTGACTGTCGGCGGTATCTCCTGGATCGTCCTGGCCATGGTGGTCGGCGGCAGCATCGGCCTGTATGCGGCGCGCATGGTGAAAATGACCCAGATGCCTGAATTGGTCGCCTCCATGCACAGCCTGGTGGGTCTGGCGGCGATGCTGGTGGGCTTTGCAAACTACATCGACCCGGCGGCGGCAACCCATCTTACCGAGGCCGAAAAAGCCATCCACGAAATAGAAATCTACATCGGCATCCTGATCGGCGCAGTCACCTTCTCCGGCTCGGTGATCGCGTTCGGCAAGCTCTCCGGCAAGATCGGCGGCAAGCCGATGCTCCTGCCGGGGCGTCACTGGATGAACCTCGCCGGCCTGCTGGTGGTGATCTGGTTCGGGCGGGAATTCCTTCATGCCGCTTCGATAAATGACGGCATGGCGGCGCTGACGGTGATGACCGTGATCGCGCTGCTGTTCGGCATCCACATGGTGATGGCGATTGGCGGGGCTGACATGCCGGTGGTGGTGTCGATGCTCAACAGCTATTCCGGCTGGGCGGCTGCGGCAACCGGCTTCATGTTGTCGAACGACTTGCTGATTGTCACCGGCGCGCTGGTGGGATCAAGCGGCGCGATCCTTTCCTACATCATGTGCCAGGCGATGAACCGTAACTTCATCAGCGTTATCGCCGGCGGCTTCGGCACCGGCGGCGGTGCTGTTGTGTCCAGCGGCGCCGGTGCGCAGCCAGCCGGCGAAGTCGTGCCGGTCAGCGCCACCGAGACTGCGGAGCTGCTGCGCGAAGCTCGCAGCGTGATCATCGTGCCGGGCTATGGCATGGCGGTGGCGCAAGCACAACACACGGTCTACGAGATCGCCAAACACTTGCGCGAAAAAGGCGTCAATGTACGCTTCGGCATCCATCCGGTGGCGGGCCGCATGCCCGGCCACATGAACGTGCTGCTGGCGGAGGCCAAAGTGCCTTATGACATCGTGTTCGAGATGGATGAACTCAATGAAGACTTCCCGGAGACGGATGTGGCGGTGGTGATCGGCGCCAATGACATCGTCAATCCGGCGGCGCAGGATGATCCGGGCAGCCCCATCGCCGGCATGCCGGTGCTGGAAGTGTGGAAGGCTAAAACCTCCATCGTGATGAAGCGCAGCATGGCTTCCGGCTATGCGGGCGTCGACAATCCGCTGTTCTACAAAGACAACAATCGCATGCTGTTCGGTGATGCCAAGAAGATGCTGGATGAGGTTCTGGCGGCCCTGAAAGTGGGCTAGTCAGCGCGCGCCTGCTGGAATTTCTGGAACTCTTCCGCAGGCAGCGGCTTGCTGTAGTAAAAACCCTGGATTTCGTCGCAACGGTTGTCGTGCAGAAAATCCATCTGCTCCGAAGTTTCCACACCTTCGGCAATCACTTTCAGGCCGAGGCTGTGACCGAGCGTGATGACCGCCTGCGAGATGGCGGCGCTGTCGGTGTCGGTGACGATGTCGCGGATGAAGGACTGGTCAATTTTCAGCCGGTCGATGGGGAAGCGTTTCAGGTAGCTGAGGCTGGAGAAGCCGGTGCCGAAATCGTCGATGGCAAGCTCGATGCCGACTTCCTTGAGGCTGCGCAAGGTGGCGATGAACAGCTCGGCGTTGTGCATGATCAGGCTTTCCGTCAGTTCCAGTTCCAGATGCGCGGCGGAAAACCCGGTCTGCGCCAGTATCAGCCGGATCGACATGGCCAGATCCGGCTGCATGAACTGGCGCGCCGAAAGATTCACCGACAGCTTGATCGACGGCAGGCCGGCATCCTGCCAGGCCTTGGCCTGGGCGCAGGCGGTGCGGAGCACCCAGTTGCCGATGGGAACGATCAGCCCGACTTCTTCGGCGATGGGGATAAATTCAGCCGGAGAAATCAAACCGCGTTGCGGATGCCGCCAGCGGATCAGGGCTTCCATGCCGACGATGCGCCTGCTGTTCAGCGCTATCTGCGGTTGGTAACAGAGGAAAAATTCGCCGTTATCCAGCGCCCGCCGCAAATCATTGTCCAGTTCCAGCCGCTGAATGGCCTTGTCGTTGAGCTCGGGGATATAGCGCTGGATGTTGTTGCGCCCATGCTCCTTGGCGCGGTACAAGGCCATGTCGGCGTTTTTCAGCAGTGCTTCCACGGTATCGCCGTCTTCCGGCACCAGGGCGTAGCCGATGCTGCAAGTGATAAAGAATTCATGACTGCCAATGTGGTAAGGCAACGCGACTTCGACGATGCATCTTTGCAGGATGGCGATGATCGAGGCAGCGGCGGTATTGATCTCGTCGGGATCCTCGAACAGGATCAGCACGAATTCATCGCCGCCCATGCGCGCCGCCGTATCGCTGCTGCGCAGGCAGGCATTGAGCCGGGCAGACACCATCTTGAGCACCTGGTCGCCGGCCTGGTGACCCAGGCTGTCGTTGATGAACTTGAAATTATCCAGGTCGATGAAGGCCACCGCCATCAAAGTCTGCTTGTAGCGATTGGCGTAGGAAATACCCTGGGTGATGCGATCCTTGAGCAGATTGCGGTTGGGCAGGTCGGTCAGCATGTCGTGGGTGGACTGATGCTCCAGCTCGTCCTGGTAGCGCTTCGAGTCGGTCACGTCGTTCTGGATGCCGACAAAATGCGTGACGACGCCGTTCTCGTCGCGCACCGGGGCGATCAGCAGATCGTTCCAGAACTGGCTGCCGTCCTTGCGGTAGTTGCGCAGCAGGGCGTGGCCTTGCTTGTTTCCCCTGAGCGCCGCGCGGATGTTTTCCAGCGCCGGCTGGTCGGTATCTTCGCCCAGCAGGAAGCGGCAATTGCGTCCCACCGCCTCTTCGGCGGAGTAGCCGGTAATCCGGGTAAACGCCGGGTTGACGTATTCGATGCAGTTGTCCGTACCGTTACTGCCGGTAATGATGATGGCATTGACACTGGACTCGATGGCCCGGTCACGTAAACGCAGGGCCTGCGCGGAGCGTTGTGCGTCCTCAAGTTTGCTTTTGACCAGCAGATAAAGCAGCCAGCTTGACGAAAAAATCACCAGGGTGCCGCTTAACACCTGGCCGCCGGCGAAGTCCGAAAGGGATAGCCGCTGACCGAAAAATACCGTGAGTATGCCGCTGGTCAACACAATCCAGAAGCTGCCGATCAAGGCGTAGATCGAAGCGATCTTGAGTGCCTGGCGGCTTTCCGTGGAACGCTTGGGGGGCGATGAAGCCATACTCTGACTTTCCCTTAGAATTTTCCAGATTATAGCTTGTGGCGAATGCAATACCCCCTGTTTGGTAGCGGCACATCCGGGATAGTGGCGAGAGCAATAAGTGCTACAATTAGATACACAAACGTGTATGGAGAAAGTCATGGATTTCGTTACCGTCCGCGAACTCCGCGCCGAGTCGGCCAAGGTGTGGGAAAAACTCGAAGCTGGCGAGGAGGTGGTGGTCACCCGCAACGGCAAGCCCTTCGCCATTCTGGCGCACACCGAACCGGCGGAACTTGAGGAGAAGCTGCGCGCCCTGCGCTGGGCGCGCTTTGATCGCTTGCTGGCAGAACAGCGCCAGCGTGCCGCCGAATCGGGGCGCGACAGGATGACGCTGGAAGAAATCGACGCGGAAATCGCTGCCGCCCGGCGCCGGCGGCGCAAGCATAATGCTGGCGGTCGTTGATACCAATGTCTGGGTGTCGGCGTTCATAACGCCGGGCGGCACTGCCGCGAAACTGCTGGAGGCCGTCAAGCGCGGTCGCCTGGCGTTGGCGTACAACAGCGAAATCGAAGCCGAATACAGTGATGTGTTGACTCGTCCGAAGTTCGACATCCTTCCTGATCTGGTCGCCGAATTCCTCGATCACCTGCACGCCGAGGGTCGGCGGGTAGATCTGGTTCCGCCGCTAGCCATTACCTTGCCCGATCCCGACGACGCTCCTTTCCTTGCCCTGGCGCGGCATCTCGGCTGCCCCATCATCACCGGCAATGTCCGCCACTTCCCGGCTGCGGCAGGGGTGGAAGTGCTGACACCGGGGGCATGGGTGGCGCGGGTTATACGGAATGAGTAGTCATGGCGGAGTGTGCTAACCCGCTCTGCAAATTTGCGCCTGTTCGCCCAGCCCCTCGATGCCCAGCCGCAGTTGGTCGCCGGCACGGAGAAAACGCGGCGGCTTCATGCCCATGCCCACACCCGGCGGAGTGCCGGTGGCGATCACGTCGCCGGGCAGCAGGGTGAGGAAGCGGGAAAGGTAGCTGACGATCTCGGCGCAACCGAAAATCATTTTCGAGGTATTGCCATCCTGCATCCGCTGGCCGTTGACCTCCAGCCACAGACGCAGGTTCTGCGGATCGGGGACTTCGTCGCGCGTCACCAGCCACGGGCCGATCGGGCCGAAGCTGTCGCAGCCCTTGCCTTTGTCCCACTGGCCGCCGCGCTCCAGTTGATAAGCGCGTTCCGAGACATCGTTGATGACGCAGTAGCCGGCGACATGATCGAGCGCTTGTGCTTCCGGCACATGGCGCGTCTCGCTGCCGATGACGATGCCGAGTTCGACTTCCCAGTCGGTCTTCAGCGAACCCGGCGGCAGCAGGATGGGATCGGACGGACCGTTGATGCAGGTGGTCGCCTTCATGAACAGAATCGGTTCGGCGGGGATCGGCATGCCGGCTTCTTCGGCGTGGTCGCGGTAGTTGAGGCCGATGCCGAGAAATTTCGAGATGCCGGTGAAAGGCACGCCCAGTCTCGGTTTGCCGCGCACCAGGGGCAGGGAAGCGGGGCGCAGTGCACGCAAACGTTTCAGGCCGGCGGGCGAGAGTTCGTTCCAGCCGATGTCGGCGACGATGCTGGATAAATCGCGCAGGCGACCGTCGGCATCGATCATGCCGGATTTCTCATGCCCTCGCGGGCCGTAGCGCACCAGTTTCATTTTTTGCCGAAGCCTCCGAGCAGCGCGGCGACGGGTTTGTGGTGGCGCTGCGGTGCCGATTTTTCCGCGATCTGCGCCGCGGTGTCCGCAGCGATTCTCGATTCGTAGGGTTTATTTGGATCGAAATCGAGCTTGGGCAGGTGCGCCGTCGGCGACGGCAGGCGCGGCCTTTCGCCTCTTTCGCTGCGTTCGCGTTCCGGTTGATCACTGCGTTCGCTACGCAATGGCGCACGCTCACGATCAGCGTGGCGGCTCCGATCTTCGCGTTTCTCGCGGCTGCCGCTGATCTCGCGCCCGCGTCCGCGTTGGGATTTTTCGACATCGGCGGCGAGGCCGTGATCGTTGCCGCGCTCGAAACCGGGCGCGGTCACCTGCTCAATAGTGAACTTGATGAGTTTTTCGATTTCCGCCAGATGTTGTTTCTCCGCCGGGCAGACCAGCGAAGTGGCGTCGCCGAGCTTGCCGGCGCGGCCGGTGCGGCCGATGCGATGCACATAATCCTCGGCGACGTGCGGCAGCTCGTAGTTAATGACGTGCGGCAGGTCGTCGATGTCCAGGCCGCGTGCGGCGACATCGGTGCCGACCAGCACCTTGATGCGTCCAGCCTTGAAGGCTTCCAGCGCCTCGGTGCGCTGCTGCTGGCTTTTGTCGCCGTGGATGGCGTCGGCCTCGATACCCTGGCGTTGCAGGTAGTGGGCCAGGCGGCTGGCGCCGAACTTGGTGCCGACGAAAATCAGCACCTGGCGCAAGCCCTGGTCGCGCAGCAGGTGCACCAGCAGGTGGCGCTTGTCTTCCTGCGCCACGGCATACACGCGGTGGGTAATATTTTCGCCGACGGTGTTGCGACGCGCCACCTCGATCAACTGCGGTGTCTTGAGCATGCTGTCGGCGAGCTTGCGGATTTCCTCGGAAAACGTCGCCGAGAACAGCGAGCTTTGCCGCTCTTTTGGCAACAGCGCCAGGATGCGCTTGATGTCGGGAATGAAACCCATGTCGAGCATGCGGTCGGCTTCGTCCAGCACCAGCATTTCCACAGAATTGAACGCTACGGTCTTCTGCTGCACATGGTCGAGCAGGCGGCCAGGCGTGGCCACCACGATTTCGCGGCCCTGGCGCAATTCGGCAATCTGCGGCTTGATGTCGACCCCGCCATACAGGCAGATGGCGCGCAGCGGCAGGTGCTTGCTGTAAGTTTTGACACTCTCATACACCTGCATCGCCAGCTCGCGCGTCGGCGTGAGGATCAGCGCCCGCACCGGATGGCGCGCTGGTGAAGAGGAGGCGTTGGCGTGACGAGACAAACGTTGCAGCATCGGCAGGGTGAACCCGGCAGTCTTGCCGGTGCCGGTCTGGGCGCCGCCGAGAATATCCTTGCCTTGCAGAATGACGGGGATGGCCTGCACCTGGATCGGGGTCGGCGTGGTGTAGCCGTTGTCTGCCACGGCTTGCAGCAATTCGGGCATCAGCCCGAGGTCTTCAAATTTCAATGATGGCTCCTGATTCGGCCTGCGTCCGCCTTTTGGGCGTAGTACCGGTTCAGGCAACGAATTTCTGTGGCGCAGCAATGTCGCCCACCGGCAGGGCAACGAACGTGACAGTATAGCCGAATTCCGTGTGTCCGGGCCGGCGGATGCGGCAACGCGCGGGACGGGGGCTCAATGGCTGCGGCTGGCGGCATCGGTCTCAGCCTCAGCCAGGTAGGCGGCAATCTCCTTGCGCAACCAGTTTCTCAGCTTCTCGATTTTCGGCGCTGCCTCCAGCCGCAACGGCCAGACCAGCCAGTAAGCATCGGGATAGGGCGGCTCGATTGGCGACAGACGCACCAGCCGGCCCTCGCAGAGATCTTTATGCACCAGCGAGCGGCGCGTCAGGCACAGCGCCTGACCCAGGCGCACCGCTTCCAGCATCAGGTTGGAGTCGTTAAAGCGCGGCCCGTCAAGACGGCGCGGCGCCAGCCCCGCCTCGGTCAGCCACTGGTTCCAGGAATCGCTGTCATGCACCCGTGGTGCGGCGAGAATCTCCCGTGGCGTGCGCGGCAGGCGTCCGCCGCGAAAGTGCGGTGCAGCCACCACCACATAACTGTCCTCCATCAGTTGTTCGCATTGCAGTTCCGGCCAGAATCCGCTACCCAGGCGGATTGCCGCATCCACCCGTTCCAGGCGCAGGTCGACCACCTCCAGCGAGGCGCGCACATGCAGCGCGAATCCGGCCAGCGCCTTGCGCAGCCGGGGCAGGCGCGGCACCAGCCAGCTCACTCCGAAGGAAGGCAGGACAGTCAGCAGCAGCTCGTTTTCCCGGGGTTTGCTGAGCATGGCCTGCGTTGCCTGCGCCACATCGGACAAGCTCCGGCGTATCTGGGAGGCATACACGCGACCGTCCTCGGTGAGCACCAGACGGCGTCCCTCGCGCCGCAACAGGGCAGCGCCGAGAAACTCCTCCAGCCCTTTCAACTGGTGGCTGATGGCGCTGTGCGTCACCGCCAGTTCCTCGGCGGCGAGCACCACGCCGCCCAGGCGGGCGACAGCCTCGAAGGCGCGCAGGGCTTGCAGTGGAGGAAGGCGGTTAGTCGTCATGTGAAAATTCCTCACATCAAAGGTTAGAACAAATCATTTGTATGTCATTGGAGTGCGGACTAGCATATCCATCCAGACCTTGTGTGGCAATACATAGCATGCATTTATGGCCCGACGGAATTTTAAGGCGCGATATGGCCCAGCAAGACCAGATTCGGAAAGAATTCACATATCTGCGTCTCGCGCTTGCTGCCGGCGAAGCCGTCTCGGTATGGGCAAGCAGGCCGCTCAAGCTGGATTGCGAGCAGGGGCAGTTATGGCTGACACAGGAGAATTCGCCCGCCGACCACTGGTTGCGGCAGGGTGATGCATGGCGCCTGGCCGCCGGCGGACAGCTCGTGGTGGAAGGCGCAGGCATATTGCGCATTGCCGGGGTGCGGCGCAGCGCCGATTTCCGCCTGCGCTGGAACGATGATGGCGCCGGGGCCGGAGCGGCAAATCCGCTCGTCCGGCAAAATGACGTATGTGCAATCGGTTGTTTTTCATAGGGAGCAAGACATGTACGAACTCTACATTGGCAACAAGAACTACTCCTCCTGGTCGTTACGCCCCTGGTTGCTGCTGCGCCATTTCGACATTCCGTTCACCGAGCGCAACGTACCGTTGGGAGGACGCGGCGCGCATGCTGTGCATCGTCCATATTCGGACAACGGCCTGGTGCCCTGCCTGCACGATGGGGATTTCCGCGTCTGGGACAGCCTGGCGATTGCCGAATATCTTGCCGAGCGGCATCCGGGCTTGTGGCCGGACGATCCGCAGGCGCGGGCCAGGGCGCGTTGCGTCAGCGCCGAAATGCATTCCGGATTTACCGCGCTGCGCCAGGCGATGCCGATGAATATCAAGCTGCGTTTGCTCGGGCGCACGGCGGCGCCGGAGGTGCAGGCGAACATCGAGCGCATCGTGGAAATCTGGAGCGAGGCGCGCAGCCGTTTCGCCGGTGACGACGGCCCCTGGCTGTTTGGCCGCTTCAGCATTGCCGACGCCATGTATGCGCCGGTGGTATGGCGCTTACATACTTACGCAGTACCTTTGCCGCAAGCCGCTGCCGACTATCGTGACGCCATGCTCGGCCACCCCGAGATGCGCGCCTGGGAAGCGAGCGCCCTGGCCGAAACAGTGAATATGCCTTACGATGCGCTTGCCGCAGAATACGGCGGCCCGCGCTGAGCCAGGGTGTGACCGGACGCTAGCCTTGCACCATGTGCAGCGCGGCCTGGAACAAGGCGCTGTGCGGATCGCCGAGAGTTTCGGCGATGCTGAAGTGGTGGTAGCCGGGCATCGCCACATCCTGTACCGGGCATTGCGGCCAGGCTGACGCGATGAGGCGGTTCTGGCGCTGAAACTCCGCGCTCTCCAGGCCACCGGCTGCGGTGACCAGCGGTACTCTGCGCGCCGGTAAGTAATTGACCGGACTGACGCGACGTGCGCTCTGCTCATCGAGCTTCAGGCTGTCGTGCAGGAAGGGCGTCCGCGCCAGCGGGGTCAGATCGTAGAGGCCGCTGACGCAAATTCCACCGCGCAGCAGATCGTCGGGGAGGTCGCTGGCATATATCGGCCATTGAGCCGCCAACATCATCGCCGCCAGGTGACCACCTGCGGAATGGCCAGCGACATGAATGCGCTGGGGGTCGACAGCCAAGCCGGGCGCATTGCGCCACAGCCAGGCGCAGGCGCGCAGCATCTGTCGCACCATGGTCTCGATACTGTTGGCCGGCGCCAGACCGTAATTCACCACCGCCAGAGTGACGCCGGCATCGACGAAAGCCGGCGCGAGAAACGAGAAATCGTATTTGTCGAGCGCGCGCCAGTAGCCGCCGTGGATGAATATCAGGAGCGGCGCGTTGGGATGCGCGGCGGGGAAAATATCCAGCGTTTCGCCGGGACTGTTGCCGTAATGAAAATCCAAATCGCAACGCATCTGCGCGCGTGTCTCCGCTGAGCGACGCGCCCAGCGCAGCAAGTATTCGGGATGATCAGGTACGGCGGCGCGGGCGTTGTATTGCCGGTCGAGTTCGGCGGGGTCGAGCATGGCGTACTCCTCAACGGCAGAGCGGCAACCGGCAGAACGCCATTGCCGCCATAATCAGCTTCAGTGTTTGGCCGCCGGCTTGGCGGCGCCGCCCATATCCTTGGGTTTTTCGGCGGCTGGGGATTCCTTGGCCGGGCTGGCCTCCTCCTCCATCTGCGGCTTGATACTCTCGATCTTGTTTTCGCGCATATAGCCATCCATGTCACGCCAGCCGGCGAAGATCGCGGCTTTCTGGGCTTTCGGATTAAGCGAGTAACAATCTTCCAGCGCGCGCGCCGTTTGCCTGCAAGCGCTGCCGATGGCTCTGCCATCCGCCTCGCGGGCAGCGGCGATTTTGGCCTGGTCGTCGAGGCCCAACTGTTCGCAGGCGCTCAGCGCGAACGGGACAAGCAGCAGGTACAGGCGTAAATGCATGGCGATCCCCGGAAGCGGCGTGGGTCCGATGACCGGCTATGCTCCGGAAATCGGGCGTCCACTTGCACTAACTGCACTAACATGAATTTCAGCGGTCAATTTTACGTCAGTTTTGCCTGAAGAACCTACTTCGGCAGGGGGAACCCGGCATGCCGGGAAGCGAGGCCGGCGGCAGACGATGTACCATGCAGGTCTGTGCTTTCGAAAAAAGGAGATTGGGCTTATGAGACGGATCGGATGGATGCTGCTGCTTGCCGCTGCGCTGGCCGCGCCGGTACAGGCCAGCGAGGAAATTGTCCTGCGCCAGGCGCTGACCGGCAAGGCCCACGAAGTGCTGTCGTCGCTGGTGCAGCGCTTCAACGACGAGCAAAAAGGCAAGGCCAGGGTGGTGCTGCAGGATTTGCGCGCCGTCGAGGAGGCGGACCGGCGCCGATTGCCGCAACTGGCGTTGCTGGATACCGACGACAGCATGGAATTTTTCGGCACCCGGCCGCGCTTCAAGCCCCTCCACCAGGTAATGGCCGAGTCGGGTGTCAGGCTTGATGGGCGGCGATTTTTCCCCTTGCTGGCCGATGCAGTCGACGATACGCTGGGCCGTCTCCAGGCATTGCCGCTGGGCATGTCCCTGCCGGTGCTGATGTGGAACAAAGAGGCTTTCAGCAAAGCCGGGCTTGACCCGGAGCTGGCGCCGAAAACCTGGTGGGAAGTGCAGGAGCGCGCAGGCCGGCTGTTCGATGCCGGTTTCAAGTGTCCGTTCACCACCTCGCGTTTTACCTGGGTGAATCTGGAGAATGTTTCTTCGCAGCACGGCGAACCGATAGCCGTGCATCAGAAAAACGGAACTTCCCGGGTCGCCTTGAATCAGTTGGTGGATGTCAAGCATATCGCCTTGCTGGCGAGCTGGTACAGGAGTTCCTACTTCCGCTATTTTGGTTCAGGTAACGAATCCGACCAGAAATTCCTTTCCGGCGAATGCGCCATGCTGACCGGCGAATCGGCGCTGTATGCCGAAGCGATGCGCGGCAGTTTCGGCGTGGGCGAAGCCGAATTGCCGTACTACGACGACGTGCGCGGCGCGACTCCGCACAAGGTGCTGCCGGATGGCGCCGCCCTGTGGGTGCTGGCGGGCCACAAGAAGAACGAGTACAAACTTGCGGCGCGCTTCATCAGTTTTATGCTGCAACCGCAAGTACAGCGGGAATGGGTGCAGGCGACCGCCTATCTGCCGATGATGCCTGTCGCGCTCAAGGCATTCCAGGATACCGGTGTGGCGCCTGCCTTTCTCGCGGCGGCAACCCGTCGCCTGGATGAACGCAAATCGGCTACGACGCGCACCCGGCATGGTTCCGGCCTGAATCGCGCGCGCGACATACTCGACCAGGAGATCGCCGAGGTATGGGCCAATACCAAGCCGGCCAAGGAGGCACTCGACAACGCAATGAGCCGGATCAACGAACCCCAGGGGAGACACTGAACACATGAGCTGGCCACGCTGGAATTATTCACGCTACATCGCCCATCGCTGCGGCGGCGCGCTGGCGCCGGAGAACACCCTGGCTGGGTTGCATCTGGCGGCCAGGCTGGGTTTTCGCGCGGTCGAGTTTGACGTGATGCTCAGTGCCGACGGTGCGCCGCTGCTGATCCACGACGAGACTCTGGAGCGCACTACCGACGGCGGCGGGCGTGTTGCCGAAACACCGCTGCTGCGGCTATGCCAGCTCGATGCGGGACGCCAGCATCACCGCGCATACGCCGGGGAGCGTTTGCCGACGCTGCAACAGACGCTGGATGCGTGCCGGGCGCTGGGCCTTGCCGCCAACATCGAAATCAAACCCGCCACCGGCTTCGAGGCGGAAACCGGTACGGCGGTGGGACGCCTGATCGAACGTTCGGCGCAGGATTGGCAAGGCGTGCCGCTGCTGTTCTCGTCGTTTTCCGAAACCGCGCTGGCAGCGGCGCGCGCAGCGGCCCCGGCGCTGCCGCGCGCTTTGCTGGTGGAAGCCATTCCCGCCGATTGGCGTGAGCGTCTGCAACAACTGGAGTGCCTGGCGCTGCACTGCGCGGCACGCCATCTGCAAGCGGAGCAGGTCGCGGAAATCGCGGCGGCGGGCTATCCGCTGGCCTGCTACACGGTGAATCGCCCCGAGGATGCGGAGCGTTTATTCGCCTACGGCGTGGCGGCTGTTTTCACTGATCGGCTCGATCTGTTCGATCCGTTGCGTGAGTAAGTACACGTAGTTCGGGCTGTCGGCATGAGCGGGGATGCTAAAATCACGGCTTACTTTTAAAGCCGACCTGCAAGCCATGAACAGCGCCGAAATCCGCCAGAAATTTCTCGACTTCTTCGCCTCCAAGGGCCACACCATCGTTGCCTCCAGCTCGCTGGTGCCGGGCAATGACCCGACCCTGCTGTTTACCAATTCCGGCATGGTGCAGTTCAAGGACGTGTTTACCGGCAAGGAGAAACGCCCCTACAGCCGCGCCGTTTCCTCGCAGCGCAGCCTGCGCGCCGGCGGCAAGCATAACGACCTGGAGAATGTCGGCTACACCGCGCGGCATCACACATTTTTCGAGATGCTCGGCAACTTCAGTTTCGGCGATTACTTCAAGCACGACGCCATTCGCTACGCCTGGGAATTGCTGACCGTCATCTACCGGCTGCCGGCGGACAAACTATGGGTGACGGTGTATGCAGAAGATGATGAAGCCTACGGCATCTGGGCCAAGGAGATCGGCGTGCCGCCTGAGCGCATCATCCGCATCGGCGACAACAAGGGCGCGAAATACGCTTCGGATAATTTCTGGCAGATGGCCGACACCGGCCCATGCGGCCCGTGCAGCGAGATATTTTACGATCACGGCGCGGAGGTGTGGGGCGGCCCGCCCGGTTCACCGGACGAGAACGGCGACCGCTATATCGAAATCTGGAACCTGGTGTTCATGCAGTTCGACCGCCGCATTGACGAACATGGAGCCGGGGTGTTGCATCCGCTGCCCAAGCCCAGCGTCGACACCGGCATGGGGCTGGAGCGCATCGCTGCAGTGTTGCAGCACGTTCATAGCAATTATGAGATCGACCTGTTCCAGCAATTGATCCAGGCTGCGGCGCGCGAAACACATTGCACCGACCTCGCCAACAACTCACTCAAGGTGATCGCCGACCACATCCGCGCCTGTGCCTTTCTGATTGTCGACGGCGTGATTCCCGGCGCCGACGGGCGCGGCTATGTATTGCGGCGGATCATCCGCCGCGCCATCCGCCACGGCTATCAGCTCGGTCAGAGAGGGCCATTTTTTCACAAGCTGGTGGCTGACCTGTGCGCCACCATGGGCGCTGCCTATCCGGAACTGGTGGCGGCGCGGGAACAGGTAGCGGCGGTGCTGCAGCAGGAGGAAATGCGCTTCGGCGAAACCATCGAGCATGGCATGGAGATGCTCGAAGCCGCCCTGGCGGCGGGGAGCAAGGCACTCGACGGCGAGACAGCCTTCAGGCTTTACGACACCCACGGCTTTCCGCTCGACCTCACCGCAGACATCTGCCGCGAGCGCGGCGTGGCGGTGGACGAAGCTGGTTTCGAGCAGGCCATGCAGCGCCAGCGCGAGATGGCGCGCGCCGCATCCAGCTTCAAGCTGAAAGGCAGTGTCGATTACGACGGAGCGCCGACCGAATTCCGCGGCTATGACACGCTGGAAGAAGAGGCCACAGTGCTGGCCTTGTACCGCGACGGTACGCGCGTCAATCAACTCCAGGCTGGTGAGGCAGGCATCGTGGTGCTTGACCGCACGCCGTTCTACGCCGAGTCCGGAGGCCAGGTCGGCGACTGCGGCGAGCTGGTGTGCGGAGCGGTGTGCACCACGCTGTTTGAAGTCAGCGATACGCAGAAAATCCAGGCTGATGTGTTCGGTCATCAGGGTCTGCACAAAGCCGGCACGCTGGAAGTCGGCGAACGTGTCACGGCGCGGGTGAATGGCAGCGCGCGCAACCGTACGGCCTGGAACCACTCGGCCACCCACCTGCTGCATGCCGCCTTGCGCGAAGTGCTCGGCAAGCATGTGCAGCAGAAAGGCTCGCTGGTCGATGCCAGGCGCACCCGCTTCGATTTCTCGCAGCCGCAGCCGCTCACTGCCGCTGAAATTACACGCATTGAAACACTGGTGAACCGGGAGATTCAGCGCAATGTCGAGGTGACTTGCCGCACCATGCATTACGACGCGGCCATCAAGTCCGGGGCAATGGCGTTGTTCGGTGAAAAATACGGCGACGAGGTGCGTGTTATCGGCATGGGCGATTATTCCACCGAGCTGTGCGGCGGCACCCATGTCAAGCGCACCGGCGACATCGGCCTGTTCAAGATCGTCGCTGAAGGCGGCGTGGCCGCCGGCATCCGCCGTGTCGAGGCGGTCACCGGCGAGGCTGCACTGGCCTTCGTGCAGCAGCTTGATGCGCAGTTGTCGGACATCGCCGCGCAAGTCAAAGCCCAGCCGCAGGCAGCGGCGGCGCGCGTGGCGCAGATACTCGACGGCGTGAAAGCCCTGGAAAAGGAACTGGCGCGGCTGAAGTCCAGACTGGCGGCAACACAGGGCGACGATCTGGTCGACCAGGCGGTCGATGTCAAAGGCGTCAAAGTGCTCGCCGCGCAACTGGCAGGCGCCGACGCACTGGCGCTGCGCGAGACGCTGGACAAACTCAAGGACAAACTCAAGAGCGCGGTGATCGTGCTGGGTAGCGCGACGGACGGCAAGGTGGCGTTGATCGCCGGCGTTACAGCGGATTTGACAGCCAGGGTGAAAGCCGGCGAGATGGTTAACGCGGTGGCTTTGCAGGTCGGTGGCAAAGGCGGCGGGCGCGCCGATATGGCGCAAGCGGGTGGCACCCAGCCGGAAAATCTCGCCGCCGCGCTGCTTACGGTGAAGGCTTGGGTTGAGCAGCGACTATAAGTTTTGTCCTCGCTGCGCCGCGCCGCTCACCACGCTTGAGCTAGGCGGCTTGCCGCGCCGCGCCTGTCGTGCCGATGACTGCGGTTTCGTTCACTGGGACAATCCGGCGCCGGTAGTGGCGGCGCTGGTGGAGCGCGACGGCATGATAATCCTGGCGCGCAATCACGCCTGGCCGGAGAAACAATTCGGCCTGATCACGGGGTTTCTGGAACGCGACGAATCCCCCGAGCAAGCCGTGGCGCGCGAAGTCAAGGAAGAACTCAATCTGGATACGCAGGCGGTGGCGCTGATCGGCGTGTATCCATTCCCGCGCAAACACGAAGTCCTCATCGTCTTCCACGTCCAGGCCAGCGGCGAGATTCGCCTCAATGAAGAGCTGGCTGAGGTCCGCCTGATCGAAACCGACCAGTTGCGTCCGTGGGAATCAGGCACCGGTCTGGCAGTGGCTGATTGGTTGAAGGCGAGAGGGATGCTGGCTAGATGAGCCTATCCTTGCGCAGTCGACCACACGGGTACTCTTTAGGCTGCGTCAACGTTTCGCGGCTGATGGGCAAAGGAACATTCTGGGTCAGAGTAACCATTCTTTCAGAATGAACATACCCGTGGCAAGCCACGGGGTTCAACAGCAAAGACAACTGCAAAAACGAGCGCCCTGAGGGGCGGGGAATTGAACCCGAAGAGATTAAAGGGCTCAGATTCCCTCTGAGTTTCGCCTAGATTAACCCGAGAGGCCCTTCCATGAAGACCTACGCGGCTTTACGCTGTTCTTCCACCGGCCAAGCGCCGGAAGCATGAGCTTCGAGAATCACCATTTCAACGACCTTGCCGTCGGTGTCATAGCTGACGCAGGTGTTCCAGTCCTGGGAGATTTCCCTGACAATGGGTTTGCTTGAAAACTTAATTTCGAGAATGTCGTCGTCGGGATAATAAGTCGTGTGCATGGTTACGCCTCGCTAAAGTGATGCATCACCGTTTTGACGATGATGGCTTCGCCCTCAATGGCGGCGGCGCAAAGCATGTTGTCTGACCGCTCGGGGTATGCCTTGTAGGCCCAAAAATGGGTTTCATCCTTGAACTTGATCGTTCCGTTATCCAGCATGTCCAGCAAAATATCCATTTCGATGCCCCGCTCACGCATCCGCTTGGCCGCATGATCCGTCAATCGGACGGGTTTCCCGAATCGCTCACTGAACATCCGCTAAGTGTAGTCGCCAAATTTCCCGCTTGCAAATGTGGCTTTTCACAACAACCGGCATTCACCTGCCGATATGTTTCAGCGGATACTTGCGCAGACCGGCAAACCTATTCCTGCTTAATACCGATAACCGAATCTTCCAAGAGTTGATTAAAAGAGCCTTTGTGATCCCACGACTCAACTTTCTCTTGCGTGGAGTTAGGATTCTTCGATAGGGGGTGGCGCTGGAAGATTAATTTGCTGTCCCGTTGGTCCAGGCGGCTCGGCTGACTTAGTGATTTCTTGAATGTATTCATCTGCCTTCCTTTCAGAAATGGCCTCTACTTTTGCGTGGCCAACTATGGCTTTATCGTATCTTTTCTGAAATTCTTGAATTACGTGATCCCCAATTACAAAATAAGTTCCCAATCCTCGTACAGCAAACATATCGGTTTCTACACCAACACCGGGTGCAACTTCTGCTCGTTTTTTTGCAGTATAGGTTAGTAAAAGAGTACGGGATAGAGTTCCATTTTTACCATGCCTGGAAAACATTAGGTGTGAACTAGCGTGATACCAACCCGCACCAATCGCCGCAAATCCAGCGGCATCGTGGCAATTTACCGTTCCATTATCAACAACAAAAATATGTGCTCCGGTGCGATCAACACCTGTCACGATAGCGCCAGTTACAGGAAGAGATTTTCCAATTAATTCTGTTGCGATATTACTGACTAGTTCTGGAGCCAATTCTCTTTGCCTGGATATAAATGTCTCAAGAGTAAGTCCCAATGGAATTAAAATATCATTTTCGCCGCGCCGAGCCCTTATTGCGTTGTATAAATCGGCGTACATGAGAGCAACATCTTTTACATTTAGCCAATCTGGAGGGGGGTCTTGCGCGATCAACGCATTAATTCTATTCAGAAGGCTGGAAATTATTTCGGCTTGGATGGTCATTTCCCCTGCAACCATGACCACAATTGATTTGGTTAATTGATATGCCTTTGATGCGGGCGGCTGGAACTGGACATTGCCTGCCGTCAACATCCGATCAGAAGCGCCAAGGATGGTATCGTTGTTTTCGCAAATTGCAGCTACGCATACAGTCACTGGAATAGCCTCCCATCCGATATGGTCGGCGACCATAGTACCATCACTGTTGGTGCTTGCTGTTAAGGGATGCCTACCAATTATTTGGCCAAGCTTAACCAGTCAACGCCTGCATGTTAGCCAAAGCCCGGTGCCTCAATGCACGGGCTGTACATTTACACTTTAGTCGGAGTTTTCCTTGCCAATGTTGCCGGCCCAGGCGAGCGCCTGGGTGAGGCAGACATTGACGGCTTGCGCGTCAATGCCGGCGAGGCCGCCGGTGAGGTCATGGCACAGCTTGACGTCGTTGCCTTCCAGCGCCTCGACCAGGCTGAGCATGACGCCGAGCGTACCGCCGCGCGATTCGAGCGCCGCGCGCACTTCATTGCCGAAACTCACGGTGCGCAGAATTTCCTCCATCTGCATACCCATCAAGGTCGGCATCAGCGACATGATGCCGCTCATGAAGGCGTGATCCTCGAAAGTGCGATCACCGGGATGCAGCTTGACGGCCATCAATTCCATCGTCCGTCCGCGCGTGGCGGCGAGTTGCAAGAGCGGGCTGGCGACGCTGTTGCCGCCGCCGGCGGGATTGGTGTACAGCAGCAGTTGCAGCCAGCGCTGCAACTGACGCCGGCCCAGCACGGTGATGGCGTGCCGCATGGAAGTCACTTTGATGCGCGCGCCGGTGGCGGCTGAGTTGGTCAGTCGCATCAGGTTCATGGTCAGGCCGGGTTCGTGCTTGAGGACTTTCTCCATTTCCTGGGCTTCGGCGTCTTCCAGCACCAGGCCCAGCAACTTCATCAGAGCGAGTTGCGAGGGATTGAGTTTCCGGCCCGCCAGGATGACCGGCTTGGCAAAGTAATAGCCCTGGAACAGCGCGTAGTCGAGGTCATGGCAGAACTTCGCCTGCTCCGGCGAGTCGACTTTTTCCGCCAGCAGCAGCAACGACGGCCACTTCTTGAGCGCCCGGGTCGCATCCATCAGCGCAGCCTGATCGAGCGGCAGAATATCGACTTTGACGATTTCGACCAGGTCCAGCAACGGCCTGAACCGCTCCTCGTATTTGACGAAGTCGTCGAGGGCGATGGTGAAGCCGCGCGCTTTCAATTCGGTGCAACGCTCGACGATGGCCGGAGTGATTTCCACAGTTTCCAGAACCTCCAGCACGATTTTCTCCGATGGCAATGCTTCCAGCATGTCGGAAATCAGCAGGGATTCGTCACAGTTGATGAAGCCCTTGTAGGGGCCGAGGGCGGCTTCGACGCCAAGGTCGATGAAGGCATGGGTGACGACGCTGGCGGTGGCGGCCAGGTTGTCGCTTACCTC
>JACQAO010000081.1 GCA_016194935.1 Betaproteobacteria bacterium
CTTGCCAGACCGCCTGCCAGCCCAGGCGATGACGCATGGATACACGCGACTGGCTGCCGAAACTCATTGCTGTGACGCCGCCGTTTTCGGTAAAGCCGTCGACCTTGACTTTCTCCCATGACAGCGCGGCCACCGGGCCATGTACCAGATTGCCGGACTTCAGGTTATAGCCGCCGCCCAGCTTGAGGCCCCATTGCCTGGCCTTGGCGACCCCGGTGTTGCTGGCGGTCAGCGGCCCCAGCGGCACGTTGCGGGTGGTGTCGTAGTCGAATGTGGCATAGCTCAGCACCGCATCGGTATAGGCGTTTTCCATGCGCGAAGCGCCGAAAGCGGAGACGATGGTTTCAGTGTATTTGACTTTGCCAGCGTTATTGCCAGATGTGTCGCCAAGGTCGAAATCATTGTTCGACAAACCCAGCGCAAAACCGCCGATCATTGCCCCCCAGGCGCGGTCGGCGCCGATGGTAAGACTCTTGCCGCTGCCGGAAGTGGAGGGGAACGTAGCGGTTGCGTCCAGCTTGCCGGGCGCATAGTCGCCGCTCACGAAAAACCCCTGCCTGCCAGGCGTACTCGCGCCCGCAGCGGGTTCAGCAGTTTCGTAATTCCGCAAGCGGTCGTCGATGGATCGCCATTGCGCGCCCAGCCTGCCGAGCGGCAAGGCAGCCAGGGCGATGAAACGCGACGGCGCTTCGAGCGTGGCATAGACCCAGTCGGAAATGATTTTGTGGCTGGCGACGGAAGGATGCACGCCGTCGGCAAACGCATAGGTCGACGAACCCGGTATCTGCTGCGCCGGGCCGCAACCCAGCGAAGATATCGCTCCGCACGCCGGGATGGTGTTGTTGGTAAAGCCATAGGCAGCCGGTCGTGCATTGGTATCGGCAAACAGGGCGCGTGGATCGAGATAGGCGATACTGTTCACACCGGCGGCCAGCAAACCCTGTTGCAAGGCTGTGTTGTAGGCTGCGGAAAAGCTCGTAAGCAAGCCCGCGCCTGTCGGCCCGATGCTGGTCGCATAAGGATTCACGCCCATGTCGGGCAGGGCGATCACCACCAGATTGCGCGCGCCAGCGGTTTGCAGGCGCTTGATTTGGGTGACCGCGTCCGCCGCAGCCGTCAGCACGGCTGTTGAGGCATTGGCCAGCGGCAGGCCCAGGCCGACGGCGCCCGCCTGGTAGAACACGTCGTTGGCGCCGCCCCAGAAGGCGTACAAAGCATTGGGATTGGCAGCGCCGTTAGTCTGACTGAGGTTGGCTGTAATCTGGTTGGTGATGGTTACAATGTTCGCGGCAATCGGCGCTGAAGCGCCAAATACGCCAGGCGTTAGAGTAACGCGCGCGCCACCGATGGCGTAGTCGTTGCCGCCGGTGGCGGTAAACTGCGCCGTGGCGGGATTCACGGCATAGCCGGTAGTCACGGCAAGGCCGTAACGCTTGCCGAGATTTTCGGCCCAGACCGTGCCGGGGTTGCTGGTGAATTTGTTGGCGGTGGGATTTCCCGCAGCGGCGACCAGGTTGGTAAATGCGCCGGCGTCAGACAGGCTGTCCCCGAAGATGTATATATTGCTGTAGCTATTGGCCCAGGCCGAAACCGAGCAGCACAAAGCAACGGCTGCGGCAATTTTTTTATATTGGCTCATGTGGTAACTCCTCCTTTGGCGATGCGCGATCAAATGTACCCGGCGTATTCCGGATATTGCGGGTACATCCCTCCCGATATCTGCTTATTTTAGTATAAGCAACTTTAATTTATCAGTGCAGCACTCTGGGCATCGACAGGACAAACTCGCCGATCGCCGCCTCGAAAGCGACGCCGTCCTCCGCCACCATCTGGTAACTGCCCCGCATGGTGCCGACCGGCGTGGTCAGGACGCAACCGCTGGTGTAGCCGAAGTTCTGTCCCGGCTGTAGCAGGGGTTGATGACCAACTACACCCAGTCCGCGCACTTCCTGGACGCCGCCATCGGCATCGGTAATGATCCAGTGTCGGCTGATCAATTGCGCCGCCACGGTGCCGGTGTTGCGGATGTCGATGGTGTACGCGAAGACGTAACGTCCTGCTGCTGCATCGGACTGGTCGGCCAGATACTGCACTCCGACCCCCACGCTGACTTGATATTTTTTGCTTTCGGCCATGCCGACATTGCACACCAAAAGCCCCGTCCTGGCAACCGCTTTATCTTCGCATCAGAAAAAATTAGGGTGCTCGGAGATGTCAGCGTTTAAAATCCGCCTGATCATTTTCGGAGCCGCCCATGCAGCCAAACTACCGCATCGCCCCCAGCATCCTCTCTGCCAATTTCGCCCGGCTCGGCGAGGAGGTGGCCAATGTCCTCGCGGCGGGGGCCGACTGGATACACTTCGATGTGATGGACAATCATTACGTGCCGAACCTGACCATCGGCCCACTGGTGTGCGAAGCGATCCGGCCCTTGACGCAGGCGACCATCGACGTGCATCTGATGGTCAAGCCGGTCGACCGCATCATTCCCGACTTCGCCAAAGCTGGCGCGAACGTCATCTCCTTTCATCCGGAGGCGTCGGAACACGTCGATCGCTCGCTGGCGCTGATCCGCGAATCCGGATGCCAGGCCGGCCTGGTGTTCAATCCCGCAACACCGCTGGAGTACATGGATCATGTGATGGACAGGCTTGACCTGGTGCTGCTGATGTCAGTCAACCCCGGCTTCGGCGGACAGAAATTCATCCCGGAAACTCTCAACAAGCTGCGCCTGGCGCGCGCCAGGATCGACGCCTACAAAGCAAAAACCGGTCGCCAGATTCTGCTCGAAGTCGACGGCGGCGTGAAAGCCGACAACATCGCTGAAATCGCCCGAGCCGGCGCTGACACCTTCGTCGCCGGCTCGGCCGTGTATGGCGCCGGCAAGGACAGCGACCCGCATCGCTACGATACAGTCATCGCCACGCTACGGGCGGAATTGGCGAAAGCCTGATGACACTGTTGCTCACCGATCTGCGCGCGGTTCTTGTCGACCTCGACGGCACCCTGCTGGATACCGCAGCCGATATCACCGTTGCGGCAAACGCCATGCTGCGCGAATTGCAGCGTTCGGAACTGCCTGAAGCAACTATCCGCAGTTACATCGGGCGGGGCGTGCCTAATCTGGTCAAGCGCTGCCTGGCTGATCGCATGGATGCCGCCAACGATCCTGCCCCTGCCCCTGCGGTGGCGCTGGAAATATTCCAGAAGCATTACCATGCATCGAACGGGGGCTACTCCACCATCTACCCCGGCGTAACCGAGGGTCTTGAGAAATTCCGGGCGCAAGGACTCAAACTGGCCTGCATCACCAACAAGGCCGAGGCCTTTACCCTGCCGCTGCTGGAACGCAGCGGCCTGCTCCGGCATTTCGAGGCCGTCGTCAGCGGCGACATGCTGCCGCGCCACAAGCCCGATCCGATGCAACTGATCTGGGCTTGTGGGCGCTTCGACATCCGCCCCCACCAGATGCTGCTGATCGGCGATTCGCTCAACGACGCCAAGGCCGCGCGCGCCGCCGGTTGCCCGGTTTTCATCGTCCCCTACGGTTACAACGAGGGCGAAGACGTGCGCAATCTCGATTGCGATGCTATAGTTTCAACTCTTGAAGATGCCGCCGACCGGATCAGCCGGTCTGACCTGTAAATGCCGCGCAACACTACGAAGACCACGAAGACACCTGCCCTGCGGGCGGAGGCCTGGCCCTGGCGTCCCTGACGCCGTGTGACCGTGTTCGTCCGCGCGCCAAGTGGTTAACTTGACGCGCATCTTCGTAGCAGTGTTGTTGTGGAGCCATCATGACCGAATCAGAATTCAACCGGCTGGCCGCCGAGGGGTATAACCGCATCCCGGTAACCCTGGAAACTTTTGCCGATCTCGACACGCCGTTGTCGATCTATCTCAAACTCGCCAACACCGCCTATTCCTACCTGCTGGAGTCAGTACAGGGCGGCGAACGCTTTGGCCGCTATTCCTTCATCGGACTGGCGGCCAATACCCGCATCGCCGTAACTGGCACATCAGTGTTGCTGCTGAGCGGCAACCGTGTCGCCGAGCGGCGCGAGCATACCAATCCGATGTCCTTCATCTCCGAATTCATGGCCCGTTTCAAGGTACCGGATATCAAGGGCCTGCCGCGTTTCTGCGGCGGATTGGTAGGCGTTTTCGGATACGACACGGTGCGTTATATCGAACCGAAACTGGCGCGCAATTTAGCGCACGCCGCAGCGTACACCGATAAGCCCGACCCGCTGGGCCTGCCTGACATACTGCTGCTGCTCTCGGAAGAAATCGCCATCGTCGACAATCTTTCCGGCAAGCTGACCTTGGTGGTGTATGCCGAACCCGGCTTCCCCGGCGCCTGGAAACAAGCACAGGTGCGGCTCAAAGCGCTGCTGGAGAGACTCCGTGCTCCGGCGGAAATTCCAGAAGAAACACGCACACCCTCCGCCCCCGCCGTTTCGGAATTCGGTGAGGAGGCCTTCAAAGACGCCGTGCGCCGCGCCAAGCAGTACATCGTCGACGGCGACATCATGCAGGTGGTGCTGTCGCAGCGCATGAGCAAGCCTTTCGCCGCGACGCCGCTGTCGTTGTACCGGGCGCTGCGCACGCTCAATCCGTCGCCTTACATGTTCTATTTCAATTTCGAGGATTTCCATGTCGTCGGCGCTTCACCGGAAATCCTGGTGCGCCTGGAAGACCGCGAAGGAAAAAATCTGGTGACCTTGCGACCGGTCGCCGGCACCCGCAAACGCGGCGCAACGCCTGAGGAGGATGAAGCACTGGCGCAGGAACTGCTGGCCGACGAGAAGGAGCGCGCCGAGCACCTGATGCTGCTCGACCTCGGTCGCAACGATGTAGGCCGGATCGCCAAGACCGGCAGCGTGCGCGTCACCGAGCAGTTCTTCATCGAACGCTATTCTCATGTCATGCACATCGTCTCCAATGTCGAAGGCGAGCTGCGCGATGCGGAAGGCGCGCTCGATGTGCTCAAAGCCAGCTTCCCGGCAGGCACCGTTTCCGGCGCACCCAAGGTGCGCGCCATGGAAATCATCGACGAGCTGGAACCATCAAAGCGCGGCATCTACGCCGGCGCGGTCGGTTATCTCGGCTACAACCGCGACATGGATCTGGCCATCGCCATCCGCACCGCCGTCATCAAGGGCGGGAAAATCTACATCCAGGCAGGCGCTGGCATCGTGGCTGACTCCGACCCCGACACCGAATGGGCCGAAACGCTGAACAAGGCGCAAGCCCTGTTGCGCGCCGCCGAGATGGCCGAGAATGGCCTTGATACGAGGCTCGAATAACATGCTGCTGATGATCGACAACTACGACAGCTTCACCTACAACCTGGTGCAGTACTTCGGCGAGCTGGGCGAGGAAGTACGCGTTTATCGCAACGACGCCATCACCCTCAAGGAAATCGCGGCGATGAATCCGGCGCGCATCGTCATCTCGCCCGGACCCTGTACGCCTGCCGAAGCCGGCATCTCCGTAGCAACGGTGCGGGAGTTTGCCGGAAAGATACCGCTGCTGGGCGTGTGCCTGGGTCACCAAAGCATAGGCGCAGCCTTTGGCGGGAAGGTGGTGCATGCCAAACAACTGATGCACGGCAAGACCTCCCTGGTGCATCATCACGGCGCCGGAGTATTCCGCGATCTACCCAATCCGCTGCTGGTGACCCGTTATCACTCCCTTGCAATCCAGCGCGAGACGCTCCCGGATTGCCTGGAGATCACCGCCTGGAGCGACCAAGATGGCGTAATGAGCGAGATCATGGGGGTGCGGCACAAGACCTTGGCGGTGGAGGGCGTGCAATTTCATCCGGAATCCATCCTTACCGTGCAGGGACGCAATCTGCTCAGGAATTTTTTGGAGTCATAGGCCATGATCACTCCCCAGCAAGCCCTGCAACGCACCATCGAACACCGCGAAATTTTTCATGATGAGATGCTGCACCTGATGCGGCAAATCATGAACGGCGAAGTATCGCCGCTGATGGTCGCGGCGATACTCACCGGCCTGCGCGTGAAGAAGGAAACCATCGGCGAAATCACTGCTGCTGCGCAAGTCATGCGCGAGTTGAGCAGCAAAGTCGAAGTCAAAGTCTCCGACAACCGCCACTTCATCGATATCGTCGGCACTGGCGGCGACGGCGCGCAGACCTTCAACATCTCCACTGCCTCGATGTTCGTCGCGGCGGCTGCCGGCGCCAAGGTTGCCAAGCACGGCGGTCGCAGCGTGTCTTCCAGCTCGGGTAGCGCCGACGTACTCGAAGCCCTGGGCGCCAACATCCAGCTCACCCCGCCGCAGGTGGGCGAATGCCTGGCCGCCACCGGCATCGGCTTCATGTTCGCGCCCAATCACCACGCAGCGATGAAAAATGTGGCGCCGGTGCGGCGCGAGATGGGCGTACGCACCATTTTCAACATTCTCGGCCCGCTCACCAACCCCGCCGGGGCGTCCAATACGCTGATGGGCGTGTTTCACCCCGACCTGGTCGGCATCCAGGTGCGCGTCATGGAGCGGCTCGGCGCCAACCATGTGCTGGTGGTCTACGGCAGGGACGGCATGGATGAAATTTCACTCGGCGCGGCCACCCTGGTGGGTGAACTGAAGGACGGCAAAATCAGCGAATACGAAATCCACCCCGAAGACTTTGGCCTGCAAATGGTTTCCAATCGCAGTCTGCGCGTGTCCAATGCCAGCGAATCCAGGGAAATGCTCTACACGGCGCTATCGAACACAGCAGGCGCTCCGCGCGAAACCGTCGTTTTCAACGCCGGCGCCGCGCTCTACGCCGCAAATATCGCCGACTCGATCCACACCGGCATCACCCTGGCCCGTGAAGCCATCGTCAGCGGCGCGGCGCGCGCCAAGCTGGATGAATTCGTGCATTTCACGCAGCGGTTCAAGGCATAAAGGTCTGCGTTTATGTCCGATATCCTGAATGAAATCCTCTCAGTCAAGCGCGAAGAAGTCGCCGCCGCGAAAGTCCTCAAGCCGCTGGCGCAGATTCGTGATGAGGCTCTCGCCCAGCCTCCAGCCCGCGATTTCGTCGGCGCTCTACGCGGCAAAATTGATACCGGAAAGCCCGCCATCATCGCTGAAATCAAGCGGGCCAGTCCTTCAAAAGGCCTGTTACGGGAAAACTTTCAACCCGGCGAGATCGCCGCTGATTATGCGAAGCACGGCGCTGCCTGCCTCTCGGTGCTGACTGACCGTAATTTTTTCCAGGGTGCGCCGGAGTATTTGCAGCAGGCCCGCAACGCCTGCCAGTTGCCGGTTCTGCGCAAGGACTTTCTGGTCGATCCTTACCAGGTCTACGAGGCCCGCGCCATGGGCGCCGACGCCATTCTGTTGATCGTGGCCGCGCTCGAACTAAGCCGATTGAAGGAACTGGAGGCAGTCGCAGCCAGCCTGGGATTGGCGGTGCTGGTTGAAGCGCATGATGCCGGGGAAATTGATCTTGCACTGCAACTTCAAACGCCGCTGGTCGGCATCAATAATCGGAATTTACGCACCTTTGAAGTCAGCCTCGCCACCACCCTGGATCACCTGGAGCGGATTAAAAAATTTGTCCCGGGCAAAATCGTTGTCACCGAATCCGGGATTACCCATCCGGATGATATGGCCTTGATGCGCGGCCGGGGCGTTCAAGCATTTCTCGTCGGCGAGGCTTGCATGCGCGCACCGTCACCGGGAAGAGAGTTGGCGCGCCTGTTAGCCTAGCGCCAGGAAAGAGTGTGGTCTGTTGCACAAATACCACAAAAATCCCCGGATTCCGTGAAAAAGTAGGCATTCCACTTGCCCCGGCCTGTCCAGGCAGGGCAGAATTCCGGGCAGCTTCTCTCGTTTCGGGAGGCGGAAAGTGCAGCGGCAGTGGCCAACCACGTGGAGTCATTGACGCTTGCCCTATTCAACCACTAGGAGATTTAAAATATGCAAAAGAAACTAATCGTACTGGCGCTTGCCGGCCTCGTTTCCGGCAGCGCTTTGGCGCAGTCGAATGTCACCATTTTCGGTATCGTTGACGTTGCCGTTGAAAGCGGCAAGTATTCGGACGCCGCCGGCAACCTGACCCGCATGATCAGCGGCGGCAACAATACCAACCGTATCGGCTTCCGCGGTACGGAAGATCTGGGCAACGGCATGGCCGCCAACTTCCTGCTGGAAGCTCAACCCAGCCCGGACAACGGCACAGCCGCTGTGGGTACGCAGTTCTGGAACCGCAACGCCATAGTCGGCCTGTCAAGCAAGAGCTGGGGTAGCGTAAACCTGGGTCGTCAGCTCACCCCCTGGTTCAATGCGACTGCCGCCAATGACGTGTTTTACGTGGCCGGTGTAGGTTCTTCTTATTCCCTGTTTGCCGGGGATACCCGCATGAACAACTCCATCCGCTGGGATTCTGTCAACATGAACGGCTTCACTGCCGCCGTCATGTACGGCATGGGCCAGGATGGCGATGCGACCGGTGTAGAAGGCACCACCGCCGCAACCAAGAAACTGGGCCGCGATGTCAGCCTCAAGTTCTCGTACGCCAACGGTCCGATGAGCGCCAACTATGGCTATGATTCCCAGACAATTTCCACGGGTCCCGATGTCGACCTCAAGCGTAACCAGTTGAACGGCGCTTATGATTTCGGCATGGTAAAAATCGGCCTGGGCTGGGGTACCAACAAGGCTACCGGTTCGCTGGACAACAGCGTCTGGACCATGACGGCTGTGATGCCGGTCGGTACCGACAGCATCAAGGCGGGTTACACCAAGCTGAAGGACAAGTTTGCCGGCGTGACGAACAAAAACTCCAAGCTGTTCGCCATTGGGTATGAGCATCCGCTGTCCAAGCGCACCAATCTGTATGCCACCTACGCCAAAATGGACAACGATGCGGCTGCCAGCAAAACCATGCTGGGTGCTGTAGGCGTTGCGGCTGGTTACGATCCGACAGCCTGGCAGTTTGGTATGCGTCACTCCTTCTAATCGACTCCGTCGATCTGAAGTTAAAACGGCCACCTCTGGGTGGCCGTTTTTTATTGCTGCCCGTACCCCGAAAATTTCTCCAGCACACGCTCCATCTCCTCGTCCGGCAGCAATTTCGGCGCTCCGATCTGTAGCACCCGCCAATACTGCTCACACAAGGTTTCCAGTTCCACCGCCAGTGCCAGCGCCTGTTTCAAATCGCTACCGCAGACGATCATTCCGTGATGCGCCAGCAGGCAGGCTGAGCGGTCTTGCAGCGCCAGCAGCGCCGCATCCGAGAGTTCCTGAGTGCCGAAGGTGGCGTAGCTTGCGCAGCGCACGTCTTTACCGCCGAAGCGGGCAATCATGTAGTGGAACGGCGGGATGTCGCAACCCATGCAGGCCAGCGCCGTGGCAAAAGCCGAGTGGGTATGCACCACCGCGCCAACCCTGCTCTTCGCGGCATAGATGTCGCGGTGGAAACGCCATTCCGAGGAAGGCTTGCGCGCTCCCTGCCAGTGGCCATCCATACCCACCGTTACGATGTCTTCAGCACTGCTCTCCTCGTAGGCCATTCCAGACGGGGTGATCAGGAACCCGCCACGCTCTTCGCGGCGCGCGCTGACATTGCCGGCGGTACCCCTGTTGATGCCGGAGGCGTTCATGGCGCGGGCAGTGTGCAGGACTTCGGCAGCGAGGGTGCGGGTGTCAGCCATCCCGACTCCGATCAGTTAGGCTACGTTAGCTTGCCGTGACAATGCTTGTACTTCTTGCCGGAGCCGCAGGGGCAGGGATCGTTACGGCCAATTTTCTCGCCCGGTCGCACCACCGGCTGGGCAGGTGTTTCCTCGCCCGCGCCCAGCGCCTCGTCGTAACCGGCATGGTGGTACTGCACGTTCTCCAGTTGCGGCGGCGTTTCGGCCTGTTCGATCTGCTCTTCGGAACGCACTTCAACCGTCATCAGCAATTTTGTGACATCAGTGCGTACTGATTGCAACATGCCTTCGAAGAGTTCGAAAGCCTCCCGTTTGTATTCCTGCTTTGGGTTCTTCTGCGCATACCCGCGCAGGTGGATGCCCTGACGCAGATGGTCGAGCGCCGCCAGATGCTCGCGCCAATGGGTATCGAGGCTTTGCAGCATGACATTGCGTTCGAAACCATGCCAGGCCTCGGCATCGACGCGCTCGACTTTGGCGGCATAGGCTGCATCGGCAGCGTCGAGTATGCGCTTGAGCAGATCGTTGTCGCTCAGGTCGGGTTCGGCTTTGAGCCATTCGCCCAGCGGCAGCTTGATCTGCCAGTCGTTCGCCAGCGCCGCCTCCAGCCCGGCAACGTCCCACTGCTCTTCGACGCTTTCGGCGGGCAGGTAGAGGCGATAAGTGTCATGCAGCACGCCCTGGCGCATCGCCGTAATGGTTTCGGTGATGTCGCCGGTTTCCAGCAGTTCGTTGCGCTGCTGGTAGATCACCTTGCGCTGGTCGTTGGCAACATCGTCGTATTCAAGCAATTGCTTGCGCATGTCGAAGTTGCGCTGCTCGACTTTGCGCTGCGCCGATTCGAGCGAGCGCGTCACCAGCGGATGCTCGATCGCCTCGCCCTCAGGCATTTTCAGGCGCACCATGATGGAATTCAGCCGCTCACCGGCGAATATTTTCAGTAACTGATCATCCAGTGCAAGATAAAAACGCGAGGAACCTGGATCGCCCTGGCGGCCGGCGCGGCCGCGCAACTGGTTGTCGATGCGGCGCGATTCGTGGCGCTCGGAACCGATGATGTGCAACCCGCCGGCAGCGAGCACCTGGGCATGCAGCACCTCCCATTCACTGCGCAGAATGTCGATGCGCTTCTGCTTTTCATCGGGTGAGATGCTGTCGTCATCCTTGACGGCGTCGATAGCGCGCTCGACGTTGCCGCCCAGCACTATGTCGGTGCCGCGACCGGCCATGTTGGTGGCGATGGTGATCACGCCGGGGCGACCCGCCTGAACGATGATTTCCGCTTCCCTGGCATGCTGCTTGGCGTTCAACACCTGGTGCGGCAGCTTCTCCTTGTCCAGCATTCCCGAGAGCAGTTCCGAGTTCTCGATGGAGGTCGTGCCGACCAGCACCGGCTGGCCGCGTTGCTGGCAATCCTTGATGTCAGCGATGATTGCCGTGTATTTCTCCGCCGCCGTGCGATAAATCTGGTCCATCCGGTCATCGCGCACCATCGGACGGTGGGTCGGCACCACCACGGTTTCCAGGTTGTAGATCTGGTGAAACTCGTAGGCTTCGGTATCGGCCGTGCCGGTCATGCCGGACAGCTTGCCATACATGCGGAAGTAATTCTGGAAAGTGATCGACGCCAGCGTCTGGTTCTCGTTCTGGACCGCCACGCCCTCTTTCGCCTCCACAGCCTGATGCAGGCCGTCCGACCAGCGCCGCCCGGACATCAGTCGGCCGGTGAATTCGTCGACGATAATCACTTCGCCGTCCTGCACCACATACTGCTGATCGCGCAGAAACAGGTTGTGGGCGCGCAACGCGGCGTAGAGATGATGCATCAACAGGATATTGGCCGGCTCATAGAGACTGCCGCCTTCAGGCAGCATCCCCAGGCGGGCAAGTATTTCCTCGGCGTGCTCGTGACCGATTTCAGTCAACAACACCTGGTGTGATTTCAGGTCAACGGTGTAGTCGCCTGTATCCGTCTCGCCTTCCTTGGTGGCGGCCTCGCCGCGCGTCAGCAACGGCGCCACGGCGTTCATCTTGAGATACAGATCGGTGTGGTCCTCGGCCTGGCCGGAAATGATCAGCGGCGTGCGCGCCTCGTCGATCAGGATCGAGTCGACCTCATCCACGATGGCGTAATTGAGGCCGCGCTGAACCCGCTCACCGCTGGTGTACACCATGTTGTCGCGCAGGTAGTCGAAGCCGAATTCGTTGTTGGTGCCATAAGTAATGTCGGCAGCATAGGCGGCCTGCTTCTCATCGTGTCCCATTTGCGACAGATTCACTCCGACGCTGAGGCCGAGGAAACGGTAGAGCCGCCCCATCCAGTCGGCATCGCGGCGGGCCAGGTAGTCGTTCACCGTCACGACATGCACGCCTTTGCCGGACATGGCGTTCAGATAGGCCGGCAAGGTAGCGACGAGGGTCTTGCCTTCGCCGGTACGCATTTCAGCGATCTTGCCGGCATGCAGCACCATCCCGCCGATCATCTGCACATCAAAGTGGCGCATGCCCAGTACGCGCCGGCTGGCTTCGCGCACCACGGCAAAAGCTTCCGGCAACAAGGTATCCAGTGACTCGCCGTTAGCTACGCGCCGCCTGAATTCCTCACTTTTACCGCGTAATTGTTCGTCGCCCAGCGCTTGCATGGCAGGCTCAAGGACGTTAATTTTATTAACGAACTGGGCGTATTGACGGATCAACCGGTCATTGCGACTGCCAAAAATCTTTTTGAGTAAGCCTGAAATCATGCGATAGCGCCTGTAGCGGCAAAAGTGGCTATTTTAACACGGGGCAAAACACTCACTTCCCCGATCACTGGTTGCAACGGCCAGCATATGTGAAATTCGCAGCCAAGCAGCCAGCAAGGAAAATCCGGCTGTGGCATGAAACTATTCAAGACGATACGAATAGCCGGGAAAGTTGACCAGGTTTTCAACACATAAATGGTCGGGGTGAGAGGATTCGAACCTCCGACTCCTGCGTCCCGAACGCAGTACTCTACCAGGCTGAGCTACACCCCGAAGCGGTTAACAGACCAGACCCGCAGAGGTACGGCCCTGCTTGCTGAAACCGGCTCGCCTTTGCGCTGAATTACGATATGAACTCAATGATCCCGCGCAACTGCAAAACGCGCTAATTGTAGCAGAGATTCCTGATAAGTTGACGCTGGCAATGCCTGCAAAGCGCCGACAGCCTTGTCAATTTCAGCCTCGGCTTGACGGCGGGTTTCCGCAAGCGCATCGGTGGCCTGGATCGCTGCGAGTACCGCAGTGAAATCGTCCCGCCCACCCTGCTCGATGGCATGACGCACGCAAGCCGACTGTTCGGCATTGCCATGCTGCATCGCGTAAATCAGTGGCAGGGTAGGCTTGCCTTCAGCGAGATCGTCGCCCAGATGCTTGCCGGTTGCGGCCTCTTCGCCTGAATAATCAAGCACGTCGTCGATCAGTTGAAATGCCGTTCCCAAATGCATGCCGTAGCTTGCCAAGCCAGCTTCGATTTCCGCTGTTGCGCCGCCAATCACTCCACCCAATCGGGCAGCCGCCTCGAATAATTTTGCGGTTTTAAACCGGATGACCTGTAGATACTGTTCTACTTCGATATCTGCGTTGTGGCAGTTCATCAATTGCAGCACCTCCCCCTCGGCAATGACGTTGGTGGCATCTGCCAGCACTTGCATCACGCGCATGTCATCAACGCGGAGCATCATCTGGAAAGCGCGGGAATACAGAAAATCCCCGACCAGAACACTGGCGGCATTGCCGAACAGGGCGTTGGCGGTTTCACGGCCGCGCCGCAACTGCGACTCATCAACCACGTCGTCATGCAGCAGCGTGGCGGTGTGAATAAACTCGACCACCGCAGCCAGCGCATGATGATGCGTTCCCCGATAGCCGAGAGCGCCTGCAGTCAGCAACACCAGCGCAGGACGCAGCCGCTTGCCGCCGCCGGTAATAATGTATTCGGCAACTTGCCGAACCAACACCACTTCAGAGTGCAGTCGTTCGCGGACAACCGCGTCTACGGCGCGCATGTCGGACTCAATCAGGGCGTTGAGAGTGGCAAGCGGCGAAGTAGTTGGCACAGGGGGACGGTACGCAGGAAATACGCGATGTTAGGCGGCGTCCGGGATCGCGTCAAGCCAGGTCAAAATGTCTTTGACCATAAATACTTGTCCCTGTATAATGCGCGGTTCTTTGCAATGCCATTTCAAGTGGAGTCCATCATGTACGCGGTCATAAAAACCGGCGGCAAGCAGTATCGCGTCGCTGCCGGCGAAAAAATTAAAGTAGAACAGATACCGGCTGATGTAGGCGCTGAAATCATCCTCGACCAGGTACTCATGCTCGGCGAAGGCGAATCCGTCAAGATCGGTACGCCTATCATCGTTGGCGCCACGGTCAAGGCCAAGGTGATCGCGCACGGTCGCGGCCCGAAGATCAAAATCTTCAAGATGCGCAGGCGCAAGCATTACCAGAAACACCAGGGACATCGCCAGAACTATACCGAGATTGAAATAAGCGGCATCGCTGTTTAATTTCAATCCGGCTTGACGAAAGGAACCATGCATCATGGCACACAAAAAAGCAGGCGGCAGTTCGCGTAACGGTCGTGACTCTGAATCAAAACGTCTGGGCATCAAGCGCTACGGCGGCCAGGTGGTTGCCGCCGGCAACATCATTGTGCGCCAGCGCGGCACGTTGTTTCACGCCGGCGACAATGTCGGCATCGGCAAGGATCACACACTGTTCGCCAAGGTAGAGGGTGCAGTGCTATTTACAGTGAAAGGCGCCGCCAGGCGCAAGACTGTCAGCATCGTCCCAACCGCTTAAGCCTCCGGGACAGGCGTTATTTTGCGCAAAAGCCCTGTCCTTGCGATGGGGCTTTTGTATTTATGGATACATCCCAATGAAGTTTTTCGACGAAGCGAAAATCGAGGTGATTGCCGGCAATGGCGGCGACGGCTCGGCTTCGTTTCGCCGTGAAAAATATGTGCCGCGCGGCGGCCCGGATGGCGGCGACGGCGGTCGGGGCGGCAGCATCTGGGTGGTCGCTGACTGCAACCTGAATACCCTGATTGACTTCCGCTACACCCGGATTTTTCGTGCGCAGCACGGCGAAAACGGGCGCGGCGCTGACTGCTATGGCAAGGGCGGCGAGGACATGCTGCTGCGTGTTCCGGTCGGCACGGTGTTTTCCGATCTGAATTCAGGAGCGGTCATCGCCGATCTCGACTGCGACGGCAAGAAGGTGCTGATAGCCAAAGGCGGCGACGGCGGCTTGGGAAATATTCATTTCAAATCCAGCACCAACCGCGCGCCACGCCAAACCACTTCCGGCGGTGAGGGTGAGCGGTGTGAACTTCGGCTGGAGCTCAAAGTGCTGGCTGATGCCGGCCTGCTGGGCCTGCCCAACGCCGGCAAGTCAACCTTCATCCGCGCGGTTTCCGCCGCCAAGCCCAAGGTCGCTGATTATCCATTCACCACGCTGCATCCAAATCTCGGCGTGGTGCGCGTCGATCACAATCGCAGCTTTGTGATTGCCGACATTCCCGGTCTGATCGAGGGCGCAGCTGACGGGGCTGGGCTCGGACACAGATTTCTGCGCCACCTGCAGCGCACCCGTTTGTTGTTGCATCTGGTCGATATATCGCCTTTCGATCCTCAGGCGGATCCGGTGCGTGATGCACAAGCGATTCTTGAAGAACTGCGCAAATACGATCCCTCCCTGTTTGAAAAGCCGCGCTGGCTGGTGATCAACAAGATCGACCTGTTGCCGATTGGTGAACGCGCCGAACGCATCTCCGCCCTGGTCGCCGGTTACGGCCCGGTGGAGCGGCATTTCAGCATTTCGGCCATCAATGGGGACGGCTGTCGTGAACTGACTTTTGCCATGATGGATCACCTGGAGCGTCATAGGCGGCCTGTGGAAGAGCAAGAGAATGCGGCAGCGCCTGCTTGAATCGCGGCGCCTGGTGGTCAAGGTAGGCAGCGCGCTGGTCACCGACAACGGCACCGGACTCGACCTGATAGCGATTGCCGAATGGGCGCGGCAGATTGCACTGCTGCGCACAGACGGCAAGCAGGTGGCGCTGGTTTCATCCGGCGCGATTGCGGCTGGAATGCAGCGACTGGGATGGCTCAAGCGGCCACATGCCATGCACGAATTGCAGGCTGCCGCAGCCGTTGGGCAGATGGGCCTGGCGCAGACCTATGAATCCTGCTTCGCCCGGCATGGTTTGAAGACTGCGCAGATTCTGCTCACGCATGAAGACTTGAGTGATCGCAAACGCTATCTCAACGCCCGCTCTACGCTCATCACCTTGCTCGAACTGGGAGTGGTGCCGATCATTAACGAGAACGATACCGTCGTTACCGACGAGATCAAATTTGGCGACAACGATACTCTCGGGGCTTTAGTCGCCAATCTTGTCGAAGCTGATGCCTTGATCATACTCACCGATCAGTCTGGTCTATATAGCGCCGATCCTCGCCGCGATCCCACGGCTACCTTGATCTCGGATGGCCGTGCAGACGATACTGCATACGAAGTGATTGCCGGCGGCGCGGGCAGCAACATCGGCACGGGTGGCATGTTGACCAAGGTGCGTGCCGCCCAAAGAGCCGCGCGCAGCGGCGCCAACACGCTGATCGCCAGTGGCCGCGAGCCGGACGCATTGCTGCGCCTGCTCCGTGGCGAAGATCTCGGTACACTGCTGTATGCCACCGCATCGCCGCTGGCCGCGCGCAAACAGTGGTTGGCCGATCACCTGCAACTTGCCGGCGGATTACTCCTGGATGACGGCGCTGTTCGTGCCTTGCAGTCGGGGAAAAGTTTGCTGCCGGTGGGGGTGTCCGGCGTTGCTGGTGAATTCGAGCGGGGCGCGGTAGTCGCCTGCCGCACACTCTCAGGCAAAGAAGTGGCGCGTGGCCTCGTCAATTATTCGAGCGCCGAAGCGCGCCGCATCGCCGGACATGCCAGCCATGAAATCGAGGCCATCCTCGGCTATCTCGACGAAGAAGTCCTGATCCATCGGGACAATATGGTACTGCTGTAGCAGGGCCCTATTGCGGCGAAGGCTAAGCTTTGCGCAGCAAAGTTAAGCAGCGAAGCTGCGGTCGGAGTCACAATATGGTCTTGCTCTAACTTTTACAGGAACCCCCCAAACGCCAAAGCCCTCTTTCGAGGGCTTTGGTTTGGTGCGCCCGGCAGGGCGCACTCACTTGGAGGTGAAAGTCCTCTACTCGCCCGACAAGGGGAAGAGTTAGCCGAACGGCAAGGGTGTCGCGGGTGACTGCGAATCTGGAGGAAGCTGAAGGCAAAGCGCTGGCTTGAC
>JACQAO010000013.1 GCA_016194935.1 Betaproteobacteria bacterium
AGCCACCGATTCGGCGAGCGAGAAATTACTCTACATCTACCGGCTGCTGGTGCACGACAAAGTCATTCAAGCCCTGCCGGAAGATCAGGTTGCCGAAAAATCCTTGCGGCATAAACTTTCGATCTGGTATTCCAAGCAATTGCCCAAGGATCATCCACTGTTGAAGTAAAAAGCTGTGTCGCCGGAATTTGCCGCAGGCGCGGCATTTTCTGCCGGATCGCACGCCGCCGAATGTTATTACTACTTTGAAATAACAGGATATTGTATGGCTGGCATGGGCTGTGCTCTGTATCGATCAAATATCGACACGGGTACCGCAACACCATGCTTGTATCATCATCCACCAGCCAGCCCTTGCAGGTGCTTCTGCCTGCATCCACCCTGCCTGCCGGCAGCGAAGGCAGTCTCGCCCACACGAGTTCTACGCAGCCACCTGCCGAAGCAGCGGGTGGCTCGCCGGGTCAGTCGAAGGATACGGTTGCGGGAGATCGCGTTACGCTGACGGCAGTGCGGGAGTCGAAGGGCGGCGCGCCCGAGTTTCCCCCGGTCTATGCGGAAATCTGGAAGGATGGGATCAAGGTTGCGGAGATCGACATCCACGGCGGTGTGAACTCGGTCAATGGCCTGGTTGCTTCGGCACATGGCACTGCCGGCAATGGCGGGCCTTTACTGGCGGCGCGGCGCGCCGCCGAGATTATCCGGTCCATCGGCGGCGAGATTCGGGTTGGCGGCCAGGTCATCGATGGTCAGACACTCGATACGCGGGCCAGGCTGAAAATGGCTTATGGCGCCTGACGCAATACGCGCAGGATGAACTGTTGCTGTCGCGCGCTAACAGCGGAAAAGCGGGACTATCGGTAGACCTCGCGCCGATTGCCGATTTCGATCACCAGGATACACAGTACCCCGTCCTGTATGTCGCAAATGATACGGTAGTCGCCGATGAGATAGCGCCAGTAAACGCCGAGCATGGGGCCGGTCAGCGCGTCGCCTGTGCTGCGCGGGTCAGCTTGCTTGGCGACGCGCCCGTCCATGAAATCTACGATGCGCCGCGCAGTCTGCTGGTCCAGCTTGCGTAGCTGTTTTCTTGCCGTCCCGGTGTAGTTAATCGTCCAGGCCAAGGTCTTTTCTCACTTGCTCGGTGGAATAGACCTTCTCTACGCCTTTGCGGACGCGCTCCATCGTCGCGGCGGCCAGATAGTAGTCTTCCAGATCATCCAGTCCGTTCATCACCAGCTCACGCAAGTAATACGCCTTGGTGCGGCCAGTTTTCGCTGCCAGATGGTCCAGTCGTTGCTCGACCACAGGATCAAGCCGGATTGAAGTTGCCATGTCGTTGCTCCTGTGAGTACATGTATTCACTGTATCACATGTAAGCATGGAAAAGGGCTTCAGCCTTTCGACTGAAACCCTTGTGGTATTACTGGTCGGGACGGAGTGATTCGAACACTCGACCCCTTGCACCCCATGCAAGTGCGCTACCAGGCTGCGCTACGCCCCGACTTGATAAAATTATAACAGATCGCACTGCGGGCATCGTGCGCTGATGCCGCAACCGGCGCCTTTGAGCGGATGCAGCGGAAGATTAAGCGCGCAGGAATTCGATGATGCTGGCGAGTTCGGCGCGCAACGGCAGGGCACCCGCCGAGTTGGGGTGCAGGGTGCCGGCGGGCGGCATGGGTGTTTCGCGGATTTCACGCTGGGGATTTTTGCCGGGGGACTCTTCCAGCCGGTGGCGGGCGCCGCTGATGGTGAAGCCCTCCTGGTACAACAACTCGCGGATGCGGCGCACCAGCAGAACTTCGTGATGCTGGTAATAGCGCCGGTTGCCGCGCCGCTTGACTGGTCTTAACTGAGTGAATTCCTGTTCCCAGTAGCGCAGCACATGCGGCTTGACGCCACACAGTTCGCTGACTTCGCCGATCGTGAAATAGCGCTTGGCCGGGATCGGGGGCAGAACTTCCTTACTGTCTAACGTTGCCATGGTTGTCGAGTTTGAGATTTTCGACGGCTACTTTCAGTTTCTGACTGGCGTGGAAAGTTACGACGCGACGGGCGGTGATGGGAATTTCCTCGCCGGTTTTCGGATTGCGACCGGGCCGCTGGGGTTTGTCGCGCAGTTGAAAGTTGCCGAAGCTGGAGAGCTTGACGCTGTCGCCGTTTTCCAGCGCGCCGCGGATTTCCTCGAAGAAACTTTCCACCATGTCCTTGGCTTCACGCTTGTTCAAGCCCACTTTTTCGAACAATAGATCGGCGAGTTCAGCCTTGGTCAGTGTCATGCATGCCCCCTGAATTTCTGTTTGCGAATTATTTCGACCGTAGCGTTGCGGCGAATTGTTTGACTGCAATATCGATCAACTGCTGGATCGCCAGATCCGCTTCGCTGTCTGCCAAAGTCTTTTCAGTATCTTGCATAACTATGTGGAATGCAAGGCTTTTTTGGTTTTGATCGACGCCTTTTCCGTAATATACATCGAACAACTGGATGTCGCTGACGATGGCTGGCGCTGCCTCGCGCAGGGCGTCGAGCAGTGTTTGCAGCGGCTGGTCGCGGGCCACCAGCAGCGCCAGGTCGCGCTTTACCGGCGGGTAGCGCGAAACTTCCTGATAATTAGGCAGGAGCTGCCTGGTCAGCGCGTCGAGTTCGATTTCGCACACCACCGGCGCAAGGTTGCCCAGGCTGGCCAGTTCGTATTTTTGCACCCACTGCGGATGCAGCTCGCCGATCATGCCGATGTCCTTGCCATCGAGTACGATGCTGGCCGCGCGGCCAGGGTGCAGCGCGGGATGCGCCAGTTTCTCAAAGCGCAGCGATTGCGCAGGGAACAGTGATTCGACATCGGCCTTGAGGTCGAAAAAATCCACGTTACGGGTTTCCACGCCCCACTGTTCAGGGACCGCCGGGCCGGCGCACAGCGTGGCGAGGCGCAGCGGTTGATGGAAACCGGCAACAGGTTGTGCTGCCGCATCACGCAGGAAACAACGACCGATTTCGAACACCCGCACGCGCCGTGTGCGGCGCTTGAGATTGGCAGTCAACGTGCCGATCAAGCCGCCGATCAGGCCGGAGCGCATCACGCTCATCTGGCTGGCAATCGGGTTGGTCACCGTGATGACAGCGGGGTGGGCGTAGAAATCTTTTTCCCAGGCTGCTTCGACAAAGCTGAAATTGACCACTTCCTGAAAATCCCGCTCCGCCAGTTGGTGGCGCAACTGCATCGCCGTGCGTCGTTCTTCGGGCAGCGGCAACATCGCCAGCCGGCCCTGGGGGATGGGCGAGGGGATGTTGTCGTAGCCGTGCAGGCGGGCAATCTCTTCGATCAGGTCTTCTTCGATTTCGATGTCGTAGCGATACGGCGGCGGCGTGACCAGAAAATTGTCACCTTCGCGGCGCAGCGGGAAGCCCAGGCTCAGCAGCAGTTTTTCAATTTGTGTCACGCCCAGCGGGGCGCCGAGCACCCTGGCGGCGCGGGCGCTGCGCAGCCTGACCGGCGCGCGTTGCGGCAGATCAGTCTGTGAAACGGCTTCGACCACCGGGCCGGGACTGCCGCCGCAGATGTCAAGAATCAGTTGCGTGGCGCGTTCGATGGCCTTGCGCTGCAAGTCGAAATCTACGCCGCGCTCGTAGCGGTACGAGGCGTCGCTGGAGAAGCCCAGTGCGCGCGCCTTTCCAGCAATGGCAGCAGGAGCGAAGAAGGCGCTTTCGAGGAATAGTTCGCTGGTGGCGTCGCTGATGCCGCTGTCTTCGCCGCCCATGATGCCGGCCAGGGCCAGCGCGCGCGCGCCGTGTTTCTCATCGGCGATCAGGGCGGTGTTGGCGGACGGCGTGACCACCTGTTCATTGAGCAACTTGAGTTGTTCGCCGGCGTGCGGGTAGCGCACCCGGATGCTGCCTTCGAGCCGGGCATTGTCGAAGGCGTGCAGCGGCTGGCCGAGTTCCAGCATGACGTAGTTGGTGACGTCGACCAGGGCGCTGATGGCGCGAATGCCACTGCGCTCCAGGCGTTGCTTGAGCCAGTCGGGTGTAGCCGCGCGGGCATTGACGCCACTGACGATGCGCCCACAATAGCGCGGGCAGGCTTGCGGCGCATCGAGCAGGATGCTGCGTTGATTATCCTGCGCAGCCGGCACGGCGGCCATGGGGGGCAGGGTCAGCGGCGCGCCGCTCAAGGCCGCGACTTCACGGGCGATGCCTTGCAAAGAAAGGCAATCGGCGCGATTTGGAGTGAGCTTGAGGGTGAACAGCGTGTCGTCGAGCGCCAGGTGCATGCGGATGTCTTGTCCCACTGCCGCTGTTTCGGCCAGCGCCAGCAGACCACCATGATCTTCGGATAGCCCCAGCTCACGCGCCGAACAGAGCATGCCGTTGGATTCGACGCCGCGTACCTTGGCCTGCTTGATGCGCAGGCCGGGCAACTCGGCGCCGACCATTGCGCAAGGCGCTTTCATGCCCGCCGCCACGTTGGGCGCGCCGCAGACGATTTGCAAGGGCTCGCCCTGGCCTGTATCGACACGGCAGAGTTTCAGCTTGTCGGCATCAGGATGTTTATCGACGCTCAGCACCTGCGCGACCACCACGCCGCTGCAGGGCGGCGCTACCGGGCGCATTTCCTCGACTTCGAGGCCGGCCATGGTCAGCAGGTGCGCCAGCGCATCGCTCGTGAGCGGTGGATTGACCAGGCTGCGCAACCAGTGTTCGGAAAACTGCATGATTAACGTGGAACAGTGAAATTAAGCGTCGAGTCACCCGACGAGCGTAGCGAGCAAGTCAGTCGCCTCCCAGCGAGGGGAGGATGGGAGGGGCGGGTGTTTATTGCTTTGAACGATTTCATGGCACAGAGGTGGGTTTGGCGACCAAGCGAGTTATTTAAATTGTGAAAGAAAACGCAGATCGCCGTCGTAGAACAGGCGCAAATCGTCGATACCGTAGCGCAGCATGGTCAGGCGGTCCGGGCCCATGCCGAAAGCGAAGCCGGTATAACGTTCCGGGTCGATGCCGCCATGACGCAGGACATTGGGATGCACCATGCCGCAACCGGCGATCTCCAGCCAGCGGCCTTCCATCGTCCCGCTCATGAAAGCCACGTCGATCTCGGCGGACGGCTCGGTGAACGGGAAAAAAGACGGGCGGAAGCGTACCTTGAGATCATCGCTTTCGAAGAAGCGCCGCAGGAAATCCGCCATCACCCCCTTGAGGTCGGCAAAGCTGACGCTTTCGCCCACCCACAGACCTTCGACCTGATGGAACATGGGTGAATGGGTGGCGTCGGAGTCGACCCGGTAAACGCGACCGGGGCAGATGATGCGAATCTCGGGCAGGCTGTCCAGGTGCTTGTGCCGCTCGACATGGGTCAGCATGGTGCGGATCTGCACCGGGCTGGTGTGGGTGCGCAGCAGGACACCGGGAGCATTCTCAAGGTAGAAAGTGTCGTGCATCGAGCGCGCCGGATGATTTTCCGGCGTATTCAGCGCGGTGAAATTATGCCAGTCGGTCTCGATTTCCGGGCCATCGGCAACCTCGAAGCCGATGGAGCGGAACAGTTGCTCGATACGTTCCAGGGTACGCATGGCCGGATGCAATCCGCCGCACCCCTGGCCGCGACCGGGCAGGGTGACATCGAGCGCCTGGGCGGCCAACTGGGCCTCCAATGCCGTGTGTTTAATGGCATTGCGCCGGACATTGAGCACCGCCTCCACAGCATCCTTGGCGCGATTGATGGCGGCGCCCACAGTGCGTTTTTCTTCCGCCGGCAACTGCCCAAGACCTTTCAGCAACTCCGTCAGCGAGCCGTTCTTGCCCAGATAGCGCGCCTTGGCCTGCTCCAGTTGGTCGGCATCGTCGATGCCGGCAAACTCCGCAGTGGCTTGCGCGATGAGTTGCTCGATGTTGTGCATGCAGAATTGTCGCGTAAAAAAAGGAGGCATGGCCTCCTTTCCCTGCGCAAATTTCTATCAGGCGGCGACGGTCGCAGCCAGTTGCGCCTTGGCCTGGTTGGCAATCGCTGCGAAGGCAGGCTTGTCGAACACCGCCAGATCGGCCAGCACCTTGCGGTCGACCTCGATAGCGGCTTTCTTCAGGCCGTTCATCAAGCCGCTGTAGTTCATGCCCAGCTCACGCGCACCGGCGTTGATACGGGCGATCCACAGGGCGCGGAACTGGCGCTTTCTCTGGCGGCGGTCACGGTAGGCATACTGCCCTGCCTTCATCACCGCTTCCTTGGCGATACGATAGACGTTCTTGCGGCGGCCGCGATAACCCTTGGCGGCGTCGAGAACTTTCTTGTGGCGCGCGCGCGCCGTTACTCCGCGTTTGACTCTTGGCATGTCAGGTTCTCCTTACGCGTAGGGCAGCATGGCGCGGACGGATTTCACGTCGGCGGCAACGACTGCGGTGGTCCCGCGCAACTGGCGCTTGGACTTGGTGGTTTTCTTGGTCAGGATGTGGCGCTTGAACGCAGAGGCGCGCTTGATGCTGCCCCCGGCGCGCACTTTGAAGCGCTTTTTGGCCCCGCTTTTGGTTTTCATCTTCGGCATCGAAGTACTCCTTTTTTAACATGGCGCCGGGTGACCTTCTTCTTGAAGGCGCTTGAATTACCCGCAACCACTTGTTTCGCTCGCGCCGCCACAGCATTACACTCTGGCGGCGCAGGCAGATGCTTTATTTTGCCGCTGCTTTCTTGATCGGCGCCAGCACCATCACCAACTGGCGGCCTTCCATCTTGGGAAACTGTTCCACTACGCCGTGCTCCAGCAGATCCGCCTTGACCCGCTCCAGCAGGCGGATACCGAATTCCTGGTGGGCCATTTCACGACCGCGAAAACGCAGCGTAATTTTTGTCTTGTCGCCTTCATGCAAAAACTTGATCAGATTGCGCAGCTTGATTTTGTAATCGCCTTCGTCGGTACCCGGACGGAACTTGATTTCCTTGACCTGGATCTGCTTCTGCTTGAGCTTGGCATCGTGCGCCCGTTTGGCTTCCTGGTACTTGAACTTGCCGAAGTCCATCAGGCGGCACACCGGCGGAACCGCCATCGGCGCAATTTCCACGAGATCCACACCGGTTTCTTCGGCCAAAGCCAGCGCTGATTTCAGCGCAACGATTCCTAGTTGTTCGGCATCCAAGCCCACCAGACGAATCTCGGGGGCGGTTATTTCATTGTTGACGCGCTGCGTCTTGTCCTGGGCGATGGTTCGGCTCTCCAAATAAACAAAAAATCAGGTCGTCGCGGGTTCCCATCCGCGTGCATCGCGCACATCTCGTTCCTGCAAGAGGCGCTCAATCAGCGATTCAGGGGACATTTGCCCGAGATCCAAATTTCCTCGAGCACGCACGGCGACCATCCCGGCGGCCTTTTCCTTATCGCCGACGACGATTTGGTAAGGCCGCTTCAACAAGCTATGTTCGCGTATTTTATAGTTAATTTTCTCGCCGCGCAAATCAGTTTGCACCCGCAAGCCCGCCGTGCGTAGTTTTTCCGCCACAGTTTCGGCGTAATCCGCCTGGGCTTCGGAAATATTCATCACCACCGCCTGCACCGGCGCGAGCCACAAGGGGAAGGCGCCGGCATGATGTTCGATGAGTATGCCGATGAAACGCTCCAGCGAGCCAAGCACCGCGCGATGCAGCATTACCGGGGTGTGGCGGGCGTTGTCCTCGCCGACATACTCGGCGCCGAGGCGGCCCGGCGTGGAGAAGTCGAGCTGCAGGGTGCCGCATTGCCAGACGCGCCCCAGGCAATCTTTCAGCGAGAACTCGATCTTCGGGCCATAAAACGCGCCTTCGCCCGGTTGCAGCTCAAATTTCAGCGCCTTGGCGTCCAGCGCCTGGGCCAGTGCGGCTTCGGCGCGATCCCAGGTTTCCTCGGCGCCGATGCGCTTGTCCGGCCGGGTCGACAGCTTGACGAGGATTTCGGTGAAGCCGAAGTCCTCGTACACCTTGCGCAGCAGGTCGATGAAGGCGGCAGACTCGGCATGCAACTGGTCTTCGGCGCAGAAAATATGGGCATCGTCCTGGACGAAGCCGCGCACCCGCATGATGCCGTGCAGCGAACCGGAAGGCTCGTTGCGGTGGCAGGAGCCGAACTCGGCCAGGCGCAGCGGCAGCTCGCGGTAGCTCTTGATGCCCTGGTTGAAAATCTGGATATGGCCGGGGCAGTTCATCGGCTTGACGGCATAGTCGCGGTTTTCCGAGGAAGTCGTGAACATGCTTTCGTGATAATTTTCCCAGTGGCCGGATTTTTCCCACAGCACCCGGTCTATCAACTGCGGGGTCTTCACTTCCTGGTAGCCGTGCTGCTTTTGCACTTCACGCATGTATTGCTCGATCTCCTGCCACAGCAGCCAGCCATGCGGGTGCCAGAACACCATGCCGGGCGCTTCCTCTTGCAGGTGGAACAGGTCGAGTTGCCGGCCCAGTTTGCGGTGGTCGCGTTTTTCCGCCTCCTCCAGCATGTGCAAGTAGGCGTCGAGTTCGTCTTTCTTGGCCCAGGCCGTGCCATAGATGCGCTGCAACTGTTCGTTCTTCGGGTCGCCGCGCCAGTAGGCGCCGGCCAGCTTCATCAGCTTGAACACCCTGAGCTTGCCGGTGGATGGCACATGCGGGCCGCGGCACAGGTCGATGAAATCGCCCTCGCGGTACAAGGAGACTTCTTGATCCGCGGGAATTGCGGCAATCAATTCCGCCTTGTAGTGCTCGCCGATGGATTTAAAAAACGCGACGGCTTTATCGCGCGGCCAGACTTCGCGCGTGACCGGAAAATCCTTCTTGGCCAGTTCCGCCATGCGCTGCTCGATCTGCGTCAGGTCTTCAGGAGTGAACGGGCGCTGGTAGGCGAAGTCGTAGTAGAAACCATTTTCGACTGTGGGGCCGATGGTCACCTGCGCTTCGGGAAACAACTCCTTGACGGCATAAGCCAGCAGGTGGGCGGTGGAATGACGAATCACCTCGACGCCATCAGAATCCTTGTCGGTGACGATGGCAAGGCCGGCGTCGCTGGCGATGAGATGAGAGGTGTCGACCAGCTTGCCGTCGACGCGACCGGCCAGCGCCGCCTTGGCCAGGCCGGCGCCGATGGACGCCGCGACTTCCGCCACCGTCACTGGCTGCGGGTATTCGCGCCTGGAACCGTCGGGCAGGGTGATGGTAATGGCTGGCATGACTTATAACGATAGACAGAGGGTTAAGCGCCTGCCGATTGATGCAGACAAGCTTCTGATTATAGCAAAAGGCCGGACAATAACGGCGGACGAACCGCGTTTCTTCCGCCAGTGCTGGATGATTGGGGGCGACAAGGTGCATAATGGACAGATGAATGTAAAATACCGCCTTGGGAAAATTGCGCTTCAACATTACCGCTGAGCGAGCGCAACATGGCTTGGTATCTGTATATGATCGAGTGCAATGACGGCAGCATTTATACTGGCATCACTGTTGATGTTGCGGCACGCTATGACGCACACCGTAGTGGCAAGGGCGCCCGTTACACCCGCTCTCATCCACCCCGGCGTTTGCTGGTCAGTATCGAGTATGCCGACAGGTCGGCGGCGGCGAAAGCCGAAGTCCAGATGAAGCGTCTGACCGCCAGCGAAAAACGTATATTCTGTCTGCGGCACGGCGCCTGAAAAAGGAAACAGGTATGACTACTGATGAACAACAACCCCGCTCACCGCAAGCCAGGCTGCGGGAACTATTGGCTATACCGGAGCGCCTGCGCACCGACGCCCAGTGGGACGAAATTATCGAGATCGAGATCAGCCAGGGGCCGAAAAAACCGTCCGGCAATGCCTCGAAGCCCATGTCCCAGTCGCCATCGCGCCAACCCGACAGGAAGCCGTCTCCCCTGGGTAAGCACATGCGCAAACGACGGACATGAACCGGGATGCGCATTTCACTTGCGCTGGCTGGCAAGTTCGATGACCGGTTTTTGGGAAATTCAGGAAATTAAAGGGAGCTCTAATCCAGTTCGGAAAAGCGCCTGATCTGCCGACCGGCTTTTTTTGTCGGTCGTCCACGTAGATTCGAACCAGGCATCGGCCCCAGTTTTTTGAGTTCCACAGCGCCTTGTCGCGCAAGCAGGCTTTGCGGCGTTTCGGCATACAGCAAACAGGCTTCAGATGCAGGCCGGCGCTGTTCATTGATGCCTTCCACGACGACCGTCCAGCGCTGATCACCGGTGGTGATTGCTAGCGTATCGCCGGGCTTGACCTCCTTCGACGGCTTGACCTGTTGAGCGTTCAGCCGAACCTTGCCGCCATCGACAGCGTTTGCCGCCAGGCTGCGAGTCTTGAAGAAGCGCGCCGCCCACAGCCATTTGTCCAGACGCAGGCGGGATTCGTGATCGCTCATGCCAAAGAAACGCTATGGAGCGTAGAGTGGGGAAAATTGACGGGATGGCAATTTATGAACTGGTGCCGGCGAGAAGAATCGAACTCCCGACCTTCGCATTACAAGTGCGCTGCTCTACCATCTGAGCTACGCCGGCCTGAAAATATCAAGACTGGGATTATAGCCGTCCGGTCGTACTTTCCGCTACACTCCGCAGGCTGAAACACGGCATCTTTCTGCTCTATGGCTTCCGCCAAATCCAAAGATTCCCGGTTGCGCCTGCTGCTCGTCTTCGCTGCCGAGGACGATGCCGCGCTGCTGCTGGCGCGCATACGCGAGGCCGGCCACGAACCTCAGTCGACGCGCGTTGCCAGTGCCGAAACGCTGCGGTCGGCGTTGTTGTCGCAGGCCTGGGACGCCATTCTTTGCGAGCACCGGCTGCCCGGCCTGTCCGCACTGGCGGCGTTGAAGCTGATGCAGAGCCTGGATTTCGATCTGCCTTTCATCGTTATTTCAGACAGCATCGACGACAAGGCCGCCGCACGTGCGATGCGTGCCGGCGCACATGACTGTTTCGCGCGGAACAGCCTGGAACGACTGGCGCCGGCAATCGAGCGCGAAGTGCGCGATGCCCGTCATCGCGCCGATCACCGCGCCGCCCTGGAAATGCTCAAGGAGAGCGAAGCCCGTTTTCGCGTCTTGGCGGCCAACCTGCCCGGCATGGTTTTCCAGTTGCAAGTCGAGCCGGACAACAGCTTGCGCTTTGTTTATGTCAGCGAAGGCTGCCACAAGCTTTTTGGTTTGAAACAGCACGAGCTGCTGGCTACGCCGCAGCGTTTCCTCGCAGCCATCGACACAACCGACCGCGCCATTTTTGAACAGATGCTGAAGGAATCTGCAATCGGTTTCGCCACGCTCAACTGGGAGGGCCGTATCTTCAGCAATGGCCAGGCGAAGTGGATCAATCTGCGCTCGACGCCGCAGCGCCTGGACGCCGGCGGCATACAATGGCAAGGAATCGTCACCGACATCACCCGCAGCAAGGAAATTGAAGTCCAGTTGCGCGGCTCGCGCGAACAATTATCGGAGCTTTCTTTTCACCTCGAAAGCGCCAAAGAAGAAGAACGGGAACGCATCGCGCGCGATATTCACGATGAACTCGGCAGTACGCTGGTCGCTATCAAGATCGATTTGGCGTTGCTCGGCGCCAAGCTGCCCGCAGAGCCGGTGGGCGGAACCTTGCTGCGCGACAAGGCGCATATGATCGAAGCGCTGGTGGACCGCGCCATGAACACCGTCAGCCGCGTGGCGCGCGAGCTGCGTCCCGGTATCCTGAAAGAATTCGGCTTGCCTGCGGCGATCGAATATCAGGCCGAAGACTTCAGCCAGCGCACCGGCATCGTTTGTCGCGTCAAGTGCGACGAAGACGGTATCGAACTTGATGAAAAAACATCTCTGGCGTTGTTCCGCGTCTTGCAGGAGGCGCTGACCAATGTCGCCAAGCACGCGCATGCTTCGCTGGTGGTGGTTCGACTGCGCCGCGAAAAAGGCAGGATTGCTCTGGAAATACGCGACAATGGTCGCGGCATTTCCGAAGCGGATATGAACAAGCCAAAATCCTTCGGTTTGCGCGGCATACGTGAACGGGCCAGCAGCTTGAATGGCGAGTTCACCATCACCTCTGCCGAGCAGGGTGGGAGTCATATTATCCTGCTGGTGCCGGATGCGAACCAGGGCAATACCGCAGCGCCAGCCGAAGAAGAACCGCAACGCAACCTGTTCTGAACCCATGACTGAAAATAAAATCCATGTATTGATCGCCGATGACCACGCCATCGTCCGGCAAGGCTTGCGCCAAATACTTTCCGAGACCGAAGATTTGCTGGTGGCCGGCGAGGCCGACGATGGAGTGGACGCCATGCATCTGGCGCGTCAGCAGCACTGGGATGTGGTGTTGCTGGATGTGTCGATGCCGAATCGCAACGGCATCGACACTTTGAAGATGCTCAAGAAAGAATTTCCACGTTTGCCGGTGCTGATTCTCAGCATGCATCCGGAAGAGCAGTATGCAGTGCGGGCGCTCAAGGCGGGCGCCTCGGGCTACCTGACCAAGCAGAGCGCGCCGGAACTGCTGGTGACCGCCATCCGCCAGGTGGCCAGCGGACACAAGTATGTCAGCCCGTCACTGGCGATGAAGCTGGCGGATGTGATCTCGGAAAATAATGACCGCCTGCCGCATGAAACGCTTTCTGACCGTGAGTATCAGATACTGCGCTTGATCGCCGCGGGCCGCACCCTGACGCAGATTGCCGAGGAGTTGAACATCAGTGTCAAAACCGTCAGCGAATACCGCAAGCGGGTGCTGGACAAGATGAAACTCGAAACCAACGCCGAGTTGATTCATTACGGACTCAGGCATGGTCTTGTGGAATAATAATGCGACTCCCATAGCTTGCACCCACGATAGTAACGGCGAAAATCCATGTCCAAGCCCACCCAACCCTCCGAGATCGCCCGCGAAGTCCTGCGCCAGCTGGCAATGCGCCGGACTTTGCCGACCCCCGACAATTACCTGGCGCTCTATCACGAAATAGCCGGTACGGTGGCGCAGGATATTTTTCCGGAGAAGGCGATAAAGAGCCTGGCTACAGCCCTGCCGCGCAAGACGGCTGAACAGTCACGGTTTGCCCGGCAAATCGAAGTTGCCGCTGCTGACAAAAGTTGGGAAGCGCTGAAAGGCGCGCTGCTGGCGTTCTCCACCGCCAGCGCCGCCGAGCCGCCGCAGTGGTCCGTGCTGCTGCGCGACTTGATGTTGCAACTCGAAAGAAACCAGGCCGGGATGACCCCCGTCAAAAAGCGCGAGGCCATTGAGCGGGTGATCCAGGCATCCAGTTCACCCGATTTGTTGTTTTCCCGCATGCAATCCTTGCTGAATTCATGGTCGCAAGGGCAGGGGACTGAGGCTGATCAGGCTATGGTCGAAGCGGAAGCAGCGACCGCGCCGAAGCATGGATCCAAGCCACAGCAGACGGGGACCGCGGCTCCCGCCTCGACGCTGACCAACGCTGCACCGGGCGGGCTGAACGCCGAGTTGCAGGAATTGATTGCGCAATTGCTCGAAAACAGCGTCGAGATACTGTTGGTTGATACGCCGGATCTCGCCGGGGAGGCTACCCGGCTGGCTGCGGATATCCGGGCGATCAGATCGCCGGCGGCGGTTGCAGAATTTACCGCACGCATGAAGAAATTCAGCTACCGCCTGCAATTCGTCACCGAGGATCAGGCCGAGCTGAAGAAAGCCCTGCTGCATCTGTTGCATCTGATCATCGAGAATATCAGCGAGCTGGCGCTGGACGACCAGTGGATGCATGGGCAGATCGCGCTGGTGCTTGATCTGTTTCAGCAACCGCTCAGCCTGCGCCAGCTTGATGATGTAGAGCGGCGCATGAAAGAAGTCATCTACAAACAGAGCGCCCTGAAGTCGCAATTGCAGGAAGCGCAGAATCGGCTGAAGGCGATGTTGGCCAGTTTCGTCGACCGGCTCGCCGATTTTTCAGAATCGACCAGCGGCTACCACGACAAGATCGAAAGCTGCGCCGAGAAAATCAGCAAGGCCAGCAATATTTCCGAACTTTCCAATGTGCTCGACGAAGTCATGCACGAGACGCGCCTGGTGCAACTCAATGCCCAGCGTTCGCGCGACGAGATGCAGGCGATGCGTCTGCGTGTCGACGAATCGGAAAAAGAGGTGACCCGCCTGCAAGGAGAACTTGCCCAGGCCAGCGAGATGGTGCGCCACGATCCGCTCACCGGTGCGCTCAATCGCAAGGGCCTGGATGAAGTGCTGGAACGCGAGCTGGCGCAAGCCCAAAGGCACGACAGCACGCTGTGCATTGCCTTGCTGGATATCGACAACTTCAAGAAGCTCAACGATACTCATGGACACCAGGTTGGCGACGATGCGCTGGTGCATCTGGCGCGGGTTACCCGTGAAACCATACGCCCCCAGGATTCCCTGGCGCGTTATGGCGGCGAAGAATTTATCATCCTGCTGCCGGACACTTCGCTGAATGAAGCGGTGCTGGCGGTAGCCCGCCTGCAACGCGAACTGACGCGCAAATTCTTTATGAACAAAAATGAAAAACTATTGATTACCTTCAGCGCCGGGGTCGCCGAAAAAGGCCGTGATGAACCGTCCGAGGAGGTGATCAAGCGTGCCGATGCGGCCATGTATCTGGCCAAGCGCTCCGGCAAAAACCGGGTACTGCCGGCATGAGCGCGGCTACCTTGTTCGTCACCGGTGGTGCGGGTTTCATCGGTTCGGCGCTGGTGCGGTTGCTGATCGCAGACAGCGACTGGCGCATCGTTAACATCGACAAGCTCACCTATGCAGGCAACCTCGAATCACTGAAGGCGTTGACCGGGACGCATCGCCATATTTTTTCACATACCGATATTTGTGATCGCAGCGCACTGGATAAATTATTCGCAGAATATCGGCCTGCCGGAGTGATACACCTGGCTGCTGAATCGCATGTTGATCGCTCGATCCATGGCCCCGCTGACTTCATCGACACCAACATCGTCGGCACCTACACCCTGCTCGAAGCCGCCCGTGCGTACTGGTCAGGGATGACGCCGGAGAGCAGATCCGGCTTTCGCTTTCACCATGTCTCCACCGACGAGGTCTTCGGCAGCCTGGATGCAGACGGCTTGTTTGCCGAAACTTCGCCTTATCGACCGAACTCGCCCTATTCGGCGTCCAAGGCCGCTTCCGACCATCTGGTGCGGGCCTGGCAGCACACCTATGGATTGCCGACCCTGGTCACCAACTGCTCAAATAATTATGGTCCTTATCATTTTCCCGAGAAACTGATTCCGCTGGTGATTCTCAATGCCCTTGCCGGTAAACCGTTGCCGATTTACGGCAAGGGCGACAACGTGCGGGACTGGCTATATGTCGACGACCACGCGCGCGCGCTGCGCCTGGTGTTTGAACGCGGCATGCCCGGCGAGACCTACAACATCGGCGGACACAATGAGAAAACCAATCTTGAGGTGGTGGAAGCACTGTGCGCCCTGCTTGACGAATTGCGCCCGCGCGCCGATGGCCGCCTCTACCGAGAGCAGATTAGTTTTGTCGCGGATCGCCCCGGCCATGATCGTCGTTATGCCATCGATGCCGCCAAGATCCAGCGCGAACTTGGCTGGACGCCGCGCGAGAGCTTCGAGACAGGCCTGCGCAAAACTGTCGCGTGGTATCTCGCCAACCACGGCTGGATCGAGCATGTGGTGAGCGGCGAGTATCGCAACTGGATGCAACAGAACTATACGGACAGGAATGCTGCATGACAAAACGCAAAGGCATCATACTCGCCGGGGGCGCAGGCACGCGGTTGCACCCGGTGACGCTGGCGGTTTCCAAGCAGCTTCTGCCGATCTATGACAAGCCGATGATTTATTACCCGCTTAGCACTTTGATGCTGGCGGGCATCCGCGACATTCTGTTGATTTCGACGCCGCAGGATACGCCGCGTTTCGAGCAATTGCTGGGTGACGGTAGCCAGTGGGGGCTGAATCTTCAGTATGCAGTGCAGGCGTCGCCCGACGGACTGGCACAGGCATTCATCATCGGCGGTCATTTCATTGGCACTGCTCCGTCGGCCCTGGTGCTGGGCGACAATATTTTCTACGGCCACGATTTTTCCGCCCAGCTACAGAGTGCCGGCGCAATGAACCAGGGCGCCACGGTGTTCGCCTATCCAGTCAATGACCCCGAGCGCTACGGAGTGGTTGAGTTCGATGGCGGCGGTCGCGCCATCAGCATCGAGGAAAAACCGCGCCAGCCGAAATCCCGTTACGCGGTAACCGGCCTGTATTTCTACGATAGCCAGGTGCGCGACATTGCTGCCGGGCTAAAGCCTTCTGCGCGCGGCGAACTTGAGATTACCGACGTCAATCGCTGCTATCTGGAAAACAATCAGTTACATGTGGAGATCATGGGGCGCGGCCTGGCCTGGCTTGATACCGGCACCCACGATTCTCTGCTGGAAGCCTCGCAGTTCATTGCCACCATCGAGAAACGCCAGGGCCTCAAAGTAGCCTGTCCTGAAGAAATTGCCTGGCGTCTGGGCTGGATCGACGCCGCACAACTCGAACAGCTTGCCCAGCCGCTGGCGAAAAGCGGTTACGGAAGTTACCTGCTCGGCTTGCTCAGGGACAAGGTTTTTTCCTGATGCAGGTACTTGCGACGACCATCCCCGAGGTACTGCTGATCGAGCCGAAGGTCTTCGGCGATGCACGCGGTTTCTTTTTCGAGAGTTACAATCAACGCACTCTCGCGGAACTGGGACTGAACGCTGAATTTGTCCAGGACAATCACTCGCGTTCGGCGCGTAATGTGCTGCGCGGCCTGCATTACCAGATCGAACATTCTCAAGGCAAGCTGGTGCGCGTGATCGCCGGCGAAGTGTTCGACGTGGCCGTCGATCTGCGCCGCAGCTCGCCGACTTTCGGCCAGTGGGTCGGCTACCTGCTTTCTGCTGAGAACAAACGCATGATGTGGGTGCCGCCGGGTTTTGCCCACGGTTTCTACGTTACTTCGGAATATGCCGAGTTCCTCTACAAGACCACGGACTACTGGTACCCGGAGCATGAGCGCTGCCTTGCCTGGAACGATCCGGAACTGGCCATCGCCTGGCCTTTGGCGGGGACGCCGCTGCTGGCGTCGAAAGATAGCGCCGGCATGAGTTTGCGCGAGGCCGCAGTGTACCCATGAAAAAAATTCTCCTCACCGGCAGGGATGGCCAGGTCGGCTGGGAGTTGCAGCGTACCCTGGCGCCGCTCGGCGAGGTGACGGCATACAGCCGCGCAACGCTCGACCTGGCCGATAGCGCCGCCGTTTGCGCCGCGATCCGCGCGCTGCGTCCTGATCTGATCGTCAATGCCGCCGCCTACACAGCGGTCGACCAGGCGGAAAGCGAGAACAGTCTCGCCATGCAGATCAACGGCCAGGCTCCTGGGGTGATGGCCGAGGAAAGCAAAAAACTTGGTTCATTGCTGGTGCATTATTCCACCGACTATGTCTTCGATGGGACCAAGGACAACGCCTACATTGAAGATGATCGTCCTGACCCGATTAACGCTTACGGTCGCAGCAAACTGGCGGGCGAACAGGCGATTCAAGCGGTCGGCTGTCGTCATCTGATCTTCCGCACCAGTTGGGTATATGGCCTGCGCGGCAAAAATTTTCTGCGAACCATTCTGAGGCTTGCGGAAGAACGAACAGAGCTGCGCATCATCAACGACCAGTTCGGCGCGCCGACCTGGAGCCGCATGATTGCCGGTGCGACTGCGCTGTCATGTGTCCGCAAGACTCCGCCGGAAGGCTTGTTCCACCTGGCGAGCGGCGGCGCCACTTCCTGGCATGGATTTACCCAGGCGATCCTCGAATTGACGCGCCACCTGCGCACCCGCGAACCGGTATTGGCGGCCATAGCGACGCGTGAATATCCCCTGCCGGCGGCGCGTCCGCAAAATTCCCGCTTGTCCTGCGAGCGCTTGGCGGCGGAGGCGGGCATCCGTCTGCCGGATTGGCGAACGGCGCTCGGCTTGTGCCTGGAAAATTGAAGACAAAGATACCCAGTGCGCTAAAGTTGCATCGCCGCGTGCCGTAAAGCAGGTACGGAGCCGTTTGGTAATACGGCACAGTCAACCCGGAGGTCCTTATGGATGCAAGCGCAATCGTTTCCGCCGCAACCGCCATGTCCGAGGCCAAATCCGGTCAGGCCGTGCAGATGGCGGTGCTTAAAAAGGCGTTGGACCTGCAAGGACAGGGAGCGATCCAACTGGTTCAAGCTGCGGTGCAGACGCCAGCAAGCAACCCATCCCACCTGGGTAGCCAGATCGATACTTTCGCCTGATTCCTGACTGTCCAGACTGTCCTTTGGCGACAGCGACCTGGTGGCTTATACTCAGTCACTTCTCAGTGCATTCCCCGTAGTTGTATGCAAGTCCTGCGTTTTGCTTCGCTTGGCAGCGGTAGCCGTGGTAACGCGATGGTCGTCGAGGTGCGCGGCGCCCGGGTGTTGCTGGACTGCGGCTTCGGTGCACGTGAGCTGCACGCGCGTCTGGCGCGCATTGGCCTCGTCCCCGGCGATTTGTCCGCCATCCTGGTGACGCATGAACACAGCGATCACAGTGCAGGCGTTTTCAAATGTGCGCGGCGATATGACCTGGAAGTTATCCTGACCCACGGGACGCTTTCCGCCATGCCTCGTGATCGCAGCGCGCCGCCGCGATTGCGCGTGATCGACAGCCATCGTCCATTCGTCGTTGGCGAAATGGAAATACAGCCATTTCCGGTACCTCATGATGCCCGTGAGCCGGTGCAGTTCGTGTTTTCCGACGGGCATCATCGCCTCGGCGTCCTCACCGACACGGGCAGCATTACGCGGCACATTGTAGATATGCTCAGCCCTTGCGATGCATTGGTGCTGGAGTGCAACCATGATTCCGTGATGCTGGAAAACGGGAGTTATCCGCGTGTGCTCAAGCAGCGGATTGGCGGTCGCTATGGGCATCTCGACAACCAGACGGCGGCGGCTTTACTCGGTGAACTGGATCGGACACGCCTGCAGCATGTAGTGGCGGCGCATATCAGTGAGCAGAACAACACGCCGCAATTGGCGCGCTCTGCGCTGGCGGGAGTGCTGGGTTGCAGCCAGGAATGGGTCGGCGTAGCCAGCCAGGAAGAAGGATTCGCCTGGCGCGAATTGACATTGGCGGAGTAGGAAAGACGAGTCGCGTTGAGGCAAAAAAGCCAGCCCGAAGGCTGGCTTTTTTAAGGAACAAGCGATTACTTCGCTTACTTCTTCGGCTCTTCCTTCTTCGGCTCAGCAGCCGGAGCAGCGGCAGGAGCAGCAGCATCAGCCGGCTTGGCGGCATCAGCGGGTGCAGCAGCCGGAGCGGCAGGCGCCGGCGCCGGAGCGGCCGCAGGAGCGGGAGCCGGCACGGGTTTGGCTTCTTCTTTCTTGCCGCAGGCGCTAACGGCAAGTGCTACGAGTGCAGCGACGAGGAGTGATTGTTTCATTGGATTACCTTTTATATGAGGAATGATGAGTGGAATTTTTGCTGATCGAACTTTTCCCCGATCAGTGGAAATTATAGCACTCGTGATTTGAAAGAATCCAGTGAAAAGAATGGATTAAGCGGTAGATCCGGCATTTAAGCCGGTCGCAGGCCGGATAGGCAATATTTATGAGACTTGTCAAACCGCCGGGAAGCGCCGGTTTCGTTGATCCCGGGATTGTCGCGTGACGGGCCGGTAATTGGAATACAATTTCCACACAGGATATTATTTTAGTAATATTGGCGCCGGACGAATATCAATCCGAATTCACTACACAAGAGGAGAACCAACATGAACTTTGACAAAGACCTCGACGCACGCGGCCTGAACTGCCCGCTGCCGATACTCCGTGCGAAGAAGGCACTCAACGACATGACGGGCGGGCAAGTATTGCGCATCCTGTCTACCGATCCGGGTTCCGTCAAGGATTTCGCAGCATTTGCCAAACAGACCGGCAACGAGTTGCTTTCCAGCGCGGAAAACAACAAGGAATTCGAGTTCTACCTGAAGCGTAAGTAAGCTTTGCCGATGGCGCCGGATGCTGCGCCCCTTGGAGCTTTTAAGCCTTCGTTCGCCGGAGGTGGTTATGTGTCTGAGTGTGAATTATCGGCGTTTATTTTTTCATAGAAAAAATTGAATCGCCACGGAGGCAGGCTTGGGGGCAGACTTCCGGCTGGGCCAGCCGCAAGCCGCTTAAAAACACATCAGGTTTCAAGCATCGATCAAAATATTCTTCGGCAACTGCCGAACATGACAGGAGGTCAGCATGGGTGCGATTCCGGAAATTGCCAGTATCGACGAACTAATCCAGCGACGGCTTGATGAGATTCTGCCGCAGAGAATTGAGCAGGCCATGCAGGCGCGCGAGGAAGGCCGCACGCCTTCGATGACCATCATCGCCACCAAAGGCACGCTGGACTGGGCGTACCCGCCCTTCATCCTGGCTTCAACGGCTGCGGCGCTGGGCTGGGATGTGAAAGTGTTCTTCACTTTTTATGGATTGAACCTGCTCAAGAAGGATATTTCCGACCTGAAGGTGAGCCCCCTGGGCAATCCCGGCATGCCGATGAAAATGCCTTTCGGCCCGGACTGGTTCAAGAGCCTCAACTGGAATATTCCGAATCTGGTCCAGGCCGGCATCCCCGGCTTCGAGTCGGTTGCCACCATGTTGATGCAGCAAACCATCAAGAACAACGGCGTCGCCAGCATCGATGAGCTGCGCTCCCTGTCGCAGGAGGCCGATGTCAAATTCCTCGCCTGTCAGATGACGGTCGAGTTGTTCGGTTTCAACCACGACGATTTCATCGACGGGCTCGACTTCGTCGGCGCCGCCACCTTTTTGCCGGAAGCGGCGAAGGCCAACGTCAGCCTGTTCATTTAGGACATTGAGGACATCGCCGGATAGATTTTTTGCAACGACAACCCGCCTTTTGAAAACTACATTTCCCCTACAGGGAGGAGACCCAGATATGAAACTCAGGAAGATTGCAGCCCTGCTGGCTATTAGCGGCTTCGCAGTTCCGGCTTTTGCGACGGACGGATATTTTGCGCATGGCTATGGCATGACCGCCAAAGGCATGGGCGGCGCCGCAACCGCCATGGCCAAGGACTCCTTTGGCGGCGCCAACAACCCGGCCAGCATGGTCTGGGCTGGCGACCGGCTGGATGTGGGCGTGGATTTATTTTCTCCGAAACGCAGCGCTGAGCGCACCGGCAGCCTGGCAGGAATCAACGGCGCCGTTGAAAGCGGCAGCAATGCGTTCCTGATCCCTGAGTTTGGCTACAACAAAATGCTGGGCTGGGACATGTCGGCGGGAGTCACCGTCTACGGCAACGGCGGCATGAACACCAATTATCCAGGGGGCCAGATCGCCGGCGGTCCAGGCACGGTTTGCAATCAATTCAATCCGGGAACGGCCACGACGCGCTACAACCTGCTGTGCGGCAATGGTGATTTGGGGATCAACCTGGTTCAACTGGTTGTCGCGCCGACTTTTGCCATGAAGGTGAACAAGAACAATTCTTTTGGCGCCTCATTCCTCATTGGCTATCAGCAATTTGCTGCACGCGGCCTGCAAGGGTTCATAGGGTTCACTCCGAATCCCATGACCGGCGGCGCTAACCTGACCAATCAGGGCTACGATACTTCCAGTGGCTATGGCTTGCGTTTGGGCTGGATGGGTAAGGTGTCGGATAACGTTACTCTTGGGGCCGCCTACGCCACCAAGATGAAAATGGGCAAGTTCGACAAATACAGGGATTTGTTCGCCGGACAGGGCTATTTCGATCTGCCGGAGAACATGAGCTTCGGCGTCTCGGTCAAAGCTTCCCCGACCGTAACCGTCGCCGCCGATTATGAGCGCATCAGCTATTCCAGCATTAAATCGATTGCCAATCCGAGCACCAATGTCGGCGTTTCCATGCCGCAGACGGGGTATACCACCGGTTCTCTGGGTTGCGATACCTGCCGCGGTTTTGGCTGGGGTAGTGTCAATGTAATCAAGCTCGGCGCTGAATACCAGTACAGCCCGGTATTGACGTTGCGTGTAGGCTATAACCATACTGATAACCCGATCCAGGCCCGCGATGTGACCTTCAATATCCTTGCTCCGGGCGTCGTTCAGGATCATGTCACGCTGGGCTTCACCTACAGCCTCAGCAAAAATTCAGAGCTGACCATGGCCTATATGCACGCAGCCGAGAAATCGGTGACAGGCAGGAGTTTGTATAACAACTACGTAACAACGACCCCTGGTGTGCCGGGAGGCATTGGCATCGCTGGAAATGAAACCATCAAGATGTACCAGAATTCGCTGGGTATCGCTTACGGCATCAAGTTTCAGTAAATAGAACATGTTTTAGTTTTACATGGGGCTGAAAGCGGAAACGCTCTCAGCCCTTTTTGTTGCCAAAATTCATGGAGGAGAGCGATATGTCCAAGATTTTCAGAACCCTGGTTTTTCTGGCCCTGGGCTTGAATTCGGCACTGGCATTGGCCCAGGAATTGAAACCTTTTGTACTGGCGTCTAAAGGACCGGGTGATGAAGCGCAGAAAATCGAGGCGACCAAGGCGGCGCTGACCCAGGCGGGCTTCACTGTAGCCGGCAGCTATTCGCCATATGCGAATGTCACGGTGATCGGCGTGACCAACGACGAACTGAGGAATACCGCCGCCAAAACGGAGCACGGCGGTTTCGGTGCGGCTATGCGCGTCGCGGTGACCAAGGTCAAGAATGAAGTGCAGGTGTCTTACACCAACCCGCCTTACTGGGCCAGCGTCTACCGCATGGCGGGCGACTTGAAAGACACTGCGGCAAAGCTACAGACTGCGCTCGGCAAGATCGAGGAGTATGGCGCCAAAGGCATGAGTGCGGCGCAGTTGCGCAAGTATCACTATGCGCCGTTCATGGAGTATTTTGATGAACCCAACGAGCTTGCCAGCTACCCCAGTTATGAAGATGCGATCAAGGCAGTCGAGGCCGGGCTGGCGGCGGGAAAACAAGGTGTGACCAAGGTCTATCGTGTCGATGTCGCCGGCAAGAAGGAGTCGCTGTTCGGCGTGGCGATGAAGGGATCGGGCGACAACAAGATGATGGATGACGCCTATCTCATGAGCGAAATCGACTTCAAGGATATCAAGTCGTCCGCGCATCTGCCCTACGATATTCTGGTTTCGGGCAACAAGGTGTATGCGGAATATGCCCGTTTCCGCATCGCCGTTAGCTTCCCTGACCTGTCCATGATGGGCTCCAACAGTTTCATGAATATCATGAAGTCGCCGGAAGCCATCCGCGAGGCGCTGGCGCTGACGGTCGGAGGCAAAAAAGACGCACGTTGATTGGGGCGTCCAAAATACACACCGGCGATTAGTCGAACCGTGCAAGCTGACCGCGTAGCTGGCCGGCGAGCACGTTGAAACCGGCAAGTCGTTCGCGCTCCTGCGCCACCACCAGGGCCGGAGCGCGTTCGACAAAACCCGGCAGCGCCAGTTTGTTTTCCGCTTTGGCGATTTCACCCGCGACACGGGCGATCTCCTTGGCTATTCGTTCGCGTTCGGCGGCGACATCAATCTCGATTTTCAACATCAATCGGAAATCACCTACGTTCTGCACGGGCGCGTCGCTTTCAGGCAGTTCATACCCGGCGGCGAGTACGCTTTCCAGCCGTGCCAGAGCCCTCAGGTAAGGCGCAAACAATTCGATGGTGGCGCTGTCGCCAGTGGCGACCAGTGGCGCTTTCAGCGCCGGGGCAATGTTCATTTCACCACGCAGGCTGCGGCAGGCGTTGACCATTTCCTTGAGCAAATGAATATTCGCTTCGGCTGCCGTGTCGATTTTTTCCGGCTGGGCCTGCGGGTAGGGTTGCAGCATCAGGCTATCGCCATCCTTGCCGGCCAGTGTCTTGACGGATTGCCAGAGTTCTTCGGTGATGAACGGTATCAAGGGATGGGCGAGACGCAGCATGACTTCCAGTACACGTACCAGAGTGCGGCGGGTGGTGCGTTGTTGCACCACGCCGCCTTGCAGTAACTGTACCTTGGCGAGTTCCAGATACCAGTCGCAGTACTCGTCCCAGACAAATTCATACATCGCGCGGGCGGCCAGGTCGAAGCGGTATTCGGCAAAATGCGCGGCAACCTCAACCTCTGCGTGCTGCAGGCGGCTGACGATCCAGCGGTCGGCGAAGCTGAATTCCAGCGGCAGGGATTCATCCAGACCGACATCCTGTCCCTCGCAGTTCATCAGTACGAAGCGCGAGGCGTTCCACAGTTTGTTGCAAAAATTGCGATAACCCTCGCAGCGATTCAGGTCAAACTTGATGTCGCGGCCCGGCGAGGCGAGACTGGCGTAGGTGAAGCGCAGCGCATCGGCGCCGAAGGCGGGTATGCCCTTGGGAAACTCCTTGCGCGTGCGCTTTTCGATTTGCGCCGCCTGTTTGGGATTCATCAGGCCGCTGGTGCGTTTCTGCACCAGGGCTTCGACATCAATGCCGTCGATCAGGTCAATCGGGTCGAGCACATTGCCTTTCGACTTCGACATCTTTTGGCCTTCTGCGTCGCGGATCAGGCCGGTCACGAACACTTCCCGGAAAGGAATCCTGCCAGTGAGGCGCCTGGTCATCATCACCATCCGCGCCACCCAGAAGAAAATAATGTCGAAGCCGGTGACCAGCACCGAGGAGGGCAGGTACAGGTCAAGCGCATCGTTTGATTTGGCCGGATACTCGGGTGTCCAGTCGAGCGTGGAGAACGGCCACAAGGCGGAGGAATACCAGGTATCCAGCACATCCGGATCGCGCGTCAGCTTGCCGCTGTAGCCATCCTTGGCTGCAAGTTGTTGGGCCTCGGCGGCGTCGTGCGCCACGTAGATTTTTCCTGCGTTGTCGTACCACGCCGGAATCTGGTGGCCCCACCACAACTGGCGTGAGATGCACCAGTCCTGGATGTTGTTGAGCCATTGGTTATAGGTATTGACCCAGTTTTCCGGAACGAACTTGATTTCGCCTGATGCCACGCATTCCAGCGCCTGTCCGGCAATACTTCTGCCATTCGCGCCAGGCTTGCTCACCGCGACAAACCACTGGTCGGTGAGCATCGGTTCGATTACCGCGCCGCTGCGGTCGCCCACCGGCACCATGTTTTTATGCGGTACGGCTTTTTCGAGGTAGTTCATTCGCTCCAGATCGGCCAGCACCGCCTTGCGGCAGTCGTAGCGGTCCAGCCCCTGATAGGCCGCCGGCGCGTTGTCGTTCATTTTCGCGTCCAGCGTGAAAATGGTGATCATGGCGATGCCGTGACGCTGGGCGCAGGCATAGTCGTTGAAATCATGGGCGCCGGTGATCTTGACGCAACCGCTGCCGAATTCCGGGTCGACAAAACTGTCGGCAATGATGGGAATCTTCCGCTCGCACAAAGGCAGATCGACATACTCGCCGATCAAATGCCGGTAGCGCGCGTCCTCCGGATGTACCGCCAATGCACCGTCCGCCAGCATGGTTTCGGGGCGGGTGGTGGCGATATGCATGCCCCGCATTCCCTCTTTCGGGCCGTCGGAAAAAGGGTAGAGAATGTGCCACATGTGGCCGTCGCGCTCCTGCATCACCACTTCGAGATCGGATACCGCCGTCAGCAATACCGGGTCCCAGTTCACCAGGCGTTTGCCGCGGTAGATCAAGCCTTCGTTGTAGAGCCGGACGAAGCTCTCGGTGACGGTCTTGGAAAGGCCGGCGTCCATGGTGAAGCGCTCGCGCGACCAATCGGGCGAAGTGCCGAGGCGGCGCATCTGTTGGGTGATGGCCGAGCCGGATTGCTGCTTCCATTCCCACACTTTTTCGACAAACTTCTCGCGGCCCAGATCGTGACGTGAGACGCCTTGCGCATCAAGCTGGCGCTCCACCACGATCTGCGTGGCGATACCGGCATGGTCGGTACCCGGTTGCCACAAGGTGTTGTCGCCGCGCATGCGGTGGTAGCGGATCAGCGTGTCCATCAGCGTGTGCTGGAAGCCGTGGCCCATGTGCAGCGTGCCGGTGACATTGGGCGGCGGCAGCATAATGCTGAAGGTGCTTGCTTTCGGCTTGCTGCGGTCGAAGCCGGCCTTGAAATAGCCGTGACCTTCCCAGTGAGCATACCAGCGCAATTCGATGGCGGCGGGATCGAAGCTTTTGGGGAGTTCCATCTGGAAAATAATTTGCGGTAATGAGGCCGCGAATTATACCGGAGCAGGCAGTGCCAAATTACGATTCGGTGCTATCGGCGCTGGATCCAGCCTCATCGGGCGCTTGCAAAGCGGCCTCCAGGCGCGGCAGTAAATCATCGCGGGCGCGATTGGCCAGCAGGGCGACAAGATGATCGGTGATGCCGTCCATGGCGCGGATCACCAGTTGCGGCAACTGCTCGTCAAGCCAGGTTTCAATTTCACGGGTCAGCAGCACTTGCCGTTCCGCAAGCAATTGACGGATGTGCGCGTCGGCCTGCGGCAGAATAGCCTGCGCGGCGACTACGTCGGTCAATACCGGGACATCATCGGAGGCGGAATCCGTCGTTGGCGCGGCTTCACTGTTGGCGCCCGCGACAAACACGCGCCGGCGCATCAGCGCATCCGCCTGCTCGATCAGGTTATTGCTCACAGAGGCGTCTTGTCCAGGTCGCGGAATTCGATGTCGTAACCACGGTCGCGGTAGAATTTGACACGCTCCCGCGCCGGCAGTCGAACGGCGTCATCCTGGCTGACGATCTCCACCAGGTTCTCGAAACGGCTAAAGCCCGGCGGCAGCTCGTCACTGAGGTTGAGCAGGCGCTTTTCCTGCGGCAAGTCGTCGAGCCTGCTGGCGATCAATATCGGCGTCTGCGGCGCAAGTGGAGAATCGGCACGGCAATGCGCCAGAAAACCGGTGGCGGGTTGCGTCCATAACAGACGGTCAACACGTTCGGCGACGCCAGCATCCGACGCATAGACCAAGGCTGCCGCCGGAGGATTCAGCGCGCTGAGTTGCATCAGCCAGGCGGCGGCAGCTTGCAGGCGATCTGCTGCGCCGTGGCAGAAAAGCACTTTCGTCATGGCGCCGGGTACTGGTGATTAATCGACGATTAACCAACCTGTGCGCCGACACGCGCCAGCAGGAAGTGTGTCAGTAACGGCACCGGGCGGCCTGTTGCCCCTTTTTCCTTGCCTGATTTCCAGGCGGTGCCAGCGACATCCAGATGCGCCCAGTGGTACTTCTTGGTGTAACGCGCGAGGAAGCAAGCGGCTGTGATCGATCCGGCAGGGCGTCCGCCGATATTGGCCATGTCGGCGAACGGGCTCTTCAACTGCTCCTGATAATCGTCCCAGAGCGGCAACTGCCAGGCGCGGTCGTAGGCGTTCTGACCGGCGTGGAGCAGCTCGCGGGCGAGACCGTCGTCATTGGCAAACAGGCCGCTGGCGACATGGCCCAGCGCGATTACGCAAGCGCCGGTGAGGGTGGCAATGTCAATGACGCAAGCGGGTTCGAAGCGCTCCGCGTAGGTCAGTGCGTCGCAGAGTATTAGGCGGCCTTCGGCATCGGTGTTGAGAATTTCGACGGTTTGGCCGGACATTGAAGTCACGATGTCGCCAGGCCGGCTGGCGCCTCCGCCAGGCATGTTTTCCACGGTCGGAATCAGGCCGATGACATTCGCCGGCAAAGCCATCTGGGCGATGGCTTTCATGGAACCGAGCACGCTGGCGGCGCCGCACATGTCGTATTTCATTTCATCCATTTCCGGGCCGGGCTTCAGGGATATGCCGCCGGTATCGAAAGTGACGCCTTTGCCGACCAGCACCACCGGCTTCTCCCCCTTCTTGCCGCCGTCATGACGCAGAATGATGAATTTGGGCGGCTGATGCGAACCCAGCGTGACGGATAGCAGTGAACCCATGCCGAGCTTTTCCATGTCGGCGCGCTCCAGCACTTCTACCTTGAGCTTGTGCTCCTTGCGCATTCCCAGCGCTTGTTCGGCTAGATAAGTGGGCGTGCACACATTGCCGGGCAGATTGCCCAGGTCTTTTGCGAAATTCATTCCGGCGGCGATCGCCTGTCCCTGCATCAACGCTGTTTCGGCAGCGGATAGATCGGTGCGGCTTTCCACAGACAGCGTCAGTTTCCGCAGCGGGCGGCGAACTTCATCCTTCTTCGACTTGTAGCGGTCGAAGCGGTAGAGCGTTTCGAACACCATCAGCGTGGTCTGGCGGATGCGCCAGGACATGTCGCGTTTTTTTACCGGCAGTTCCGTCAACGTCAGGCTGGCGTCGAAAGCGCCGGTTTCATTGAGCGTGCGTACTGCGGTGGAAACCGCATCGCGGAACTCCTTCTCGCGGAAATCTTTTTCCTTGCCCAGGCCGACCAGCAACACGCGGTCGCAGAGAGTGCCAGGCACATTGTGCAGCAACAGTGTCGTGCCGGCCTTGCCCTCCATGTCGCCGCGCCGCAGCAGATCGGAAATATGATTACCGGCGGCCTGGTTGATGATTTCGCCGGGGACGGAAAGCTTGCGCGGTTCGAACACGCCGACTACGACACAGGCAGTACGCTGCTTTTCCGGGCTGCCGCTTTTTATGCTAAATTCCATTTAATTTTCCTCGCATGGATTTGGGGATGCCGTTGACATTGGCTACTTTAGCGAATTATCGGCGACTTTTTTAATTATCTCCAAATTTATCTCAAAAAGTCAAAATCAAGATGATATTCCAGCGCGCCGCCCTGCGCGAATTCGCCGGCACCGCGATTGCGGTTTTCGTGGCGCTGTTCGCCATCATGCTGACTACACTACTGGTGCGATTGCTGGGACAGGCCGCCGACGGTTCTTTGGCTTCGGACGCAGTAGTAGCGCTGCTCGGTTTCAGCGTGCTGAACTATTTGCCGGTGCAACTGTCGTTGACTCTGTTTGTCGCAGTGCTGTTGTCGATATCGCGTTCTTACCGCGATTCCGAAATGGTGGTGTGGTTTTCCAGTGGTCAGCCGCTTACGGCATGGGTGCGTCCGGTGCTCACTTTTGCCGTGCCAATGGTGGCAACCATTGCAATGCTGGCATTGTTTCTGTCCCCCTGGGCTTTGTCCAAAAGCACCGAATTTCAGCAGAAGATGGACAATCGTGACGATGTTACGCGCGTATCACCCGGCGCCTTCAAGGAGTCGGCGTCGGCAGACCGGGTTTTTTTCGTCGAGGATGTGGCCGGCGGCGACGGGGCCGGCCGAGGAATTGGCCGCGATAACGCAGGACGGGTGAAGAACATCTTCATCAGTTCGGTGCAGCATGGCCGTCTCGGCGTGATGGCGGCGGCGCAGGGGCATCAGGAAGTACTGCCGAATGGTGATCACTTTCTGGTCATGGAAAATGGCCGTCGCTATGAAGGAACACCGGGCCAGGCCGATTACGGCGTCATGCAGTTCGAGCGTTATGCAGTGCGTATCGAATCGCGTGAAACTCAGGGCATTATCAGGACCCCGAAAAGTTTGACGCTGTTGCAACTGATTAGCGATCCTACCGCGCCAAATCTGGGCGAGTTGCTGTGGCGTCTTGGAATTCCGCTTGCAGCGCTCAATCTGGCTTTGCTGGCGATTCCCTTGTCGTTCGTTAATCCACGCGCTGGCCGCACCAATAACCTGATCTTTGCCGTTCTGGCCTACATGATTTATAGCAACCTGATCAGCGTCAGCCAGGCTTGGGTAGCGCAAGGACGGCTGGATTTCTGGATCGGCGTGTGGCTGGTGCATGTGGTGATGTTTGTCTTGCTGTTGTTGATGTTCTCGCGTCGCTTGATGGTTTTCTCCTGGGTGCGGCTATGGCGCTGAAGGTTTATGAACGCTATCTGGCGCGGGAAATTTATGTTGCAACCGCGCAGGTGCTGACGGCATTTTTGATGCTGTTTGCTTTTTTTGATCTGATCCACGAACTCGAAGATATCGGCAAGGGCGGGTATCAGTTGCAACATGCCGTGGGGTTTGTGTTGCTGTCAGTACCGGGGCGCATATACGAACTATTTCCTATTGCCGTGCTGATTGGCACGCTCTACGCCCTAACGCAACTGGCGCGTCACTCCGAGATCACCGTATTGCGGACTTCCGGCTTGTCGACAGTGGTTCTTTTGAAAACGCTGGCAAAGCTGGGGATGGTCTTTGTCGCACTGACCTTTGTCATTGGCGAATTTGTAGCGCCCCCGGCTGAGCGGGCGGCTCAGCAATTACGCCTCAAGGCGATGAGTTCGATGGTCGCCCAGGAATTCCGCTCCGGCCTGTGGGTGAAGGACGAGAGGAGTTTCGTCAATGTCCGCGATGTCCTCCCGGACTCGCGCTTGCGCGGCGTGCGTATTTACGAATTTGACAAAGACTACCGCCTGCATTCGATCAGCGATGCCGAGCAAGGCGAGTTTCTGCCGCCAAACCAGTGGCGGCTCATCAAGGTTGTGCAGACGGTTTTCGAAGGCGATACGGCGCGTGTCAGCCTCTTGCCGGAAATGACGTGGCACTCGGCGCTGACGCCGGGGATTATTTCGGTGCTGCTGGTGGTGCCGGAGCGGATGTCTTTCGTCAATCTGCTCCAGTATGTCCGCCATCTGGAAGAAAATCAGCAGAAAGCGCAGCGCTATGTGATCGCTTTATGGAAGAAACTGGTTTACCCGCTCGCAGCACTGGTGATGATGGCGCTGGCTTTGCCTTTCGCCTACCTGCAGGATCGCATGGGTGCGGTCAGCATCAAGGTGTTTGCCGGGATCATGCTGGGCATTACCTTTCATATGCTGAATGGATTGTTTTCCAGTCTCGGGGCGATTAACAACTGGACCCCGTTTATTTCCGCCATCACCCCGAGCGGCTTGTTCCTGCTGGCGGCGGCGGGGATGATCTGGTGGGTGGAACGTCGCTGACGCGCTATAGCGCTAGTGTTCGGCAACCAGGCGTGTTCCGGCCAGCCGGTCGTGCAGAAATTGCCGTTCGCGGTCGAAAACCGCCCAGATCAACCCGGCGCCGAAAAAAAACAGCGAAGGCCAGCACAACACGAAACGCACCAGCGCTTGCGGCAGGGTCACCGTGTTGCCGGTCAGCGCACTCTCCAGACGTACTTTCCAGGTCTGCATCGCCAGTGTTTGGCCGCCGCGACGCCAGAACCAGACAAAATACGCCAGCAATACCAGCAGCAGATGAGCCAGTAGCAGCGGCCCCGGCAATGTCATGTGCCAGCCGAGGCCGATGGCAAGGTGCGGCAGCATGAAGCTTATCGACAGCACTCCCAGCAGCAACAAGCTTTCATAAAGCATGCTGGCAAGCCGGCGACGAATGCTGGGTACCGACGAGGGCAGGGCGGTAGTGCTGGCAGCCACGGAATTATTTCGGTGCGGGACCCGCCGCTGCGGGTGGCGCGGTCAACGGTGCGGCAGGGGCGGCAGGGGTCGTTGCGGGCGCAGGGAGCGGGCTTGGAGGGGAGGCAGGCGCAGGCGCGGATTTGCTGGCGCCGCTCTTGGGCTGTGGCTTATGTGTGGCCTTGCGGTTGAGGCGCTCTTTTTCTGCATCCGGCAGATTCTTGTATTCCTGCCATTTCTGCTTGACTGTCTGGCGTTGATCGGGAGGCGCTTTTTGCAGGGTTTTGTATTGTTCTCGCGCCCGCTTGCGCTCCTCCGGGGAGAGATTCGCCCAGGCCTTCATGCGATGCTGGACGCGCTGCTGTTCCTGCGCCGACATAGCGGGGTAGCGTTGGGCAATACCCAGCCATTTCTTGCGCCGGTAAGACTCAAGCTTGTCCCATTCGCCAGACAGCGGCGCCAGCGCATCGCGCTGTTGCGGTGTCAGTTCCGCCCATTTCGGCTGCTTGAGCGGCGGGATGATGGCTGCGCTGACCGGACTAAGCAGCGCCAGCGCCAGCACTATGGCAGCTGTGATTGCGAAGGATGCTCTAGCCATACGCGAAAGCCGCGGTCCAGGTATGCATTAATCGGCAGATCGTCGGCAAGCAGAGCACTGTCGATCACTTCATTTTCCGCCGCTTGCTGGAAATTGTTCCAGTAATAGGTACCCGTCACGCCGGCGGCAAGCACCAGCAGCGCGGCCAGGGTGCGGGCGCGCGGCAACAACACTTCGCTGGCAAAGAGAGCTGCGCTTTGGCCGGCCCACGCCAGGCTCAAGCCGGCAACTGCGGCTTTTTGATGGGCAAGCGCATGCAATCGCGCCGTCCTGAGTTTTGCGATGGTGTTGCGGTCGAGCTTGTCTGCGCCGTGATTGAGCGCCAGCCTGAGCTTGTAGGCAAGTTCTTGCTCGTCGTGAAGATGATTATTCATAGCTCGATGCCTTTTGTCTTGAGCGCCACAGCCAACGTGTGAGTTGCGCGCGAACAGTGGGTTTTTACGCTGCCTTCGGAGCAACCCATTGCAGCCGCCGTCTCGGCTATATCCATGTCCTCCCAGTAACGCATGAGGAAGGCTTCACGTTGACGCGGCGGCAGTTTCGCTATCTCTTTTTCAATTACGGCAAGCACTTGCGATTGTTCGAGACTAGCCTCCGGCGTCGCAATATTAGACCCTTCATGGGCCTGTAAGGTTTCCAGCGGGTCGCCATCCGGGTCGTCAGCCGGAGTGAACGAGGAGAGCAGGGTCGTCCATAGGGAACGGACTTTCTGCCGCCGGTAGAAGTCGCGGATGGTGTTCTGCAAAATGCGCTGGAACAGCATCGGCAGTTCCGCCGGCGGTTTGTCGCCATATTTCTCCGCAAGCTTGAGCATGGCGTCCTGGACGATGTCGAGCGCATGGTCATCATTGCGTACCGCGAACACCGCCTGTTTGAAGGCGCGTCGTTCTGCATCTGCGAGAAATTCCGAAAGTTCGTCGTGGGTGGCCAGGGGATATCCTCAATCGCCAGAAAGCCGGCTTGACGAGCATGAGCACTCCTGAGTGCTGTAATGCCTTGACCAAATCCAGGCTAGCCAGTAAGGTTACACGTTTTGGGCGTTTATTGCGCTGCGGATACTAAGATGCTTTTGACTGGTGCGGAAATTGTAATCAGGTGCTTGCAGGAAGAAAAGGTCGAGTTTGTGTTCGGCTATCCCGGCGGCGCGGTGCTTTTCATCTACGATGCGATGTTCAAGCAGGATCAGCTCAAGCACATCCTGGTGCGCCATGAGCAGGCTGCGGTGCATGCTGCGGATGCCTATTCGCGGTCTTCGCAGAAAGTCGGCGTCTGCATGGTCACCTCCGGCCCCGGCGTGACCAATGCCGTGACCGGCATCGCCACCGCCAATATGGATTCGATCCCGATGGTGATCATCAGCGGGCAGGTCCCGACTGCCTATATCGGCCAGGACGCCTTTCAGGAGTGCGACACGGTGGGCATCACCCGTCCCTGCGTCAAGCATAATTTCCTGGTCAAGGACGTCAAGGATATTGCCGTCACCATCAAGAAGGCTTTTTATCTTGCCAAATCCGGCAGACCCGGCCCGGTGCTGGTGGATATTCCCAAGGACATCACCAATCACAAGTGCGAGTTCGATTACCCCAAGAGCGTCACGATGCGCTCCTACAACCCTGTAATCAAGGGACACGCAGGCCAGATCAAGAAGGCGCTGCAACTGTTGCTCAGCGCCAAGCGACCGATCATTTATGCCGGCGGCGGCGTGATTCTTTCAGATGCGGCGAACAAGCTGATTAAATTCGCCAAGGCGCTCGGCTTCCCGGTGACCAATACCCTGATGGGCCTGGGCGGCTATCCGGCCACCGACAAGCAATTCGTCGGCATGCTGGGCATGCACGGCACCTACGAAGCCAACATGGCGATGCAGAATTGCGATGTATTGCTGGCCATCGGCGCCCGTTTCGACGACCGGGTGATCGGCAACACGGCGCACTTCAACGAGGTGCAGCGCAAGATCATTCATGTCGACATCGACCCTTCCTCGATTTCAAAGCGCGTCAAAGTCGATATTCCCATCGTCGGCAATGTTCCCGATGTGCTCGAGGATCTGCATAAACTGCTCGATGCAACCGGGGAGAAATCCGACGCCAAGGCGCTGGCCTTGTGGTGGCAGCAGATTGCGACCTGGCGCGCCAGGGACTGCCTGAAATACAAGCAGAACAGCAAAGTCATCATGCCGCAATATGTGATTGAGAAACTCTATGAAGTGACCGGCGGCGAGGCCATCGTCACCTCCGATGTCGGCCAGCACCAGATGTGGGCGGCGCAGTATTACAAGTTCGACAAGCCGCGCCGCTGGATCAACTCCGGCGGTCTCGGCACTATGGGTTTCGGCTTGCCGGCGGCGATGGGCGCGCGTTTCGCCAATCCCAAGGCCACCGTAGCCTGCGTCACTGGCGAGGCGTCGATCCAGATGAACATCCAGGAATTATCGACCTGCAAGCAATATCGTTTGCCGATCAAGATCATCAACCTCAATAACCGTTATCTCGGCATGGTGCGGCAATGGCAGGAGATGTTTCACGGCAACCGTTATGCCGAGTCCTATGTCGATGCCTTGCCTGATTTCGTCAAGCTGGCCGAATCTTACGGCCATGTCGGCATGTACATCGACAAGCCGGCGGATGTCGAAGGGGCTTTGCGCGAGGCATTCACCACCCACAAGAACGAGCTGGTGTTCATGGATTTCATCACCGACCAGACCGCCAACGTCTTCCCCATGATCGCAGCCGGCAAAGGTTTGTCCGAGATGATCCTGGCTGAAGACCTGTGAAGCGCCGGGAATCAATAACATGCGACACATAATTTCAATACTCATGGAAAACGAAGCCGGCGCCTTGTCCCGCGTCTCCGGCCTGTTCTCGGCGCGCGCCTACAATATCGAGTCACTGACGGTGGCGCCGACCGAAGACACTTCACTGTCGCGCATGACCATCGTCAGCGTCGGTTCGGATGATGTAATCGAGCAGATCACCAAGCAGTTGAATAAGCTGATTGAGGTGGTCAAGGTGGTGGACCTGTCCGAAGCGCCCCATCTTGAGCGCGAGCTGATGCTGGTCAAAGTGCGCGCCACCGGCAAGGACCGCGAGGAGATGAAGCGCATTGCCGACATCTTCCGTGGCCGCATCATCGATGTTACCGAGTCGACCTATGTCATCGAGCTGACCGGCAACAACGCCAAGCTCGACGCCTTTCTTGAGGCCATCGGCAAGGCGCTGATCCTCGAGACGGTACGCACCGGCGTGTGCGGCATCGGTCGCGGCGACAGAATTTTAAAAGTGTAAAGCGAGGGAGGCAGTACCCGCGCCACGCTTTATCGCTATATCGCTTTTTCCCCACTCCTCATGTATTTGAAAGGTTTCATATGAAAGTTTATTACGATAAAGACGCCGACCTCTCCCTCATCAAGGGCAAGAAAGTCACCATCGTCGGTTACGGCTCACAGGGACACGCCCACGCCAACAACCTCAAGGATTCCGGGGTCAAAGTGGTGGTCGGCCTGCGCAAGGGCGGCGCATCCTGGAACAAGGCGAAGAAAGCCGGCCACAAGGTCGAGGAAGTCGCCAAAGCGGTGAAAGACGCTGACTTTGTCATGATGCTGCTGCCCGACGAACAGATCGGCGCCGTGTATGCCGCCGAAGTCGAGCCGAACATGAAAAAAGGCGCCACGCTGGCCTTCGCCCACGGCTTCAATATCCACTACGGACAGGTCATGCCGCGCGCCGACATCGACGTGGTGATGATCGCGCCGAAAGGCCCCGGCCATCTGGTGCGCTCGACCTATGTGCAGGGCGGCGGCGTGCCTTCTCTGATCGCCGTGCATCAAGACCGCACCGGCAAGGCCCGCGACATGGCGCTGTCCTACGCGGCGGCCAACGGCGGCACGCGCGGCGGCGTCATCGAAACTTCTTTCCGCGAGGAAACCGAGACCGACCTGTTCGGTGAGCAGGTGGTGCTGTGCGGCGGCACCGTCGAGCTGATCAAGGCTGGCTTCGAGACTTTGGTGGAGGCCGGCTACGCGCCGGAGATGGCCTACTTCGAATGCCTGCACGAACTCAAGCTGATTGTTGACCTGGTCTATGAGGGCGGCCTGGCGAATATGCATTACTCGATTTCCAATAACGCCGAATATGGCGACATTACCCGCGGCCCGCGCATCGTCACCGATGCGACCAAGCTGGAAATGAAAAAAATTCTCAAGGAAATCCAGAGCGGTCAATACGCCAAGGAATTCATTCTTGAGAATCAGGCCGGTGCGCCCACGCTTCTGGCGCAGCGCCGCAACCTGGCGGCGCATCAGATCGAAGTGGTTGGCGAGAAGCTGCGCGACATGATGCCGTGGATCAAGAAAAACAAGCTGGTCGACCAGGCCAAGAACTGAACCTCGCTGAGTGAACTATCCCCATCCCATCATTGCCCGCGAGGGCTGGCCGTTTATCGGCATTGCACTGCTCGCCGCCCTTGCCGTCACCGGCGTGGTCGGCTGGCTGTGGGCTTTGCCACTGTGGTTGATCCTGGTTTTCTGCGTGCAGTTTTTCCGCGACCCGGCGCGGCCCATCCCGGATGGCGCGAACAGCGTGCTGTCGCCTGCCGATGGCCGCATCGTCGCAATCGAACCAGTGCGCGACCCCTGGCTGGAGCGCGAGGCGCTCAAGATCAGCGTGTTCATGAACGTGTTCAACGTGCATTCCAATCGCAGCCCGGTCGATGGCGAAGTCAGGCAGCGTTGGTACCATCCCGGAAAATTTTTCAATGCCGATCTCGACAAGGCTTCGACCGAAAACGAGCGCAATGCTCTGTGGTTGCGCACCCGCAGCGGACATGACGTTACCTGTGTGCAGGTGGCCGGTTTGATCGCGCGTCGCATCCTCTGTTACGTCGATACCGGTGCGCAGCTTCAGCGTGGCCAGCGCTACGGATTTATTCGCTTCGGTTCGCGTGTCGATGTCTATCTGCCGCCGCAGTCCCGTATCAAAGTGACGATAGGCGACAAGGTTTCTGCCTCGGCAACCATTCTTGCTGAATTGGAATAAGTGCGATGGTGCGCCTACAATATCGGGGTTTCCACGACAACGGATGGTTTTGATATGCCAGTGATCCGTCCCCGCAAGGCATTGATGGATCCCGAGCTGCGCAGGCGCGGCATCTACATTTTGCCCAACCTGTTCACCACTGCCTCGCTGTTCTCGGGTTTCTACGCCATCGTCCAGGCCATGAATGGCCTTTTCGAGTATTCCGCCGTAGCCATATTCATTGCCATGGTGCTGGATGGCCTGGATGGTCGTGTGGCGCGCCTGACCCATACCCAGAGCGCCTTCGGCGCCGAGTACGATTCGCTTTCCGACATGGTGTCGTTTGGCGCTGCGCCCTCGCTGGTGGTGTATGAATGGGCTTTGAAGGGCATGGGCAAACTCGGCTGGATTGCCGCCTTCATCTACTGCGCCGGCGCTGCGCTGCGCCTGGCGCGCTTCAACACCAATATTGATGTCGTCGATAAGCGTTATTTCCAGGGCTTGCCCAGCCCGGCGGCGGCGGCGCTGGTTGCCGGCCTGGTGTGGGTATTGCTGGATCTCGGCTATACCGGTTATGAGGCGCGCTGGTATGCCTGTGTCCTGACCATATTTGCCGGAGTCACCATGGTCAGCAATCTTCCCTACTGGAGCGGCAAGGACATCAACCTGCGGCGCAGCGTGCCGTTCATGGTGGTGCCGGCGATGGGACTCGGCTACATCCTGCTGTCGAGTTATCCGCCGGGTGTGTTGTTCGCGCTGTTCCTGGTCTACGCACTGTCCGGTTATGTCCTGTTTGCCTGGCGTTGGCTGAAACGCCGCAAGACCGCCTGACCTGGAGATGATGATGGCTGCGGAACACTTGATTATTTTCGATACCACCTTGCGTGACGGCGAACAAAGCCCGGGCGCCTCAATGACGCGCGAGGAGAAAGTGCGCATCGCCCGGCAACTGGAAAAAATGCGCGTCGATGTGATCGAGGCGGGCTTTCCCGCCGCCTCCAACGGGGATTTTGAAGCCGTGAAAGCCGTTGCCGAAGCCATCAAGGATAGTACGGTGGCGGCGCTGTGCCGCACCAACGACAAGGATATTTCGCGCGCGCTGGAGGCGATCAAACCGGCCCGATCAGGCCGCATCCACACTTTTATCGCCACCAGCGCCATCCATATGGAAAAGAAGCTGCGCATGACGCCGGACCAGGTCATCGTCGCCGCAGTGAATGCCGTGCGCTTCGCCCGCAACGGCGCCGACAACATCGAGTTTTCCCCGGAAGATGCGGGACGCTCCGATCTGGATTTCCTCTGCCGAGTTATCGAGGCGGTGATCAAGGAAGGCGCTACCGTCATCAACATCCCGGATACCGTCGGCTACAACCTGCCGGAGCAGTTTGCTGAGCGCATCCGCAACTTGCGCAGCCGCATTCCGAATGCCGACAAGGTGGTCTGGTCGGTGCATTGCCACAACGACCTGGGCCTGGCCGTCGCCAACTCGCTGGCCGCCGTGCTGACCGGCGCGCGCCAGGTGGAATGCACCATCAATGGTCTGGGCGAGCGCGCCGGCAATACCGCGCTGGAAGAGATCGTCATGGCGGTACGCACCCGCCAGGATATTTTCCCCTGCGACACGCGCATCGACACCACCCAAATCCTGGCCGCCTCGAAGATGGTCTCCGGCATCACCGGCTTTCCGGTGCAGCCGAACAAGGCCATCGTCGGCGCCAACGCCTTCGCGCATGAAGCCGGCATCCACCAGGACGGCGTGCTGAAACACCGCGAAACCTACGAAATCATGCGCGCTGAAGATGTTGGCTGGAATGCCAACAAGCTGGTGCTGGGCAAGCATTCCGGGCGCACCGCATTCAGGGCGCGCCTCAAGGAACTCGGCATCGAGGTCGAGTCGGAACAGGTGTTGAACGCGGCTTTCACCCGCTTCAAGGAGCTGGCCGACAAGAAGCACGATATTTTCGACGAAGACTTGCACGCCCTGATGAGTGACGAGGCAGTGACGCCGGAGCAGGAACATTACCGTCTGTTGTCCTCGCGTTTTCATTCCGAGACCGGTGAAACCCCCAGCGCGCAAATTACCCTCGCCGTCGGCGGCGCCGAGCGACACGCCGAGGCGGAAGGGAGCGGCCCGGTGGATGCGGCTTTCAAGGCCATCGAGAGCGTATCGCAGAGTGGCGCCGACTTGTTGTTGTACTCAGTGAACAGCATTACCACCGGTACCGATGCGCAGGGCGAAGTCACCGTGAGACTATCCAGGGATGGCCGTATCGTGAATGGACAGGGCGCCGACACCGACATCATCGTCGCTTCCGCCAAAGCCTATCTCAACGCGCTGAATAAGCTGCATTCCACGCAGGAGCGCGTCAATCCGCAGGTTTGACGGCGTCATTGCGCAAGCTGCCGTTGAACCGGGATTTTCATGTTCGCCAACATCGCCGCCTACAAGTTTGTCGCCATCGCGGAGCGTGACGCCTTGCGCGCGAGCCTTCACCAGTGCTGCCAGCAGTTGGCCTTGAAAGGCACGATCCTGCTGGCGCCGGAAGGAATCAACCTGTTTCTGGCGGGAAGCGAGCCGGCCATCGCCGGTTTTCTCGAAGAACTCCGCGCCGATCCGCGCTTTGCCGATATCCAGGTGAAATGGAGTTGGTCGGAATTCGTTCCCTTCAATCGCTTGCGGGTGAAACTGAAAAATGAAATCGTCACCCTGCGTGTCGACGGTATCGACCCGACAGCCGCTCAGGTACCGCATTTACCGGCAACCGAACTTAAGCGCTGGTACCAGGAGGGGCGGGACTTTGCCATTCTTGATGTGCGCAACGCATGGGAAGTGGCGCAGGGAAGCTTCGAAAATGCGCTCAACCCGCAACTCAAAAGTTTTGGTGAGTTTCCAGGGTTTATTGGCAGTCTGGCGGCGCTGAAACACAAGGCCCTCGTGACTTTTTGCACGGGCGGCATTCGTTGCGAAAAGGCCGCCCCTTTGCTGCGCCAGCAGGGGTTCCAGGACGTATACCAGCTACAGGGCGGCATCCTCAAGTATTTCGAGGAATGCGGCGGCGCGCACTGGCGCGGCAACTGCGTGGTATTCGATCAGCGCGGTGCGCTTGACTCCCGCTTGCTGCCGGCGGAGCAGGGTTAGACCCTATTTCAGTACGAATCGTACCCCGCGCCGCCGGGCTTTGGGATGCGATGCAAGGTGGAGGGAGCGCCGCATGGTCAATCCCTGCAAGCGACCGACAACGCCGCAGCGCGCCCAAAGCCCGACGGCCCTTCGGGTTGAGGCCAGGGCCGGCGTCTGCGGCGTTGCGCCGCTTGCCAATGGAACAACCATTGGCTGCGCGCCGCGCCTAGCATCCATCCGACCCTGGCCTCAACCCGGGGTACGATTCGTACTGAAATAGGGTCTAAGTCCGGACTAAGCGGAGATTTCCCCGCCTTTTCCGGGGAATGCGGGGGATGGAAAAGGGCCAGTATTTGACCTGGTTGTTCCAACCAGCAAACCCTTCCGGAGACGAAAATGATTATCCAGTCGGTGGAACTTGTCGCCCTGCCCAATGCACCTGCCTACCAGAACAAGATTTATCGGGCTCACATGGACACCGGCGAAGAGATCGACTTGTTCCAGCAACACTGGGATGTGGCGCTGCCTCCTGAATCGCTGGTGGGGCTTACGCTGGAGGAAGCCAGGAGAATCCGTAAGGAAAAAATGATGGCCGTGGCGGAAGGTTTGCATTGAATTTTTATTGACTCACCCGCCTCCGCCGTCGCCAGCAGCGGGAATCCCCGGCCTGGCTATCAGTTTGCGCATGACCGCCCCGATCTGGCGGATCTCCGCCGCAGACAGTTTCTGCTCGAACAATTCGCTAATTGCCTTCTCATAGACGGGCCACATGCGCTTGCGCATCCGGCGTCCCTCGGCGCTGAGCACGGCGTATGCGCCGCGCCGGTCTTCTTCGGAGCGTTCGCGCCGCACCAATCCTGCGGCCTCAAGCCGATCAATCAGCCGCGTGATATTGCTGCGGCTGGTGACCATCCAGTGAGCAAACTCGTGCATGCGCAGGCGTTGGCCCTCGGCGCGTTCCAGCGCCCATAGCGCGTCGTACCAGTCGAGTGCCGGCAGGTCTGCTGCGGCGAGGCGGCGTTCGATCTCCTCCACCAGCACAGCATGCGCGGTGAGGAACAGGCTCCAGGCGGCGCCGGTGCTTGTGTCGTGGTCGGTCATGGAGTATCCAGGAGTAAAGTGATTGCAGTTGCAATTATTATCCGTCATGGTTATAATTGCAAGTGCAATCATCGTAATGGTAATTACAACGCCTTTCCTTTCCAATGGAGAACTCGTCTATGTCCATGGCGAATCAACCTATGCCCCGTCTTACCCTGGTGAGCCATGCGCTGTGTCCCTATGTGCAGCGGGCGGCCATTGTCCTGGCGGAGAAGGGCGCGCAATTCGACCGCCGCACCATAGACCTGGCGAACAAACCCGGCTGGTTTCTGGCCGTCTCTCCGCTCGGCAAGACGCCGGTACTGCTGGTGGGGGAAGAACCGGATCGCACACCGGTGTTCGAATCGGCGGTGATCTGCGAATACCTGGAGGACACCATCGCGCCACGTCTGCATCCGCTCGATGCGCTGGAACGCGCCCGGCATCGTAGCTGGATGGAATTTGGTTCGGCGATCCTCAACACCATCGCGGCTTTCTACAACGCCCCTGACGACCAGGCGCTGGAGGCGCGGCGCTTGGAACTCGCGGCGAAATTTACCCAAGTCGAAGCAATGTTGAGTCGCGGGCCATATTTTTCGGGTGAAAGTTTCTCGGTGGTCGACGCGGTTTTCGGCCCGGTGTTTCGCTATTTCGATACGTTCGATTCGATTCGTGATTTCACCGTATTTACCGCTACCCCAAAAGTTCGTGTCTGGCGTGAGGCGCTCGGGCAGCGGCCCTCGGTGCGCAACGCGGTAACTCAGGACTATCCGGAAAAGCTGGTGTTGTTCCTCAAGGGACGCAACTCGGCGTTGTCCGGATTGATCTCAGCATAGGCGGACGCCAGCCGCTGGACGCCTTCGCGCAACTGATCTTCGGTGCTGGTTACGAAGCTCAGGCGCAGCCCGAAGGTTACGCGCAGTGCTTGCGCCAGCGCCTCGCTTCTGCTGCTGTAGGCGGCGCGCAGTTTCGCCAGATGTTCCGTCAGTCGCCCGGATGCCAGGTAGTGCGCGGCGATTTCCTGGGTGAATGAGGAAGTGTGCAAATCCATGGATTGTTTGACCTTGAGCGCGGACTCCCGCAGCAGCAGGGGCAACACTGCCCAGCCGAGGCGCAGGCCTGGGGCGATGGTTTTCGACAGGGTGGAAATATAGCCGCAACAGCTCTCGGCATCAGGAATGCCGCGCGCCAGCTCAAGCATAGACGGCAACCGTTCCCCGCGATAACGCAGATCGCCATAAGGGTCATCCTCAATCACCATCACCTGATTGGCAGCGGCCCATTGCAATAGCAGTTTGCGCCGTTCCAGCGACAGGCAGGCGCCGGACGGATTGGCGAAATTGCTGACCACATAAACCAACTTGGGCCGTTGCTCTCCGGCCAGTTCCGGCAGTAAATCAATTCTTGCGCCCTGGGCGTCGCCGGGCAGGGTGAGCATGTGCGCGCCGGCCAGTTGCAGCACCTGGATCGCCGCCAGGTAACTGGGGCGCTCCAGCACCACGCAGTCGCCCTCGTCGATCAGGGTTCGGACAATCAGGTCCAGAGCCTGCTGCGAACCTGTGGTCACCAGGATGTCCTGCGCGTCGGTGGGGCAGCCGCGTTGCGCCATCAGGGATGACAGTTCCCGGCGCAGTGCCGGCTGACCCTCGGTCATGCCGTACTGCAAGGCGGGCATGTGATGTGTGTGCAAAACCTGTTGCGTGCTGGCCTGTATTCCTGCTTGGTCGAACAGTTCTGCTGCGGGCAATCCGCCGGCCATGGAGATCATTCCCGGTTGCTGGGCGTGTTGCAGTAAATCCCGGATATCGGAGCTGTGGATGCGTCCCGCCGCCCGTGAAATTTTTTGCGCTTTTTGTGCTGTATGCATCGTCATCTTCCTTTGCCGGAAGTCTATTGAATTGACGACTATCTGTCCCGGTTCGGTCTTGCTGGCTAAAGACAAACTGTTACGGTGCTTCGCGCATACAGTTTGTTGAAAAAATCCAAGGCGTACCTGTATGCGAAACCAGCCACCGCCTTAGACTTCAGTCCCGCTTACGGAGACCATTCATGCTCGATATCCTCGCCCTGGCAAGTTACGCCTTTGTCATGTCCATCACCCCTGGCCCAAATAACATCATGGTGACGGCTTCCGGAGCGACCTTCGGCTATCGCGCCACAATCCCGCACCTGCTGGGCATCAGCCTCGGCTTTGCTTTCCAGGCGTTGCTGATGTGCCTGGGACTGGGGATCGTGTTTGAACTTTATCCGGTTCTGCACACGATATTGAAGTGGATCGGTTTTGCCTATCTGGTGTATCTTGGCTGGAAACTGCTGTGGGCCGGAACAGCCGGGGTGGCGCAGGTGAAGCGGCCACTCTCGTTTATGCAGGCGGCGCTGTTTCAGTTTGTCAATCCCAAGGCGTGGATCATGGCGGTCACCACCGCGACCTTGTTCCTGCCCAAGGCTGCCGTGACAGCCACGACTTACGCGGCGATTTTTATGATCCTGGTAGTGGTAAATTATCCCTGCATCACCGTCTGGGCGCTGTTTGGCAGTGGCATGCGGCGATGGCTGACCAATGACCGGCGCCGCCGGCAGTTCAACTTTCTGATGTCGGGAATGTTGCTGGCGACAGCGATTATGATTTTGACATAGGTACTTATGCTGCAACTGACAAGAGGCGATGGCAGACCGCTGGGTGACCAGATCGTGGAAAATTTTTCTTCCATGATCAGTCTCGGCAATCTGGCGGAAGGGACGCGCCTGCCCTCGATCCGGCAACTGGCGCAGCGCCTGGGCGTCAGCGTGCATACCGTGGTCACGGCGTATGACCGGCTGATTTCCAAGGGGCTGATCGAGTCGCGCGCCGGCAGGGGCTGTTATGTCTGCCGACGACAGTTGTGCGGCGATTTTCCCCAGATCGAGGTGGTTATTCCAAACGCCGCTACGGCGCTGGGTTTCGCACAGAGTTCACTGGATACCGATCATCCGTTGTTCCCCGCCAGCTCCGGTTTCCTGCCCAGCGACTGGTTTGCCGATGCGCTCAGTCCTGCGGCGGGAGCCCGCCTGGTCAAGCCGGAAGCGGAGGCGATGCAGCCGGCGCCGGTGCAGGGGACGGCGATATTGCGCGACTTGCTGGCGGATGACCTGCGACGCAAAGGCATTCCGGCCCAAGCCGGAAACCTGCTGGTGACCTATGGCGCCACCCACGCAATCGACCTGATCATTCGCGCCGGCCTGGCTTTCGGCGACAGCGTACTGGTGGAGGATCCGGGTTACTTCGTGCTGCGCAGCCAATTGGAGCGCGCCGGAATCCGGCTGGTGGCGATCCCCAGAAAGGTCGATGGGCCGGATATCGAGGCGGTTGAAGAGATGGCGCGCCTGCATCGCCCACGCGCCTTTTTCATGCAGACTCTGCTGCAAAATCCCACTGGCGGCAACGTCTCGCCGGCCAACTGCCACAAGCTGCTGAGCCTGGCAGAGCGGCATAATTTCCTGATCGTGGAAGACGATGTTTACGGCGACCTGGCCGGCCCCCATCTGCTACGTCTGGCCCAGATCGACGAGTTGCAACGAGTGCTGTACGTCAGCAGCTTTACCAAGGTGCTTAATCCCGGCATGCGCGTCGGCTATATCGCCGCGCCTGCCGCCCTCGTCCCGCAACTGGTCGAACAGAAAATGCTCTCCGTCCTGTCCGGTTCCACCTTGCAGGAAATGCTGGTGGCGGACACGCTGGAATCGGGTCGTTACCGCAAGCACGTCGAGCAGATCAGGCTGCGGTTGGCGCGAGTCAGGGCGCAGGCCAATCGCATCCTGCCGGAATTTGGCATCAGGCTGGCGGAGAACCCGCAGGAGGGGATTTTTCTGTGGGGCCGCATCCCTCAAGGTGTTGATACTGACCAGTTGGTGAGCGACGCGCAGCACAACGGCATATTGCTGGCGAAGGGCGCGATGTTTTCGCCCACCGGCGGCAGCCGCGATTTCATCCGCCTGAACGCGGCGTATTGCACCGACCGGATTTTCACGGACTATCTGAAGACGCGGTTTCCCCTCGAAGCCGGCGCCCGCTGAGCGGACGCCGCAGGTGCGGCGCATATACAGCGACCGGACTCAAGGGCAGGTCGACGGAACGATGGTGGGTTTCACCGGAGTACCGCTAGTCGCTATATCCGGCAAGGGGATGTAGCAATAGACCGTGCCGGACTTGGTCACCACTTTGTAGATGCCGTTGGCGAATTGCGTCTCGCTTGCCGGCGCCCTCGTGAGGGCTTTCGCCAACGCAGGCAACACCGGGCGATCCTCGATGCCTGGCGTTTCTTTTTTCGATGGTGGCGTATGCCTGGCCTCGTCGCGGGCGACACGCCTGGCAGAGCTCATCAGGGACTCCACCGATATTTGCGGCGGCGCAGTTGCTGGTTCTTGTCTTAACTGAACTTCCGATGGGGCAGGCGGACTCTTGGGTGAAATTCGACGTGCTGCAGGCGCCGGTTTGATATCTGCACTCGGCAAGGGTGTGTGGATATCCGGCGGCTGCACTACCGGCGCCAGATGCACTTCCAGCACCGGGTTCGGCGCTAACAGGCCAACGCGAGGTTGCGGCAGAATGATGATCGCCAGGACATGCAGGACGGCAGCCAGCAGCAGAAAAGGAATCAGCCGCCAACGCGTTACAACTCGTGTTGCCGGCTGATGCACACCGCTTGCGCTGGTGACGCTGGGCCTGAACTCAGCCGCAGCTTCCCACCGCGCCGCAGGCGCTGCAAAAATCGCAGCCGTCCTTGCGGATCACCGTGAAGTTGCCGCACTCGGCACACAGCGCGCCCTGCATGATTTTGGCGCCGCCTTTTTCATGCGGGGTTTCCAGGATGCCCATCTCACGCGTCGGGTAGCCGCTTTCGTCGAGGATGCCGAGCATGGCGTAGCGGTGCATGATCAGCCGCGCGATGTAGGCTACGGTGGACGGCCAGTTCTGCTGGCGGCGGGTGCCGGGGACGAAGGCCATGAAATCGCCCAGCGGTTCCGGGTAGTTGAGCAGCTTGCGCAGCTTCATGCCGATCCAGGCCGGATCCATCACCCGCATGTCCAGCGACAGCAGCTTGGTCAGGCCGTCCAGGGCGCGCGGGTAGTTGCCCGACAACCACACCGAATAGGGTCGCGTAACGCCGTCGGGCAGGGTGATTTCCTTGAGACCGAGCACGAACTCCTCGCCGGAGGCGGGGTTGTTGATGTCCACCGTCCACGACAGGGTGCCGTCGGTGCCGGTTTTCGGCTCGTCGCGGCTGAACATGGTGTCGATCACCGGCGTCGGGTCGTCGCCTTCAAAGGCGCCGATCTGCTCGCAGCGGTAGCGGATCACCTGGGCCACGGCGGCGACCACGCCCGGCATCAGCTTCTGTTCGCCGTGCGGCGGGAAGTGCATGGTGAAGGGTTCGTCGCCGATGGTTTTAGCCAGCATGTCGAGTTTCAGTTTCAGCCAGCCGCGGTCATTGGCGCGCATGTCCATCGACAGGGTCTTGGCGACGGCGCCGAGGCCGCGCGGCTGTTCCGAGCCGTTGACCCAGACCTCGAAAGGCACCTTCTTGCCGTTGGCGATGTGGCCGACGAATAGCGCGAACTCGCCGTGCGGGGTTTCGATCATATAGGTCCACGCGGCATTGCCGTCGGTCAGGCGCGGACGGCCCGGCCAGCGCAGCGAGGCCAGCACCGGCGCCGGCAGCGAGCCGATCGACAGGCGGCGGTTGGCGCCGTTGATGACCACATCCTGGGGCTGCTTCTTCTCCGTCGCCTTGCTGTCGGTAACCGACAGCACGCTGCCCAGCACGGCGTTTGGCCGGTAGGTGGCGAGTCCCTTCAGGCCGGCTTTCCAGGCGGCCATGTAGAGATTTTCGAACTCGGCGTAGGGATAGTCCTCCGGCACATTTACTGTCTTCGAAATCGAGGTGTCGACATACGGCGCCACTGCGGCGACCATGTCCTTGTGAGCCTCGGCGGAAATTTCCAGGGCGGTGACGAAGTATTCCGGCAGTTTCGTTACGTCGCCGCCGGCGTGCTTGTAGTAACGCCAGGCGTAGTCTTCAACCGCATATTCCTTGAAGGTGCCGTCGGCCATGCGCTTCTTGCGGGTGTAGGTCCACGAGAAAGGCGGCTCGATGCCGTTGCTGGCGTTGTCGGCGAAGGCCAGCGAGATGGTGCCGGTGGGTGCGATTGACAGCAGGTGCGAATTGCGGATGCCGTGCTTGCGGATCTGCTCCTTGATATCGTTGGGCAGGCGCGAGGCGAAGCTGCCTCCAGCCAGATACATGTCGGCGTTGAACAGCGGGAAAGCGCCGCGTTCCTTGGCCAGCTCGACCGAGGCGAGATAAGAGCGGTCGCGCATGAACTCGGAAATTTTTGTCGCCGTGGCGCGCGCCTCGACCGTGTCGTAACGCTGCCGCAGCATGATCAAGGCATTGCCCAGGCCGGTAAAACCCAAGCCGACGCGGCGCTTGGCGCGCGCTTCGGCGAGTTGCTGTTCGAGCGGCCAGTGAGTGGCGTCGAGTACGTCGTCGAGCATGCGCACCGAGGTTTCGACCACCTTGCCGAAGGCGGTGTAATCGAAGCTGGCCTGCTCGGTGAACGGCGCATGGACGAACAGCGTCAGGTTGATCGAGCCCAGGCAGCAGCAGCCGTAGGGCGGCAGAGGTTGTTCGGCGCAGGGATTGGTGGCCTCGATGGCCTCGCAGTAATACAGGTTGTTGTCGCGGTTCATGCGGTCGAGGAACAGGATGCCCGGCTCGGCGTGGTCGTAGGTCGAGCGCATGATCTGCTCCCACAGCTCGCGCGCCTTGGGCTTGCGGTAGACCCACTGCCCATCGTCACGCTGGTAGGCGCCGGCAGCCTTGATGTCAGCGGAAGGCTGGGCCTTGTGCGCCAACTCGACCTCGCTGTCGTTTTCCACGGCGCGCATGAATTCATCGGTGACGCCCACCGAAATATTGAAGTTGGTGAGATCGCCCTTGTCTTTTGCGTGGATGAATTCCTCGATATCCGGATGGTCGCAACGCAGTACCCCCATCTGCGCGCCGCGCCGGCTGCCGGCGGATTCTACGGTCTCGCAGGAGCGGTCGAACACCCGCATATAGGAGACCGGGCCGGAAGCGCGCGATTGCGTGCCTTTGACATGCGCGCCGATCGGGCGGATGGAGGAGAAGTCGTAACCGACGCCGCCGCCGCGCCGCATGGTTTCGGCGGCCTGCTGCAAAGCGGTATAGATGCCGGGGCGTCCGTCCACCACCTCGGAGATTGAATCGCCGACCGGCTGCACGAAACAGTTGATCAGCGTGGCGCACAAATCGGTGCCGGCGGCGGAGTTGATGCGGCCGGCGGGGACAAAACCATTTTCCTGTGCTTCGAGGAAACGCGCCTCCCAATATGCGCGTTTGTCTTCAGCCTCGACCGAGGCCAGGGCGCGGGCCACGCGCAGTCGGACTTCGGCGATATTCGTTTCGTTGCCTTTGGCATATTTTTCGATCAGCACCAGGCCTGAAATTTCCTGTGGCGTGGGTTGTGCAGCAGCTTGGTTAAGCGAGTTAGCGACTTGATTTAAAACAGCTTCACCGGGGGCCAGCGTGTTTGTTTTCATAAATTATCTCCGGGAAAGGAATGCGATCCGAAGGCAGAGCATACCTGCGCCCGGTTTAGAAGAAAAGCGAAAAATTTGCGTTCCTTTGAAATCAAATAAATACAAATTTTTCTAGTAGCAGAGCAAGCCGCATGCCACTATATATAGTAGGTAAAAATTGAGGAAAAATGGCTAAAATTCAGGCTATTGCATCAAGGCAGCGGTATGCCGGGCGATCATCCATTCCTCGTTGGTCGGCAGGACCAGCACGGCAACCTTGCTGGCCGCTGTGGAAATGCAATTGGCATTGACGGCATTGGCCGCGAGATCCAGTTCAATGCCCAGCCAGCCTGATGCCGCACACACCGCCTGGCGTATCGGCGCGGCGCGTTCGCCGATGCCGGCGGTGAACACCAGCGCATCCAGTCCACCCAAAGCGGCGGCCAGCGAGCCGAGTTCGCGCACGATGCGATAGCAGAACATATCCACTGCTTGATGCGCCGCAGACTGGTCGGAGGCGAGCAGCACACGCATGTCCTGGGATATGCCGGAGACGCCGAGCAGCCCGGACTCCTGGTACAGGAGTTTGCTCAGCGCCTTGGCGTCCATGCCGTGGTAGTCCATCAGATACAGCAGCACGCCGGGATCGAGGCTGCCGCAACGTGTCCCCATCATCAGTCCGTCAACAGCGGTGAACCCCATGGTGGTGGCGATGCTCTGGCGGTCCTGCATTGCGCACATGCTGGCGCCGTTGCCGAGATGCGCCACGATGACCCGGCCATGCGCGCGCGCCTGATCCAGATGCGCGGGCAGCGCCTCGGCGATGTATTCGTAGGAGAGTCCGTGGAAACCGTAGCGGCGCACTCCCTGCGCTGTGATGGCGCGGGGCAGCGCGAACTGTTGCGCGACCTCCGGCTGGCTGCGATGAAAGGCGGTATCGAAGCAGGCCACCTGCGGCACTTTGGGCAGGCGCTGGCGCATGGCGGCAATGCCGGCCAGGTTGTGCGGCTGGTGCAGCGGCGCGAGCGGAATAAAACGTTGTAGCGTCTCGATAATTTCAGTGTTGAGCAGCACCGGTCGGGAGAACTTCTCCGCGCCATGCACCACCCGGTGGCCGACGCCGACGATGTTCCAATTCATCTCGCGGGAAAGCAGCCACTCCACCAGAAACTCCAGCGCGGCGTGGTGGTGTTGCGCCAGCGTTCCCGACAACGGAATCGCAATATCATCCAAAGAACGGCCCGCGTCATCGCTGGTGGTGAGACGCACGCCCTTTGCGTCGGCCACGCCGATGCCGTCAATCAACCCGGACAGCAGCGGTCGTCGTGCTATCTGCGGCGCGTGCTGGAACAGTGCGAACTTGATGCTGGACGAACCAGCGTTGAGGACCAGCAGTGCATCGTTCATCTGCGATTTTCTTTCTGCGTTTGAGGTGCGTCATTATCACTGTAGTGACGGCAGATGTGGCGCGCGTCCTTGCCGAAACCAAAGGCGCCGCCACACCCGGGATACCGGGGCGGATGGCCATTCCGTTAGCAATTCTCCGCGCTCTTGGTGCGGGGTTGTTTATTTTTAAACTATTCAGATGGCATTACATTTGATTACATTTGCATACATTCGCCTGCGATTTTTTGGTTTTATTATACCGAGGCTGTAGCAGTCGCCACAGTCATCATGATGTGCTGCGGTAACGACTGTTTTTCCTATCATTGAACGGGAGATACCATGAATGGAATTTTAAAATACGCTGCCGTGGCGTTGGCCTTGAGCGGTTTGCTATCAGCGTGTAGCGGCTCTTCAAGTAGTGCAGATCCGGCAGTACTCAGCGCCACGCTCACCCCAACCCAGGAAAATCCGCCGGTGTTATCCAGCGCATCGGGCAGCGCAACGTTCAGTTTTTTCGAGGCAAGCGGGGAGCTTATGGGTAGCGTCACCACCTCGGGCGTTGCCGCCAACGCAGCGCACATTCACAGCGGCGCGGCGGGCGTCAATGGCCCCATCATTATTACGCTTAACGGGACCGCCACCTTGAGCGACCCGAGCATTGTTGTCTGGAATGTACCTGCGCAGACAATCTTGACTGCCGAGCAGAGCGCAGCTTTGTTGGCGGGTAATCTCTACGTCAATGTGCATAGCATGGCGTTCCCCGGTGGCCAGATTCGCGGACAGATCGGACAGGAAGTACGTAGCGCGATCATGACCGGCACCCAGGAAAACCCACCTGTCGTAACCAGCGCAACAGGTAATGGTATCGTTTCCGTTGATCCCAAAACGCGCGCCCTCACCGCCCGCCTGGTGACGAGCGGGGTTGTCGGTACTGCCGCACATATCCATGCCGGGGCCATTGGCGTTAACGGTGCTGTTTCGGTGGCGCTGACGGAGACCGCACCCGGCAGCGGTATCTGGGTGGCGCCCGCTGGCACATTATTGAGTGAGGCGTTGTATACCAGCTACAAGGCGGGTGGCTTGTACTTTAATGTGCACAGTGCTGCCAATGCAGGCGGCGAAATTCGCGGTCAGATCGGCCTGGATGTTACAGATGTCGCCATGAGCGGGGCGCAAGAAGTGCCGCCTGTCACCGGCGGCGGAAGCGCTAGCGCACGGGTCATTGTTAATCCAATCACGCGCGAACTCAGCGGAACCATCACCGCCAACGGCGTTGTCGCCACTGCAGCACATCTTCACAGCGGCGTGTTCGGCGTCAACGCTCCGGTGCTTGTTTCGGCTGCGCAGGCTACAGCAGGCAGCGCGACCTGGAATCTGGCCCCAACAACACTCACCGCTGATCAATACCGTGCTTTGTTGTTTGGCGATATGTATACCAACATGCACAGCGCCGCATTTCCCGGAGGGGAGGCGCGTGGCCAAGTTGGTAAAGTCATCCGCACTGCTAATCTGTCCGCTGCACAGGAAGTGCCGCCCAGCACCTCGACTGCGACGGGGCGCGGACGTATCGAACTGGATCCGGTGACGCTAGGGTTAACGGTCGCGCTGACCACAAGCGGTGTGACTGGTACGGCGGCGCATATTCACACGGGCGCGAGTGGTGCCAACGGCTCTGTCCTGGTCCCTCTGGTGCAAGGGCCAACCAACACCTGGACGGCTGCGGCAACGACACTCACCGCCGCGCAGGCGGCGACGCTGGCCGCAGGCGGGATGTATTTCAACGTGCACAGCGCCGCATTTCCCGGCGGCGAAATTCGCGCCCAGATTACCGGGCTCGATTAGACGTCCTCACGGGACACAGACGCCCGCTACGGCGGGCGTTTTTATTGGTGCGCCCGGCAGGGCGCACTCACTTGGAGGTGAAAGTCCTCTACTCGCCCGACAAGGGGAAGAGTTAGCCGAACGGCAAGGGTGTCGCGGGTGACTGGGAATCTGGAGGAAGCTGAAGGCAAAGCGCTGGCTTGAC
>JACQAO010000072.1 GCA_016194935.1 Betaproteobacteria bacterium
ATTATCCGCTTCACAGACCCATCACCACCGCAATCCCCGCTCGGTGGCTCAACCCTCGCGCACGAATCAAATTCCTCGTCCTGGGAACCATTAAAAACCCCGCTGCCGAGCCGTGAGAAATTCAATCGCGGAATTTGGGGGGTTATCAGACCGTTACAGTTTAGTGATACTTTGGTACCATTCATAGAGCCACTTTTGGTTTTTGGAAAGTACCACTCCGCTACCCGATGCATGTTCCGCTTGGCGATTTGATTCTTACCGGCCTTGAGGCCGGCGCGTTCCTTGGCCTGCCGGCGAACCGGCGGGTGTTCGAGCTGGTTCGCCACGCCATTCTCGGCCACCAGTTGCAGGGAGGGGCCAAGCTGCCGTCGACGCGCGACCTGGCGATTGAGCTCGGCCTCTCCCGCAATACCGTGCTGGCGGCATACGAGCAACTGCTTGCCGAAGGTTACATCGAGGCGCGTAGCGGCAGCGGCAGCTACGTTGCCGATACCCTGCCCAGAGCGCTGGCCCCGGTTCGGCCCAAGCCCGCCCGCCAGGCGGGCGGCGCTGCGCCGCGCGAGCTGTCGCGGCGTGGCCGTATGCTGACGGCGACGCCTTCGGACAAGTGTTACGAAATCCAGGAATTCGTTGCCGGGGCCAACGATTTTTCCGCCTTCCCGCACAAGCTCTGGCAACGCTTGCAGAACAAGCATTGGCGCTCGCCCGAGCCGGCTTTCCTGGACTACGCCCGGGCCGGCGGCTACCAGCCGCTGCGTGAATCGCTCACCGAGTACCTGCGCGTGTCGCGTTCGGTGCGGCTCAACCCCGACCAGGTGCTGATCACCGCCGGCACCCAGCAGTCGCTCGACCTTTGCGCTCGCTTGCTGACCGACGGCGGGGACATGGTGTGGATGGAAAACCCCGGCTACTGGGGCGCGCGGCGCATCTTCGAGGCCAACGACCTGAACCTGCGACCGGTGGCGGTCGATGCCGAGGGCATCGCCCCGAGCGCCGCGGACCTGCAAACCGCGCCGCGCATGATCTATGTCACGCCTTCGCACCAGTATCCGACCGATGTGGTGATGGGCTTGTCGCGGCGGCGGCTGCTGATCGAGTTCGCGGGGCGCAAGGGCGCCTGGATACTCGAAGACGACTACGACAGCGAATTCCGCTACGGCGGCAGGCCGCTGGCTTCGTTGCAGGGCCTCGACAGCCATGCCAGGGTGATCTACCTCGGCACTTTTTCCAAGGTACTCTACCCCGGCATCCGCATCGGTTATGTGGTGGTGCCGCCCGACCTGATCGAATCCTTCCGCACCGGCCTGTCGGACATCCACCGGCCCGGCCAGATGGCGGTGCAGGCGGCGCTGTCGGACTTCATCCGGCTGGGGCATTTCTCGTCCCACATCCGCAACGTCCGAGCCCGCTATGGCAAGTGTCGTGCGCTGCTGCAGCAGTGCCTGCAAAAAAAATTGCTGCCACAGGCGCGGCTGTCGAATGCCGACACCGGCCTGCATCTGGTGATCCACCTGCCTGAGCATTGCGACGATGTGCTGCTGGTGGCCCAGGCCAAGCGCCGCCAGCTCGACGTCAAGCCGCTGTCTTCCTACTACGTGGCGCCGCCCCTGACGCGCGGCGTGGTGGTCGGCTACGGCTACACGCCGCAGGAACAGATCATGCCGTCGGCCCTGCGCCTGGCCGATCTGGTCAATCGGCACATCCGCGCTACCGGCTAAGCCGGAGTCTTATTCCCGGCGTGCCGCAAGCAGGCCGCACAGATGCGTCCAGACAAACACTGCGGCGGCATGGCTGGTCAGCTCTGCGTGGTCGTAGGGCGGCGATACTTCAACGCAATCCATGCCGGCCCAGGGCAGGTCGTACAGGGCTTCCAATACGCTCAGAACCTGGCTGGTGTTGAGACCACCCGGCTCCGGCGTGCCGGTGCCGGGGGCGAAGGCCGGATCCAGGCAGTCGATGTCCAGGGTCAGATAGGTCGGCGGATTGCCGGCGGCGGCGATGCGCCGGCGGATTTCATCGAGCATAGTCGTCAACTGTTCCGGACTCTCCAGGCCGCGCAATTCACGCGCCGTGAATACCCGGCCACCCACGCTATTCACGTACTCCCGCGCTTCGCGGAGACCGGAGGAACGGATGCCGATCTGCATGGTCGCCGCCGGGATCACCAGCCCCTCCTGGATCGCTTCGTAGGTCCAGGTGCCGTGTCCCGAGGCCTCGCCGAAATGATCTGTCCAGGTATCGCAATGCGCGTCGAAATGCACCAGCGCCAAAGGCCGGCCATGGCGCTCGCGCTGGGCGCGCAGCAGCGACAGCGTCACCGAGTGGTCGCCGCCGAGCCAGCAGACGTAGTGGCGTCCCAGCGCAGCGAAGGCCAGGCGCTGCAACTCCTGGCGCGCCGCTTCGATGCCGGTGTTGGGCAGCATCAGGTCGCCCAGGTCGGTCAGAAAATTCGTCGGGCTGACATCGAAAAGCGGATGAACGCCATCGCAGAGCATCTGGCTGGCGCGTCGAATCGCCTCCGGCGCGAAACGCGCACCGGGGCGGTTGGTCACGGCGCCATCGAAGGGAACGCCGGCCACCGCGTAACGCCGGCTGGCGTCGTCGTGCGGCGCGCCGAGAAAGCTGTTGGCGGAAAGATAGGGAAAGCCATACATCCGCGCGTGCATCATTGTGTTGCTCCTTGTAGTGAACATGGTAAACATTGACGACTGTCCTGCTTCTTCCAGAGCCACTTGGTTGTGCCGGAAGCAGGCCACTTTTCTGGCGGATGGCATTTACAATTTTACTATTACAGCCTCCATCGCCGAAAGCATACAAATGCCAGCCGCCATTATCGCTGCAACCCTGCAAGACATCCACCGGCGCGAGGGCGCCGCTTTCCTCGCAGCGCATCAACGTAGCCGTGCGCTGGCCGCAGAAACCGCACCGCATTTCCTCTACGGCGTGCCGCTGCACTGGATGCACGACTGGGCGACGCCGGCGCCGTTGTTCGTGCGCGAGGCCAGCGGCGCCAGTTTTACCTGCGTCGATGGTCACGTCTATGCCGATTTCTGTCTTGGCGATACTGGCGCAATGTTCGGCCACAGCCCGGCCCCGGTTGCGCGCGCCATCGCGGCGCAGGCGGCGCGCGGGTTGACGACCATGCTGCCATCGGCTGATGCGGCGGAAGTCGGCCGCCTGCTGGCCGAGAAATTCGCTTTGCCCTTCTGGCAATTGGCGACCACCGCCAGCGACGCTAATCGCTACGCGCTGCGCTGGGCGCGCGCCGTCACCGGGCGGCGTCACATTGTGGTGTTCGACGGTTGCTACCACGGCACGGTCGACGACACCCTGGTCGATCTGGTCGACGGCGTCGTCCAGGCCCGCGCCAGCTTGCTTGGCCAGGCGCACGACGTTTCGCAATTCACCCGCGTCGTGGACTTCAACGACCTGGCCGCGCTGGAGGCGGCGCTGGCCGACTGCCAGGTCGCCTGCGTCATCACCGAGCCGGCGCTGACCAACATCGGCATGGTGCTGCCCGAAGCCGGTTTTCTTGAGGGCGTGCGGCGGCTGACGCAAAAATACGGCAGCCTGTTGTTGATCGACGAGACGCACACCATCAGCAGCGGGCCGGGCGGCGCCGCCCGCGCACTGGGTATCCAGCCCGACCTGCTGGTGATCGGCAAGCCCATCGCCGGCGGCTTGCCCTGCGCTGTTTATGGCTTCACTGCCGCGTTGGCCGAACGCATGCTGCGCGCCAGGAACGCCGCGCCGTCGGGACACTCGGGTATCGGCACCACCCTCACCGCCAATGCCATGACGATGGCGGCGTTGCGCGCCAATCTTGCCGAAGTGATGACCCCGGCTGCCTATGCCCGCATGCTGCCGCTGGCCGAGACCCTGGCCGATGGCCTGCGCGCGGCCATCGCGCGGTTTTCCCTGCCCTGGAGCGTTACCCAAATTGGCGCCCGCGCCGAATTCCAGTTCAGCGCCCGCCCGCCGCGCAACGGACGCGAGGCGGAAGCTGGCTTCAACCCCTTGCTGGAGCGGGTGATTCACCTCTATCTACTGAATCGCGGCGTTATGATCACGCCCTTCCACAATATGACACTGGTCTGTCCAGAGACCGGCATCGAGGCAGTCAATCTGTTGTTGCGAGTCTTCGAGGAATGCCTGGAGGAGATTACACGGCGCTAAGTTACACGCCTTGTTTCAAGCTGGCTTCGATGAACGGATCGAGATCGCCGTCGAGCACTTTTTGCGTGTTGGAGGTTTCCACGTTGGTGCGCAGATCCTTGATACGGCTTTGGTCCAGCACATAGCTGCGAATCTGGTGGCCCCAGCCGACATCGCTCTTGCTGGCTTCCAGCTTGTCGGTTTCGGCCTGGCGCTTGCGCAACTCGGCTTCGTACAGGCGCGACTTGAGCATGGTCATGGCTTCGGCGCGGTTGCGGTGCTGCGAGCGGTCGCTCTGGCATTGCACGACGATACCGGAAGGAACGTGAGTGATGCGGATGGCAGAGTCGGTCTTGTTGATGTGTTGACCACCGGCGCCGGAAGCGCGGAAAGTGTCTACCCGCAAGTCCGCCGGGTTGATGTCGATCTCAATCGAGTCGTCCACCTCTGGATAGACGAAGATGCTGGCGAACGAAGTATGCCGTCCACCCGACGAGTCGAACGGACTCTTGCGCACCAGGCGGTGCACCCCGGTTTCGGTGCGCAGAAAACCGTAAGCGTATTCGCCTTCGACCTTGACCGAGGCGCTGCGGATGCCGGCCACGTCGCCCGGCGTTTCTTCCAGCAGTTCGGTCTTGAAACCCTTGCGTTCGCAGTAGCGCAGATATTGGCGCAGCAGCATGCTGGCCCAGTCGCAGGCCTCGGTGCCGCCGGCGCCGGCCTGGATGTCGATGAAACAGTGATTGGGATCGGCGGGGTGGGAGAACATGCGGCGGAATTCCAAGTCCGCGACAATGCGTTCCATTTCCGTCAGGTCGGTGACGACGCTGTTGAGCGTATCTTCGTCGTCCTCGCCGCGCGCCAGCTCGAACAGATCGCCGCTGTCGGCCAGATGCTGGCTGAGATTGCGCAGCGTCAGCACCACGTCTTCGAGTTGTTTTTTCTCCCTGCCCAGCGCCTGGGCGCGTTCCGCGTTGTCCCAGACTTTCGGGTCTTCCAGCGCGCGGCTCAGTTCTTCAAGTTTCTCTGCTTTGGCAGCGAAGTCAAAGGTACCTCCGTAATTCGTCGCCGCGCCCGGCGAGGTCAGCAAGATGATTGGCGATGGCGTTGATGCGTTCGGCTTCCATGGGGATTCCTGAAAAATCAAACGCGAATTATACCCTCAAGGGTACAAGTACCCTCAAGGGTACAAGTACCCGCCTCGTCCCCCCATCCGACGATCAGGCTGCTTCAAAGTGTTCCAGCATCAACTGCACGCTGGCGAGACCGTTGTATTCGTTTATAGCGAGCCGGTAGGCGGCGCGGATGCGCGGCGGGGCGGCGTCGGCGAAATTGAACTGAATGGCCTCGAAGCGCGCGCCATTCCTGGAGAGCGTCAGCTTGAGGTGTTTGTCCTTGAGGATGCGCTGGCGTTCCACTGCGAATTCGTCGGCGAACAGCGGCGCAGGGAAGCCCTGGCCCCATATCTGGGCTTGCAACAGGCGCGCCGATTCCAATGACATGTATCCGGTTTCCAATGCACCGTCGGTTTCCAGCGTGCGCGTCAGGTCGGCGGGGGAGAGCAGGGCCTGCACCACTGCCTCGAAGGCCTGCTCGAACAGCGGCAGGTCGGACTCGCGCAAAGTCACTCCGGCGGCGGCGGCGTGGCCGCCGAAGCGCAGCAAAAGATTCGGGTGGCGCTTGGCGACCAAGTCCAGCGCGTCGCGCAGATGTAGGCCGGGAATCGAGCGGCCGGAGCCTTTGACTTCGCCCGCGTTGCCGCGCGCCAGGGCGAAGGTCGGGCGGTGCAGCTTGTCCTTGATGCGCGAGGCGAGAATGCCGATGACCCCTTGATGCCAGGATGGGTCGAACAGCGCGAGACTGGCGCGGTTGGCGATGCCATCGCTGTCGGCCTCGATGCGCTCAAGCAGCAACAGGGCCTCCTCCTGCATGCCGACCTCGATGAAGCGCCGCTCGCGGTTCAGGGCGTCGAGTTGCTGGGCGATGTTGAGCGCCCGCGCCGGGTCGTCGGTGCTCAGGCATTCGATGCCCAGCGCCATGTCGGAGAGCCGTCCGGCGGCATTCAGGCGTGGGCCGAGGGCGAAGCCCAGGTCGAAGGTCGAGGCGGTTTCCGCGCTGCGTCCCGCTGCGCGGAACAAGGCCAGGATGCCAGGCTGCATCCTGCCTTCGCGCATGCGGGCAAGCCCCTGCGCCACCAGGATGCGGTTGTTGCGGTCGAGCGGCACCACGTCGGCGACAGTGCCAAGAGCGACCAGGTCGAGCAGCGCGCCGAGATTTGGTTCCGGGCGCGCGGCAAAGGCCCCGCGCCGGCGCAATTCGGCGCGCAGCGCCAGCATGACGTAGAACATCACCCCGACGCCGGCCAGCGCCTTGCTCGGGAAGCCGCAGCCGGGCTGGTTGGGATTGACGATGACGGCGGCATCGGGCAGCGTGTCGCCCGGCAGATGGTGATCGGTGATCAGCGTGGTCATGCCGAGCCGTTTGGCCTCGGCGACACCGTCGACGCTGGCGATGCCGTTGTCGACGGTAATGATGAGATCGAGTTTTTCAAATGCTCGCGCGGCAAGTTGCACGATCTCCGGCGTCAGGCCGTAGCCGTATTCGAAGCGGTTGGGTACCAGGTAATCGACCCTCGCGCCGAAGCTGCGCAGCGCGCGCAGGCCCACGGCGCAGGCGGTGGCGCCATCGCAATCGTAGTCGGCGACGATCAACAAACGTTGTTGCGCGGCGATGGCGTCGGCCAGCAGGCAGGCCGCTTCCTCTGCGCCGCGCAACTGGCCGGGCGGCAGCAGCGCCGACAACTGCGTGTCGAGTTCCTCCGGGCGGGCGATGCCACGCGCCGCGTAGAGCCGCGCCAGCAAGGGCGGGATGCCTTGCTGTTCGAGCATCAAGCTGGCTTTGAGCGGCGTGCGTCGGGTAACGATCCGGGTCATGGTGCGTAGCTCAGTGCGTGCAGCGATTGTGGGCGACGCCAGAATTTCAGCGCAGCGCCGCGCGTCAGGGTCAGGTCGAGTATGGCTTCGTCGCCGAGGGCGGTCAGGCGCAGGCGGTTGATGCGACCTGCGCGCAAGGACTGCCGTAGCGGTTGCAGCCAGTCGCGCTCGATGTCCAGCAGTGCAGCACGCCAGGCCAGTGCGTCAAGTTGCTGCGTGGCGGCTTGCAGTGTATCCAGCAGCAGCAGGCTTCCTTGCGGCAGCGCGTCCGGCGTGGTCGGGGCAGCACTGTGGGCGATGCCCCTCCATGCCGCCAGGCCGTTGAGCAGGGGGTGATTGCCAGCCACATTCTGGTAAAAAAAAGCAGCAGAATCCGCGCGCGGCGGCAGCCTGCCTGCGCCCCAGAACCACAGCGAGTTGAGCGCGGGACGCCCTGCGGCTTCGCGCTGCGCATTCAGCGGCAGGGTGTGCAGCCGCATTTGCACTTCGTTGCCGATGCGTCGCCATAGAGCCGCATCTTCGCCGCCCGGTAATGGATTTGCGTTGCCGGCGACTGCGGAGGGCGGCAGGGTCATCAGCTGCGGTAGTTGGCGCAGTTTCAGATAAGCCCGACCCGGTTCCCCAGCGTGCAATTCGCCCACTTCGGCCAGCAGCGGCGCGAGGGTTGCGACGATTTGTTGCATTTCGTCAGCAGAGATTCCAGCATCGCCTGCGGCTTCAACTTGAAGCGTCATTCGCTTCTGTTCGACCTTCAGGCAAGCCGGGTCGGCGCACAGCCAGAGTTCTTCGCCCGGATCGATCCCTTCGCCCAGCAAACGCAAAGCCGCAGCAGGCGGCTGTGGTTGATCAATGCCGAAAGCCCCGCACAGCCAGTGTTCCAGCGGCTGTGGCGGCTGCCAGGCCTGCTGTCCGCGCCCGAGCAGCCAGGACAGTGCCGGCAAATCCAGATCGAACGCGGTGTCGCGGAGCGCCTTGCCGGGCCACAGCAGGCCGGGAAGCACCAGGTGAGTTTGCATCGCGGCATGTTAACATAGGCCATGAATTACGAACTCTGGATCGGCCTGCGCTACACGCGCGCCAAGAAGCGCGGTGGTGGTAACAACAGCGACGGCGACGGCAACCGTTTCATCTCCTTCATCTCGATGATTTCCATGCTGGGCATCGCGCTCGGCGTGGCGGCTTTGATCGTGGTGCTGTCGGTGATGAACGGCTTCCAGAAGGAGTTGCGCACGCGCATTCTTGGCGTGGCATCGCATATCCAGATCACCGGGCCGGACAGCGCCGGCGGCGAGTTGTCCGACTGGAGCAAGGTGGTGCAGCAAGCCGCACAACAACCACACATACTTGCCGCCGCGCCCTACATTCAGGAGCAGGGCATGCTTTCCTTCGATCAGCAGGTGCGCGGCGCGGTAGTGCGCGGCGTGCTGCCGCAAGCCGAAGAGAAAGTCGCCGATTTCGAAAAACACATGAAGAGCGGCCAGCTCGCCGCGTTGCGACCCGGCGAGTTCGGCATCATTCTCGGCACGGAACTGGCGCGCGCCTTGCAGGTGTATACCGGCGACAAGGTGACGCTGATCGCGCCGCAGGGCATGGTGACGCCGGCAGCACTCCTGCCGCGCGTGAAGCAGTTCAAGGTGGTCGGCATCTTCGAGGTGGGCATGTACGAATACGATTCCAGTCTTGCCCTGGTGAATCTCGCCGATGCCCAGAAACTTTACCGCATGGGCGACAACGTCTCCGGCGTGCGCCTCAAGCTGGACGACCTGTTTGCCGCGCCGCGCGTGGCGCGCGAGCTGTATCGGTTCCTCGATCCGGATGTCTCGATTACCGACTGGACGCGCGTCAATGCCAACTTTTTCCGCGCCGTAGCGATCGAGAAGAACATGATGTTCCTGATCCTGCTGCTGATCGTCGCCGTGGCTGCCTTCAACATTGTTTCAGCGCTGGTGATGGCGGTGACCGACAAGCAGGCCGACATCGCCATCCTGCGCACGCTGGGCGCCAGTCCCTTGAGCATCATGCAGATATTCATCGTCCAGGGCGCGCTGATCGGCGTGATCGGGCTGGCGCTGGGGGTGTCCGGCGGCGTGGCGCTGGCGCTGAATGTCGATGTGGTGGTGCCGGCCCTCGAACATGTGCTCGGCGTGCATTTTCTTGCCAAGGACGTGTATTACATCTCCGAGCTGCCTTCCGATCTGCAATGGCGTGATGTCTACATCATCTCCGGCGTGTCTTTCGTTCTGACGCTGCTGGCGACGCTGTACCCGAGCTGGCGCGCTTCGCGCGTCAATCCCGCCGAGGCGCTGCGTTATGAATGAACGTATTGAAAACGCTGTCGTCCTCGCTTGCAGCGGCCTGACCAAGATTTTCCGTCAGGGCGCAGTACAGGTGCCGGTGTTGAGCGGCGTGGATTTTTCCATCGGTCGCGCTGAGCGCGTCGCCATCGTCGGCGCCAGCGGTTCCGGCAAGAGCACCCTGCTGCATCTGCTGGGCGGGCTGGATGCGGCGACCGCCGGCAGCGTCAGCGTGCTGGGCCGCGAGTTGTCTTCGTTGTCGGAAGCCGAGCGCGGTCACCTGAGAAACCAAAGTCTGGGTTTCGTTTACCAGTTCCACCACCTGCTGCCGGAATTCTCGGCGCTGGAAAATGTCGCCATGCCGCTGCTCATCCGGCGCATGCCCAAGCCCGACGCACTGGCGCAAGCGGCGACCGTGCTGGCCGAAGTCGGACTCAGCCATCGCTTGGCGCATCGCCCTGGCGAACTTTCCGGCGGCGAACGGCAACGCTGCGCCATCGCCCGCGCGCTGGTTACGCGACCGGCTTGCGTGCTGGCCGACGAGCCAACCGGCAACCTCGACCGCCACACCGCAGAAGGCGTGTTCGATCTGATGCTGGCCCTGAGCGCCAGTCACGGCACCAGTTTCATCGTGGTGACTCACGACATGCAATTGGCGGCAAGAGCGGGGCGGATATTGCGGCTTGACGACGGGGTGCTGCGCGCTCAAGCGTGAGGCGCCTTGTGCATATGGTCAAACTCGAGCCAAACTCGATATACTCATGCTAACAAATGTGGTCATGGTCGGCGGCTACTGAGTCACACCAACAGGAGCAAGAACAATGAGCGCAACCGAACAGGTATTGATCGAGAAGATCAGACAACTGCCGCCGCAACGGCTGGCGGAGGTGGAGGATTTTGTCGATTTTCTGCGTACGCGTGAGGATGAGCAACGCCTAACGCGGTCGGCAGCCAAGGCCAGCGAGGCGAGTTTCGCGGCAGTGTGGAACAACGACGAAGACGCAGCTTACGACCGGATGTAACGATGACGTATTCTTTCGGCGATGTAGTGTTGGTGCCGTTTCCATTCACCGATCAATCGGGCGCGAAGAAACGACTCGCTGTCATCGTTTCCAGCAGCAGCTACAACGCCAGCCGACGCGATCTCGTCATCATGGCGATCACCAGCCAAGTGCATACGCCACTTGGTTTCGGCGAAGCCCTCATCGCCGATTGGCTGGCCGCAGGACTCATCAAGGCATCCGTGCTTAAACCGGTGCTCACGACCATCGAGCAAGGACTTGTCCTTCGCACCATAGGCGCGTTCTCTGCTGCCGATTTGCATACTCTGCGAGAGTCCATTGCGCAGATCATCGGCTGAGGTTGGGCTACAATCGCGCTATATCCCTTCATGAAGGCATCATGCGATGACTGGAAAAACCGGAGAACTGGTGCGGCTGCGCGAATTCCTGACCAGCCAGGCTGCACTGGAGCTGGCGATCCTGGTTGGCAGCCGTGCCACTGGCTGCGCCCACGCCGGCAGCGACTGGGATATTGCGATTCAATGGCCGGTGGCGCTGAGCCTGTTCGAAACCCTGGCCCGCACTGAAACACTGCGACGCGATCTGGCGGCGGCACTGGGCGCGGCTGAAGAGCATATCGACCTGATCGATCTGCCACGCGCGCGCCTCGCCATGCGGGCGGTGGTCGCCGAGGAGGGCTTGCCTCTAAAGGGCGAAGACAGCCTGGCCTGGAACCGCTTCCTCGCTCGCACTTGGCGTGAGCTTGAGGATTACCAATGGGAACAAGCGCGTGCGGCTTGACCTCTACCAAGCGGAAACTGCCCACATTGCTCGCGAGCAGAGCGCCATGCTCGACGAGGCGCGCAGTAAGCTCCTGGCCGGAGAAACCCTGTCGCGGCTGGAGCAGAACGGCGTGCTGCACGCCTTGCAGGTGCTGATCGAAAATGCCATCGGCAAGAGCAAGCAAATGCTCAAGGCTGCCGGGGAGCCCATCCCCGTTTCCGCCTACGATAGCTTTGCCGCGCTGGCACGCCGCAGCGGTATCCGCGAAGACGAGCTACCTGCCTGGAACGCCGTAATCGGCCTGCGCAACCGCATCGTGCATGACTACATGGACATCGATTTGGCGCGCGTGCTGGACCTCGTGCAGCTCGCGCGCCACGAGTTTGTTACGGCGTTTCTGCTGGCCGATCCGCTGTTGAGTTGAAAAGAAAATTCGAGCCTGGAACCATTAATTGTTGTCGACGTGGCCCTCAACCTCAGGAGGTCGGTGGCATTTACCCGACCGTATTGAACGACGCGACGACGTCGACAAGCTGTTGCCTGACCCAAACATGGGCAGGGTCGCCGTGGAAGCGCTCATGCCAGATCATGGCTGGCGACAAGGGCGCAACCTGTAGCGGCAGATCCAGGAGTGCGAGCGGGAGCCTTTCCGCAAGCAGGCGCGCCAAACGGCTTGGCAACGTGAGAATCATGTCGCTGTCCGCCACCAACATCGCACCAGCAAGAAAATGGGGAACTCGCAGCGCGACGTGGCGAGTGAGGCCCAGTGTCGAGAGAGCAACGTCGACCGCGCTCTCTCCCACTCCGGAAATGGTCACGGTGATGTGGCGCAAGGTCACATAACGTTCCAGGCTGAGTCCGTCTGATACGCCGGGGTGATCGGATCTCACCACACACACCAAGCTGTCGGTGTAAAGGCTGCGCCGATGGAGACTGCCGGGCAGTGCCTCAAAAATGCCCAGTGCTAGATCTGCGGCCCCCTGCTCGATAAGCCGCACGTTGTCCCCAGCAGGTTGCGCGATATGGAGACATAGCGCAGGCGCATGGCGCTCGAAGCGGGCAGTCAAACCAGCAAGGACCATCAAGCTCAGGTGGTCGTGCGCGGCGATCGTGATCCGACCCGTTGCAGAGGCGGGATCGAAGACCGCAGGTGAGACGATGCCTCGGGCATCGTCCAGCAGCCTAGCTACTGGACCTGCCAGCGATTCACCGCGTGGCGTCAGTTCCAGCCCGAGCTTGCCACGAACTACCAGGCGATCATCCAGCATCGTACGCAGTCGCCCCAGCGCGCGGCTGGCGGCCGGCTGGCTCAAGCCCAGGCGGAGGGCCGCCTGGGTGACGCTTCGTTCCCGAACGAGTGCTTCAAACAGTTTTAACAGGTTGAGGTCGACCGCAGACAAATCCACTTGGTGCATTTTCACTATAACCTTCATGTCATTGATGCATGTCGAACAATCATGCATCCTTCTGGTTCATTTGAACAGGAGATTTTTGTATGACTGCTTCCTCCCCCCTTCCTTACGTTGTGTTCGGCGTGACCGGGCGTACCGGCGCCGCTGCCGCCGATGCGCTTTTGCGCTCCGGCCACCCTGTGCGCGTCGTGGTGCGCGACCCAGCCAAGGGCCGACCGTGGGCCGAACGTGGCGCGGAGGTTGCCATAGCCGACCTGACAGACCTGGCCTCAATGATCAGAGCGCTCAGTCAGGTACAAGGCGCCTATGTAGTCAGTCCGCAGCACTACAACCGTGAAGATCTGTTCGAGAGGGCAGACTTGATTGCCGATATCACGGCGCGCGCCGCAGTTGCGGCGGATGTACTCAGACTTGTGGCTCTTTCCTCGGTGGGCGCCGACCGTGAAAGCGGAACGGGATGGATCAGGATGAACCGCATGTTCGAGCAGCGTTTGACCGAAGCCGGTGTGTCCACCATCTTTCTGCGCGCGGCCTATTTCATGGAGAACTGGATGCCGATGGTCGGACATGCCATGCGCAGCGGCACTTTGCCGACGTTTCTGGCGCCAGCACAGCGTCCTCTCCCGATGGTGGCGACTGTGGATGTCGGTAGCACCGCAGCTGCTTTGCTGCAAGAAGAAAGGGCGGGGACCTGCGTCGTCACTCTCTCGGGACCCAAAGACTACGCCCCGAACGATATCGCCGCCATCGTTTCAGCCACGCTCGGGAAGCCTGTCGACGTGACAGTCCTGCCGGAAGCAGAGTGGCCGAAAGCGCTGGCGGAAGCCCATTTTTCAAAGGCCGCCCTTGCTGGTTTCGCCGAAATGACCCGTGGTCTCAATTGCTCGCATATCGACATCAAGAGCGATCCCGGCGCGCTCGAATGGGCAGGAACGACTACGCTCGAACGAGTCATCGTCGAACTGGCGCAGCGTCAGCGCTAAAGGCCAGCAGGCGTTATTCGGCTTCGCCAAACGGCTAAGAGGCCGACCAAGGCCAACTCTCCCCTGCCATATAGCGAATACATCGTTGGGATTGAGATGTGAGGAATAAAGGGAACTGTTTGCGAATTAAAATCGGGATTTACTTCTGGACGAACATTTCCGATTCGATGCCAGCCTTCCCATCAAGCATTCACGATCATCGGATAATCGAAAGATTCCGCCGCCTGTGGCAACAGGCGTTCCACATGGCGCGCCTCCTGAGCCTCAAACAGACGTTTCGCCACATCCTGCGCGATCTCGATAGTTTCCTGAATCGTGCGCCCCTGGGCAATCAGCCCCTGCACCTCATCGGAGGTCGCCAGATAAATCCCTTCCGGCAACTTCTCGATATACAAATTCACAATGCGTTCCATCAATTCTTCTTCACGATAGTGGCTTTCTGTGGCTCGGCAGCTTCAGTCGGCAGATTCTGGTCGATCTTGAACTTCATGCCGCCAGCGGCACCAGTTCTTCATGCGCCAGTGCCGCCGCATAAGCCATGCAGGCATGTACATCGTCTGCGGTAAGCGGCGGGTAGCTGGCGAGGATGACATTGACTGTCATGCCTTCCGCCAGATTGTCGAGCACGCTGCTGACCGTTATGCGAGTTCCGGTAATGCAGGCGCGGCTCTTGCAGATGGCGGGATCGACGTGAATATGTTGTTGCCAATGCATCCGCTTGACTCCTTGAGCGAAATTACGTTTTTAGCATGCCCAGCGAATATTCGAGAACAGCCCGCCGACACACAGGCTTGGAAGAAAATAATCATCCCAACGTCAGCCTATTCGTCTTTAGCGCCAGCGTCAATTGAGGGCGTTGTCCACCCACCCGTGAGGGTGAGGCGAGCATGGCCCCGCCGAATATGCTGCGCGGCCCTGTGGCCAGGCGCGACGTTCGGGTTCGTGGGAACGGCTAGGAGTTCGTGCAGATCGAGTACCATTTCCAACATTGGAAATGGTCGGCGCAGTCAACCGCGCTTGAGGTCTCGATAGAAGTTTTCGTGGGGGCCAACTGCTTCCAGATAAATCAGTCTCACCTGGTCATCGAGCGTGTACCCCAGCAAATAGAGCTGGCCCTGGCTCCGGAACTTGAAGACGAAAAGGTCGGCGAGGTCGCCCTTCTTCCGTTCACCAATGGTCGGATAGCCGGCAACCGCCTCCACAGCCGCGTCAACATCGGAAGCGATGTTGTCGTGGAGTTTCTTGTATTGCCTGGCAAAGCGGCGCGTCTGTTCGACGCTGTAGTTCATGCCGCGCGGCTCCGGGGTACGAAAGGCATAGCGTGCTCGCGAGGCTCTGCCATCGAAGCCAAAGACTCAGCAACAAAGCTCACGGGCAAATCAGGATTGTCTAGCGCGGCTCTACCGACCTTGGCCCAAAATTCGACTTGGCCAGCGATGGTTCTATGTTCGGCAGAGGCGTCAGCCTTAGCCTGGTCATAGAGCGTCTGGTCAATCCGGATAGAAGTGGTGGCAGGCATAATGGACTCCATTACCACATATGTGGTAAATGGTAGGATAGGGCTTCAAACCGTGGTCGTCAAGTCCTTTGAGCGAAAGGATACGATTCCCCAAGGTATTCCTTCTTGAGTAATACCGTTTATTCCCCGCCTTCCAGCAGCGCCTCTTCCTTAAAGGCTCCAGGTTCGGTTTGACCTTGCCCCTGAAAAACCCGTGACAGCCTTATCAATTTCCACCAGCGAACTTTTCGTTGCTTCTGCTAACATTCGTGCTCCTTGTACCGCCCGGTCCAGCTTAGGAGGTTGTCGGCATGAACTATGGTCGACGTTTCTACCTTTGCACAAGGGTTTGCACTTGGGTTAGGTTTGTTTGTGTGCCCGGGACCGAAGGATGTACTGATTCTCCGACAGGCGATCTTTCAACGTCCTGCATCTGAATTAGTTGCGGTTGGCGTCCTTAGTGATGCACTCCTCATTTGGTTTGGGATGGCTGGCGCGTCAGCGGCTTTAAGCCGGGCGCCAGCATTGCAAAGCGCGGCGCTTTGGCTCGGTGCGTGCCTGATGGTTGGACACGGACTCCTTTCCGCGAGACGTGCGATTGGTGGAGCCGTGGATGTCGCTGCTTTTGCAAGCAAAGAGCGAACACTGACCCGTGGCAAGAGCCTTACTGCACTTCTGGTGGTTTCATTTTTCAACCCCGTCGCATGGCTCAACACGGTACTGGTGATCGGCACGGTTGGGGCGACATTGCCGCGAACCGGGCAAGCCAGCTTCGCACTTGGAGCGATCATGGCCTCACTCACTTGGTTTCTTGCACTCGTGACAGGAGCGCGCACCGCCAAACGTTGGATGACCAACCCGAATACTTGGCGCATCCTAGAATGGTGCGTGGCGGTGACCATGATCGCGCTGGCGGCGCAAGTTGTTCGCGGCTTGCTCTGACGCACAACGAAGCAGTAGCATATTCAAGGTACCAGGATCGATTTCCCGTTAAGTGTGCTTGGGAATCGTCATTGCGGCGACGCCGGTCACGACGCAGGCTAATCCTATCCACGCCGAGGTTGTCAGAGATTCGCCGAGAAATATCACGCTCAGCGCGACACCAATCGGAACTCTCAAATACGCTTGCGCCGTCGTGGCAACCGAGCCAAGCGTTCGTATCAACCGAAAGTAGATCACGAAGGCCAACGCGGTCGAGAATATCGATAGCGCCAGCAGCGCCATCAAGGAAGGAATCGACGGATGCAGCGTCCAAGGGTGGTCGACGGCCAGACTTGCTGGAATCAGCAGGACGGCGCCCACTAACAGTGAACCCGCCGCCGGGACAATTGGCGGGTGGTCGTTGAATGATCGACCGTACAGGGCGGCGCCCGCGTAGCAGATGGTCGCGGCTACGATTGCAAGCTGCGGAAGAACTTGACTCCCGAGACCATCCAACACGCTGGCGCCAACGATCAGGCAGATGCCCGCAAGGCCGGCGACGACACCGAAGAGCTTGCGTGCGGTGACCTGCTCATGTTTTGTGATGAGCCACGTTGCGACGAATGTCAGTACCGGCGAAGTTGAGTTCAGGATGGTCGCCACTCCTGCCTCCACCGACTGTTCCGCCCACGCGATGAGCGTGAATGGGATCACGCTGTTCAGCAAAGCCTGCGCCAGAAAACGGCGCCAGAGGGCGGGGTCGCGCGGTACTTGAACGTTGCGAACTATTATCCAGACGCCAAGGAGAGCGCCGGCGATAAGCGTTCTGACCGCAATCAGCGTGAGCGGCGGTATGGTGGCAACGGCAACCCGGATGAACGTGTATGAGGCGCCCCAAAGAGTGGCTAGTCCCAGGAGCAACACGAAGTCGAAGTTGGAGTTTCTTGCCTCGATGGCGGTGGTTCGGGTGATGGTTGGCACGGGACTCTCGCGCTGGCAACTATTTTATATCGCGATTATGTCGGAATCGACTCGAAGTAGGCGCAATCCACGAGGGGCTACTCTCCGCTCTCCAGCAGCGCCTGCTCCAGTTCCAGCCTGCCCTGCGGCGTGGCCATGGCGATCAGCGTGTAGCCGGGTTGCAGCATGAAATCCTTGGGCGGATTGAAGCGCCAGTCGCCGTGCATGCGTACCGACAGCAACACGTAATTTTCGCTCCTGAGTTGCAGCGTGCCTAGCGGACGCGGCTTGAATTCGTCGGGGATCGCCACCTCTTCGACGCGCAGCTTGTTTTCCGAGCGCAGCATTTCGTCGAGGAAGGACACCACATGCGGGCGGATCATCGCCGAGACGATACGCATGCCGCCGGTGAAATCCGGCGAGACGATGGCGTCGGCGCCGGCTTTGCGGATTTTTTCCACGTTGCGGATGTCGTGGCAGCGGGCCACCACGCGCACGGCTGGATTCAACTGCTTGGCGGAGAGGCCGATCATCAGATTCTTGCTGTCGTCGCCGGTCACGGCGAACACGCCGCGCGCCTCGGCGATGTTGGCTGCAATGAGGATGTCGTCGTCGCTGGCGTCGCCGTGCAGATACAGCAGGCTGGGTTTCTTGTCATGCTGTGACTCCAGCGTTTCCATGCTTTCGTCGATGGCGACGTAGGTGCGGTTGGTGGCTTCCAGCTCGGCGGATACGTTGCGACCGACGCGGCCCGAGCCGCAGACCAGGTAGTGACCGCGCAATTTTTTAATGGTTTTTTCCATGCGTCTTCTCCGTAGCGTGCTGTCGAGATCGGATTCCAGCACGAAAGCCGTGACCGTCGAGAAAAAATAGGTCATCAGGCCGATGCCGGCAAAGGCGATGACCATGGTGAAAATCTGCCCGACCGGATTGTGGTGCAGGCTGATGACTTCCTCGTAGCCGATGGTGGTGACCGTGATGAAGGTCATGAACAGTGCATCGAGGTAGGAATAGCCGTCGCCGCCGACCAGCTTGTAGCCGAGCGTACCCAGCACCAGGATGGAGACGAAGCCGATCAGCGACCAGACGAAGCTGAAATAGATGCGGCGGCTGAAACTTGCGCCGAGTTGTTTGATGCTCATGCCGCATGCGCCTCGCGTGCCAGGGCGCGACGCCGCCAGGCGCGAACCAGGTAGAACCGCCACAACAGGCGCATGACGAGATAACCAGCCGGGGCCAGCAGCGCGCCGAGCAGCACCAGGCCCAGGGCCAGCGGCTGCCCCAGCCCGGCCATCCAGTCAGCTAACTGGGCTATCCAGGCCAGCAGTCCTGCGTCGCCGTAATTGGGCGGCGCGATGAAACTGTTGCCGCTGCCCAGTTCTCCCAGGCTGAGTTTTCCCAAAGTAAACGCCACCAGGTAGAGCGGCACGATGGTGAGCGGGTTGGTGTAGAACGTGGTGAACATGGCAAGCGGCAGGTTGACGCGGAATATCACCGCGCAGATGGCCGCGCCGAGCATCTGGAATGGCCCCGGTATCAACCCGCAGAACAGACCGGAAGCCACTGCACCGGCGGCGGAGCGGCGATTCAAATGCCACAGGCGCGGATGCAGCAGGGTGTTGGCGAACGGGGCCAGCCAGCGATTGGTGCTGATGGACTGATGATCGGGAAGGTATTTTTGCAGTTGTTTGCGCATGGCGGGCTCGCACCGATTTTAGCGGAAAGGCGCTGTGTTCTGCTCTAATTAGAGCATGCGTCTGTCCATTCTCTGTTTTGCCGTTGGCATCGTCTGGCTGCAACAGCAGGCCAGCCTGCCCGATCCCGCCTTGCTCGTAACGCTGGCTGCTGTTGGTGCGGGATTGCTGTTGCTGCCGCTGGCCGGACGCCGCTGGCATGCTGGTTGGCATAGCGGTTGGCACATTGCAGCGCCGCTCGGCGCCTTCCTGATCGGCATCGCCTGGGCCGGCGGGATGGCGCAGCAGCGCATGGCCGATGCTCTGCCGCTATCCGACGAGGGCCGCGACATCCGTATCGTGGGTGTGATCAGTGGCCTGCCGCAGCGCTTCGAGAACGGCCTGCGCTTCGATTTCAGCGTCGAGCAGGTCGAGCTTGGCGCATCAGTGCCGAAGCATATTTCCCTCGCCTGGTATCGCGGCTGGCGACGCGGCGCGGAAAAATCTGATGAAGAAGCGCGCCATGATGGAACACCGTCCGTTCCCGAGTTGCATGCCGGCGAGCGCTGGCAACTGACGGTGCGCTTGAAGCGTCCGCACGGCAATCTCAATCCGGACGGCTACGATTATGAGGCCTGGCTGCTGGAAGCCGGGATTCGTGCCACTGGCTATGTGCGTCCGGCCCCGGGCAATCTGCGGCGCGACGCATTCGTCATGCGTCCGGGTACGCTCGTCGAGCGGCTGCGCGAGAATATTCGTGAGCGTATTCTGAGCGCGCTGCCGGATCGCCCTTATGCCGGCATCCTGGAGGCGCTGGCGGTCGGTGACCAGCACGCCATTGATGCCGGACAATGGCGGTTGTTCAGCCGTACCGGGATCACACACCTGATGAGTATTTCCGGTTTGCATGTGACGATGTTTGCCAGCCTGGCGTATGCCTTGCTGAACTGGTTGTGGCGGCGCAGCCCGCAGTTGATGTTGCGAATACCCGCGCAGCGTGTCGCCGTGCTCGGTGGTTTTGGCGCGGCGCTGGCCTATTGCCTGATCGCCGGATTCGCCGTGCCGGCCCAGCGCACGCTCTATATGCTGACGGTGGTGGCGATTGCACTATGGACCCAGCGCAGCGTCTCGGCCAGCAGGGTGCTGGCGCTGGCCTTGCTGCTGGTGTTGCTGCTGGACCCCTGGGCAGTATTGGCGGCGGGTTTCTGGTTGTCCTTCGGCGCCGTCGCGGTGTTGTTCTACATCGGCAGCAGCCGCTTGGGCGCCGGCCACTGGCTGACGGAATGGGGGCGCACCCAGTGGGCGGTGACGCTTGGTACGATACCGGCGCTGTTGCTGCTGTTTCAGCAGTTTTCGCTGGTGTCGCCGCTGGCGAATGCCATTGCCATCCCGGTGGTGAGCTTCATCATCACGCCGCTGGTGCTTGCCGCCGCCGTCGTGCCGCCACTGAGTTTTCTGCTGTTGCCCGCGCATCTGGCGACGGCCTGGTTGATGTCCTTTATCGAATGGCTGGCGGCATTGCCCTGGGCGGTCTGGCAGCAGCATGCGCCGCCCACCTGGGCCTGGCTGGCGGGTTTGGCCGGCAGCGCCTGGCTGCTGCTGCCGCGCGGTTTTCCGGCGCGCTGGCTGGGCATCGTGGCGATGTTGCCGCTGCTGTTTGTGCCGGCATTGCGGCCCGCACCGGGCGAGGCGGTGCTGACCGTTCTTGATGTCGGCCAGGGTCTGGCGATTCATGTCCAGACCGCGACGCACGATTTGCTGTATGACACCGGCCCAACTTATACGAGCGAAGCCAACAGCGGCAACCGCATCATCGTTCCCTATCTGCGTGCGCGCGGCGTGCAAGCGCTGGACGGGTTGGTGGTCACGCATCAGGATACGGATCATTCCGGCGGCGCCGAGTCAGTGCTGGAGGCCGTGCCGGTGGGTTGGCTGATGAGTTCGTTGAAGCCGGAACATCCGCTTTCCGCCTTTCCTGTCAACGCACTTCACTGCATGGATGGTCAGGCGTGGGAATGGGACGGCGTACGTTTCGCAGTGCTGCACCCGGCGGCAGATCAATACGCCGCCCCGACGCGCAAGACCAATGACATGAGCTGCGTGCTGAAGATCGCCAATGCTTACGGCAGCGCGCTGCTCACTTCGGATATCGAGGCGCTCTCGGAACGGGCGCTGCTGGCGCGGGATGCCAGCGCGTTGCGCAGCGATGTGCTGGTGGCGCCGCACCACGGCAGCCGCACTTCATCGACGCAGGAATTCATCGACACCGTCGGCGCGCATACGGTGATCTTTCCAGTCGGATATCGCAATCGCTTCGCTCATCCCCGTCCGGACGTGGTGGAGCGTTACCGGCTGAGCGGCGCGACGCTGCATCGCACTGATCGGGAAGGTGCGTTGACCATCGCTCTGGCGCGGTCGCAGCAAGAACTGCAACCCGCCGCGCGCATCGTCGCCGAGCGGGAGCAACGCCGCCGTTATTGGCATGATCGATGAGCGTTACAATCATTCTTTGCCACAAGTGCTCCGAAAGACTGCGCCATGACATCCGAGTATCGTCCGCAACCTAAATCGCTGACCGACCTGTTTGTTTCATTTACCCTGCTGGCATTACAAGGCTTCGGCGGCGTGCTGGCCGTGGTGCAGCGAGAACTGGTGGAAAGAAAACGCTGGCTGAGTAACGAAGAGTTTGTCGAGGAATGGGCTGTCGCCCAGATCATGCCGGGACCCAACGTGGTCAACCTCGCGTTGATGCTGGGTGCGCGCAGTTTTGGCTTGCCCGGCGCACTGGCGGCGCTGGCCGGCATATTGACTGTGCCGCTGGTGCTGGTGCTGCTGCTGGCGTTGGCTTACACGCAGTACGCCGGCCTGCCCGAGGTCGCCGGCGCATTACGCGGCATGGGCGCGGTGGCGGCTGGATTGATCCTGGCAACCGGCCTCAAACTGATGAGTGCTTTGCGGAAAAACCCATTGGGAATATCTCTTTGCGCTGTGCTGGGTCTTGCCTGTTTTGCCGGCATTGCACTGTTGCGCTGGCCGCTGGTTTATGTGGCGGCGCCGCTGGGTGCTGCGGCTTGCCTGACGGCTTACCGTAAACTTCAGCCATGAGCGAAAACATGCAGATAGCATTAACCTGGGGCGACTGGTTCGGCCTGTTTGCGCATTACCTGCTGCTGTCGCTGTTGTCCATTGGCGGCGCGATCACCACGTTACCCGAGATGCATCGTTACATGGTGGAGCAGCAGCACTGGCTCAGCGATGCGCAGTTCACTGCCTCCATCGCCATCGCGCAGGCGGCGCCAGGGCCGAATGTGCTGTTCGTCGCGCTGATGGGCTGGAACGTGGGGATCAACGCGGGCGGCGCAGCGACAGGACTTTGGGGCGTATGCGTCACCATGCTGGGGATTCTGCTGCCCAGCACTACCCTGACATATCTGGCGGCGCGCTGGGGCCACCGCAACCGTGAACTGCGTGCAGTACGCGCCTTCAAGCAAGGGTTGGCGCCGATCGTGATTGCCCTGCTGATATCCACCGGCTGGATCCTCGCCAGCGCCCACGGCATTTTCGCCGAAGATTGGCGGCTGTGGCTGACGACGGTAATTGTGGCGCTGATCATCTGGCGAACCAGGCTGCACCTGCTGTGGCTGCTGGGCGCCGGCGCCCTGCTGGGGTGGTTTGGCCTGGTGTAGATCGCTGGCTTTGGTAACTCTACCAAAATGATGTATAATCCATCGGTGTCATTCGGACTTGGAGTATCCCTTGAATGTCAGAGATTCCATTCTGGCCGCCGGCACGGCGCTCCTGAAGGAGAAAGGCATAGCCGCCCTGACCCAGCCGCAGATAGCCAAGGCGGCGGGCATCAAGCAGAGCCATCTGACCTACTACTTCCCGACACGGGCCGACCTGTTGCTGGGTATTGCCGAGGAGTCGATCAGGGCAACGATGGCGAGCCTTGCCGTCCGCCTGGCGGAAAAACCCCGGCACGCCACGCTCGCGGCCACCATCGCGGAAGTCATGATTGCGGGCGTGCCGCCGCGCGTCATGCTGGGCCTGATCGTTGCCGCCGATGCCGATCCGGAGATTCGCAAGCCCCTGCGCAAACTCATCAAGCATGTACGCAGCCAAGTTCAGGCGCTGCTGGCCAAAGCCGGGCTTGACGCAAGCGCCGACGACGCATTGCTGTTCCATGCCACTGTGGTGGGACTGGCGGTCATGCACCAAGCCCGCATGAATCCGCAGTCGGCACGCGAGATAAAAAATGGGGTCGCCGCAATTTTGCGCCGCCTTGTACCGCCTGCCCAACATCCCGCAATGAAAGGCTCTTGATGGAAATTGTTCGCGTAGCGGAATGGCGTTTGCTTGCGGCGACCTTGTCGGCGGTTCTGCTGGTCGGTTGCAGCAAAAACAACGACGGTAGCTATCAGGGCTACATCGAGGGCGAATATATCTATCTTGCCGCGCCTCTGGCGGGGTACCTGGAGACGCTTCGGGCCGCTCGCGGCAGCCGCGTGGCGGAGGGATCTCCCGTATTCTCGGTGGCGGCAGACCCCGAACAACAGGGTCTCGGCGAAGCCGAAGCGCGGGAAGTTGGGGCGCGGGAGAAACTGCGCAATCTCAGCGAGCCGCATCGACAGTCCGAGGTGGCGGCGATGGAGGCCCAGGTGCGTGTGGCCGAGGCCGCCCTGCGGCTTGCCGAAAAACAGTTGCAGCAGCAGGAGGCGTTGGCCGCCAAAAGCTTTATTTCGCCGGCGCGTTTGGATGAGGTTCGCGCCGCACGGGCGCGCGATGCGGCCCAGGCGGACGCCGCCCGGCAACAATTGGCAAGCTATCGCGCCACACTCGGTCGTCCGTCCGAGGTGCGCGCCGCGCAGGCCGATGTGGCGGCGGCGCGTGCGCAGGTGGCGCAAAAGCGCTGGCAAGTGGAAAAGAAAACAGTGGCGGCGCCGACCGCCGGGGAAATTGCCGAAACCTACTACCGGCAGGGCGAATGGGTACCCGCGGGACAGCCCGTGGCAAGCTTGCTGCCGGACAAGCTGCGGCGCATCCGCTTCTTCGTTCCCGAAACGGTCGTCGCCAATATCCGCCTCGGCCGCATTGTGGAAGCCAGTTGCGACGGTTGCGCCGCGCCCATCCGCGCAACGATCAACTTCATCGCGTCCCAGGCCGAGTACACGCCGCCGGTGATCTATAGCCGAGGCAGCCGGGAAAAGTTGGTGTTCCGCGTCGAGGCGGCCCCGCTTGCCGAACAGGCCGCCGCCTTGCGCCCCGGTCTGCCGGTGGATGTGCGCCTGACGGAGCGTTGAGATGAATAGCGTGCCGCTTGTCATCGATGTCACCGGCATTAACAAGCGTTTCGGCGACAAGCATGTAGTGAGGAACTTGGATCTGCAAGTGAAGCAAGGGGAGATTTTCGGGTTTCTCGGTCCTAACGGCAGCGGCAAGACCACATCCATTCGCATGCTCTGCGGGCTGCTCACCCCGGACAGTGGACAGGGTACCTGCCTGGGATTGGACGTGCTCAAGGAAAGCGCCGCCATCAAGCGTCAGGTGGGCTACATGACGCAGAAATTTTCCCTGTGGGACGACCTCAGCATCGCCGAGAACCTGGATTTCGTGGCCCGCATGTTTGGCATGAAGGAGCGCCGGGCGGCGGTGGAACTGGCCTTGGAGGAGTTGGACCTGGCCGGTCGCCGCCATCAACTGGCCGGCACGCTCTCGGGCGGCTGGAAGCAGCGCCTCGCCCTGGCGTCCTGTCTCCTGCATCGACCGAAACTGCTGCTTCTGGATGAACCCACCGCGGGCGTCGACCCCAAGGCGCGGCGCGATTTCTGGGAGCAAATCCACCAACTCTCCGCCGCCGGCATCACGGTGCTGGTTTCCACCCACTACATGGACGAGGCGGAACGCTGCCACCGATTGGCCTACATCGCCTACGGCACGCTGCTGGCCTCGGGTACGGCGGCGGAAGTCGTGGCGAGCCAAAAACTCCATACCTGGCAGATCAGTGGCGACGGCCTGCACGGCTTGGCCGAACGCCTGCGCCAACTGCCCGGCGCCGAGTTGGTGGCCAGCTTCGGCGCCACCCTGCACGTCAGCGGGAGGGAGCGCGCCAGGCTGCAAGCCAGTCTGGAAGCCTTTCTCCAGAACACTTCCCTGACCATGGCGAGCGTTTCCCCGTCGCTGGAGGATGCCTTCATTCATCTGATGCAAGGCAGTCAGGATACTTTCGGGAGTTGAGGACGTGAACCGTTTTTCCTTTTCCCGCTGGCTCGGTATCCTGATCAAGGAATTCATCCAGTTGAAGCGCGACCGGCTGACCTTCGGCATGATCGTCGGCATTCCCATCATCCAGTTGATGCTCTTCGGTTTTGCCATCAACTCGGATCCCAAACACCTGCCCACCGCCGTCGTCATGGCCGATCCCGGCCCCTTCGCCCGCGCCTATGTTGCGGCCATGGAAAACAGCGACTACTTCAAGATCATCGGCAGCGTGGACGAGCGGGAGGCCGACCGGCTTTTGGATCGGAGCGCGGTGCAGTTCGTCGTCACCTTCCCCGTCGGCTTTCACCGCGACCTGGTGCGGGGCAAGACGCCGACCTTGCTGGTGGAGGCCGATGCCAGCGACCCGGTGGCCGTCGGCGGCGCCATTTCGGTGCTGAATCACCTGGGCATGGAAGTGTTTGCGCCGGACCTGCCGGGCATCAAACTCCCGACCGCTCCGTCGCTGGAGCTGCGGGTGCACCGCCGCTACAACCCGGAGAGCCTGAGCGCTTACAACGTGGTGCCGGGCCTGCTGGGCGTGATCCTGACCATGACCATGGTGCTGATGACCGGTCTGGCCATGACCCGGGAACGGGAAAGAGGCACCTTCGAGAATCTCCTGGCCACGCCGGCCACGCCGGTGGAAGTCATGACCGGCAAGATCGTTCCCTACATCCTCATCGGCCTGATCCAGGTGACCCTGATTCTTCTGGCGGCCCGTTGGGTGTTCGATGTTCCCATGCACGGCAGCCTGATCCTGCTTTACGGCATGGTGCTGCTGTTCATTTGCGCCAACCTGACCCTGGGCATTACCTTCAGTTCCATTGCCCGCAACCAGCTTCAGGCGATGCAGATGACCTTCTTTTTTTTCCTGCCTTCCATACTGCTCTCGGGCTTCATGTTCCCTTTTCGCGGTATGCCCGAATGGGCTCAAGCGGTAGGCAACGTCCTGCCCCTGACCCATTTTCTGATGCTGGTCCGCGGCATACTCTTGAAAGGCAACGGGCCGGCCCTGTTGTGGGGCCACACCTGGCCCATCTTGTTGTTCATCGCTGCTGTGCTGGCACTGGGGCTGAAGACTTTCCGGCGCACACTGGATTGAACGGCGGGATCTGTCGATACGCTAAAAAGTTTCCAGGGTCAGTTCGACTTTTGGACTCTTGATGCCTCCCCTGATTTCGCTTGTTTCAACAGTTCCGCAACAGAGCCGGACCACAGCTCGAAAAATCCGTCCCGGCGCGAGGTCTGCAACCAGCTTTCCCAGCGGGTATTGGCATATGCCGGGTCGCTGACGGCCAGGCCCTCCTGGGATATTCCTACGGAAAGACTGCCGCCCTTTCCCTGTTCCCGCGCCTGGATGCGTTTGAATTGGCCTTGAATGCGCAGCAGCTCGGCCTGGGATTCCGCCGGGAAACTGTAGATCAACCAGCGTCGATCGGCAGGCGCTGCGGCCAGTCCCAGAGCGCCAGCGGATGTAGCGGTAAAGCGCATCGGCAGCTTCTTGTCGATGGCTTCGAAAGCGCCTGGCTCTTTGGGTCGAATGATTAGCTGGAGCGTGGGAACGGCCCCTGCCGGCGGCGTCATGCGGGCATCCATCTGCACCGCAAACATGAACTCGGCAGGGTTGGCGTTCAGCAACTCGTTTTGAAACTGCATCAAGCGCGGCAGCGAGCGCAACGGGATGCCGGAGCAGGCGGCCAGCAGTGCGATCAGTACAAGGGCGGAGTAGCGGCTTTTCATTTGCGCTTTGCCTCTCTACAACGCACCGACCTTGTTCAGTTCCTCATCGTGCCGCTTCCGCGGCGCCTTCGGTTTTTTGATCGTGACGTGCGGTTCCAGGCCGGCGATAGTGGCCATGTCGATCAATGCTTCCAGTGAGAACAGGCTGATCTTGCCGCGTACCAGGTCGGACATGCGAGGCTGCGTGATGCCGAAGAGCCTAGCGGCCACGGCCTGAGTGTTGCCACTGGTCTTGACCCATCCTTGCAACGCCATCATTAGTTCAGAGCGGGCGCGCATGCTGGCGGCCTGCTGCGGCGTGTCCTCGATGGCATCCCATACGCTGGCGAATCTTTGTCCTTTGCTCATGGCTGTCCCTTCATCAAGTCTTTGAATCGTTTTCTGGCCAGCTTGATGTCCTTTTCACTGGTCTGCGATGTTTTCTTCTGGAAGCAGTGCAGGACATAGACTGCATTGGCCAGCTTCGCTAGGTAGATCACTCGAAAGGCGCCTGCCTCGTCACGTATCCGAATCTCCTTGACGCCAGCGCCGATAACGCTCATGGGCTTCCAGTCATCGGGTTCCTCGCCTCGCTGCACCTTATCCAGTTGAAACCCGGCATTCAGGCGGGCATCATCAGGGAAGGTGCGCAGGGCTTCAAGGGTGTCGCCAAGGAACTCGGCGGGCTTGATCTTCATGGAAGGAATATACAAGAACTGGTAACTATGGCGCAAGGGGTAGAAAGAAAATCCGGGTGGAGTCCGGGATTTATTTCAACGCGGCCAGATTGGTTGTTCTTATTCAGTCGCCATGCATGGCGCATGAATGCTGGTTACTTGGCGGAGGCGGTGAGATTCGAACTCACGGTAGAGTTGCCCCTACGGCAGTTTTCAAGACTGCTGCCTTCAACCGCTCGGCCACGCCTCCATGCGCGGCGCATTATACCGTCTGTGCGGGTCAGAGGTACCAGCGCGAAATCATTTCGGCGATGCAGGCGGGTTTTTCGTTGCCCTGGATCTCGACAGTAGCTTTCCAGGTGAGCTGCGCGCCGCCTTCAATGGCTTCGTAAGCGATGAGCACGAAACGCGCGCGAATGCTATCACCAGCGCGCACCGGCGCTGTGAAACGGACGCGGTTGAGACCGTAGTTTACGCCCATGCGGATGTCGCCGATGACGATGCTTTCCTGGGCCAACTTGACCAGCAGCGACAACGTCAGATAGCCGTGGGCGATGGTTCCGCCGAACGGCGACTCGCGCGCAGCGCGCGCCACATCGACGTGTATCCATTGGTGATCGCCGGTGGCTTCGGCAAACTGTGCTATGCGCTGCTGAGTGATTTCCAGCCAGTCGCTGACAGCCAGCTCTTCGCCGATGCGCGTTTGCAGGTCGGCGAGATTATTGATTATTGGCATGAGAAAGAAATCGCTTCAGGCTTCCGGTCTGCGGCGAAACATGCCGTAGCCTTGCATTTCCATGACGCATTCGTCCTGCTGGTTGTATACCTGCCATTGCGAGCGAATCAGGCCGATGTTCGGCTTGCTCTCCAGTGGGCGCGCTTCGAGCACGGTGGTGCGCAATCGCAGGGTGTCGCCGGGGCGTACCGGTTTCAGCCACTTGATGCTGTCCACGCCGGGTGAGCCGAGGCTGGCGGATTCCAGCAGATAGGCATCGCACATCATCCGCATCGCCAGTGCGCAGGTATGCCAGCCGCTGGCGATGAGGCCGCCAAAAATCGATTCGCTGGCGGCGGTCTCATCCACATGAAATGGTTGCGGATCGAATTCACGCGCGAAGCGCAGAATATCTTCCTGGCTTAGCACCATGCCGCCGTGGTCGCGCACACTGCCGACGGTGAAGTCTTCCCAGTAGTATTTGCAGGTTTTTTTCATGAGGAGTCAGGAGTCAGGTGTCAGGTGTCAATTGAGGTTGGTGAAGTCTGGTTTGCGTTTTTCCAGGAAGGCGGCGAAGGCCTCTTTGGCTTCCGGTGAAAGCAGGCGCATCCTGAAGTGCCGCCCCTCTTCCAGCATCGTCTGTTCGATCAATGCAGCCTGTGCGCGTTTCATTAATTGCTTGGTGATCTGTACCGAGGCGGCGGGCAGGGCAGCCAGCTTGCGCGCCTGGGTCAAAGCGTGGTCGAGCACGCCGGCATCGGGCAGCACGGCATTGATCAGGCCAATCTCGCGTGCCTTTTCGGCATCGAAAGCTTCGCCCAACAGCAGTATTTCTGCGGCGCGAACATGACCGGCAAGCGCCGGCAACAGCAGGCTGGATGCGGCTTCCGGACACAGGCCGAGGCTGACGAAAGGGAGCTGGAATTTCGCGCCGGCGCCAGCATAGACCAGATCGCAATGCAGCAGCAGCGTCGTGCCGATGCCGACGGCCGGCCCTGCAACCGCCGCGACCAGGGGTTTGGAAAGTGTGCGCAGCGCTTGCAGAAAACGAAACACCGGCGGAGGCGGATCTTCGGCTAGCGGCGGGTGGTCAAGAAAGTCGGTGAGGTCATTGCCGGCGGTGAATACACCCGGTTGTCCGTGGATCAGCACCACCCGCGCCGCCGGGTCGTTTTCGGCGGCTGCGAAGGCGTCGGCAAGCGCAGCATACATGGCGCCGGTCAGCGCGTTTTTCTTTTCCGGGCGGCAGATCTCGATGCGCAGAACGCCATCAAGCAGTTCGCTGAGAATGGAATTCACGGTTTCGTTTTTTCCATGAATGCCGCCGAGGCCGCCTTGCGGTCGGCGCTGACTGTCTGCGCCTGGGGACGTTCGGAGATCAGCTTTAAATAGGACTTGGCTGCTGGCAGCAGTTCGTCAAGGAAGTCACGATCATAGATGCGTTTGGTCACCTGGGATACCAGCGGCAGATGCACCCAGGCGGCGCAATCGGCATGGGTAAAGGTTTTGCCGGCGATGTAGGGTTCGAAATGCGCCAGCCGGGAGAGGCTTTTCAATCCTTTGGTGAGCAGTTTATCGACAGATTTTTTGGTTTCGTCACTGACACTGCCGCCGAAGAAGGCCTCCGGGTGGAGCCGCCGCGCCGGCAGTTCAAGATGCAGCTCGATGTGCTCGATCAATTCGCGGCACTTGGCTCTGGCGAAGGCGCCGGTGGGGTAGAGCGGCATTTGCGGATAGGCTTCCTCGATATATTCGACCAGCACCTGGGATTCCGTGAGCACGCCATCAGCCGTGCGCAGGAACGGCACCTTGCCCATCGGCGAGTCTTTTAAAAAGGCTTCATCCTGTGACGGATAGATGAACGCTTCCTCGAACGGTATGCCTTTTTCCAGCAACGCGAACTTCACTTTGTTGTAGTAATTACTGACAGAAAAACCGTAAAGCTTAAGCATGGAAGTCTCCGATGCGTTGCAAAGCAAGGTTCAGGCGCTGGGCAACTGGTAGCCCTGGTACTCGTCGCGCAGCTTGGTTTTGAGCAGCTTGCCGGTGGCCGTGTGCGGCAGGCTGTCGACAAACACCACATCGTCGGGCATCCACCATTTGGCGATTTTCCCACGCATGAATGCCAGCATTTCTTCGCGCGTGACTTGCATGTCTTTCTTTTTGATGACCAGCAGCAGCGGCCGTTCGTCCCATTTCGGATGCGCCACGCCGATGACTGCCGCTTCCATCACAGCAGGGTGGGCGATGGCGAGATTTTCGATGTCAATCGAGGAAATCCATTCGCCGCCGGATTTGATGACATCCTTGGAGCGGTCGGTGATCTGCATGTAACCATCTGCGTCTATGGTCGCCACGTCGCCGGTGGGGAACCAGTCGTCGGCCAGAGGACTGTCCGTGCTTTTAAAGTATGTCGAGGTGATCCACGGCCCGCGCACCAGCAGGTCGCCGAAGGCTTTGCCATCGTGCGGCAGCGGCTTGCCATCGCCGTCGACAATTTTCATATCCACGCCATACAGGGGCCGGCCCTGCTTGACGCGAATTTTGTCTTTCTCGGCAGCAGGAAGCGCGAGATGCTTGTGCTTGTAGGTGTTGACCGTGCCCAGGGGGCTCATCTCCGTCATGCCCCATGCATGCAGGACGGTGATACCGTATTGTTCGTCGAAAGCTCGAATCATTGCCGGCGGCGCGGCGGAGCCGCCGATAATCAAGCTTTTGACGGTTGATAGCCTGAGTTTGTTGGCCTGCAAGTGCTGCAACAAGCCCAGCCAGATGGTCGGCACGCCGGCGGATACCGTGACTTTTTCCTGCTCGAACAGTTCACACAGGCTGGCCCCATCCAGCCCGGCTCCGGGCATGACGAATTTGGCGCCGGTCAGGGCCACGGCATACGGCAGACCCCAGGCGTTGACATGGAACATTGGCACTACCGGCAGCACCGAATCGCGCGCCGACAGATTCAGCCCGTCAGGCAATGCCGACGCGAAGGCATGCAACAGCGTCGAACGATGCGAGTACAGCACGCCCTTGGGGTTGCCGGTAGTGCCGGAGGTGTAGCACAGCGACGAAGCAGTATTCTCGTCGAACTCCGGCCATTCATAGGCATCGGAGTGCGCGTCGACCAGTTCGTCATAGGCCAGCAGATTGGGAATTTTGTCAGTCTTTGGCAGATGGCTGCGACCGCACAGCGCCACCCAGCCCTTGACCCTAGGGCATTGCGGCGCCAGCGCCTCGACCAGTGCGGCGAAAGTGATGTCGAAGAAAATGTATTCGTCTTCGGCATGGTTCACGATGTAGGCAATCTGTTCCGGAAACAGGCGCGGGTTGATGGTGTGGCAGACGGCGCCGATGCCCGAAACGCCGAAGTAGATTTCGAAGTGTCGATGCGTGTTCCAGGCCAGCGTGCCGATTCGCGCCCCCCTCTTGATGCCGAGGGCGTTGAGGGCATTCGCCAACTGCCGTGAGCGGCGGTGTGCGTCGTGATAAGTGTAGCGATGAATGCCGCCTTCCGGCAGGCGCGAGACGATTTCCGTGTCGCCATGATAATTGTCGGCGTGCCGGATCAGACTCGAAATCATCAATGGCATGTTCATCATTTGACCCAGCATGGGATGTCTCCTCCAAATGGAATATTATTTTTTCTGAAAGCCGTCGAATTGTAGTCTGGCCTCTAACCGCTGACCAGCCCTGGCGGGGTTTGGTCAGCCCAGCAGCGCATGGTAGAAAATTGCAGGAAGCTTTAGCCAGCCCGGACGATACTGAAACCGGGTGAGCAGGCGGCCCACTTTGTCGGCTCTCTTGTGGGTGACAAACCAGGGGGGCCGCGGCAACAGGCTCATTTGCCCGTGCCATATGCTCCGCGGGAAGGGACGCCAAGGGGCCTCGACCACCGTGCGCTGCGGTTTGTCGAACAAGAAGCTGTTATGCACAAAACCGATGCCGCTCTGCACATCGGCAAGGGTGTGGCCGGGAAATGCGCCCCACGGGGTTTGACTGAGCAAAAAACCCAAACCGGTCCAGGCATTGATGGCGATGCAGCCGTAACGCAACTCCGCCAGGATTTGTTCGAACCGCTTGCGCCCGATTTTCGCCAGGGTTTTTGGGTGAATCAGGATATTCGCGCCGAGCGTGCCGTAGAGTTGCTCGTTGGCATAGGTAATTGCGGCGCGCAAAAATTTTTCAGGGTCTTGTTCCTCCAGCGCGACGCTGCTCATGGCGGGAGAAAAAACTTCATTGTGCTTGAAGTAACCGTCGTTGCCGGGCGCAACCTGATCGAGAACCACGGCGGCAACCCCTTTGCCGATTTGTTTGGCATGGCTGGCGTGCCTGGCGTATTCGCTCATGCGGTTTTCTGCACCAGGGTAGTAGGGTGCGCGTGGCGGCGAGTTTGCCAGAGTTTGCTCCAGGTGCTGGAGAAAAGCCGGGGTTTTTTCCCAGTCGCGGGAAAGGATGAGCACCTGGCAGGCAATGCAGTTAAAGCCGGAGTTATGCAATTTTTGGGTACTCACGTTTTCGGCTTGAAAGCGCAAGTCGGCTTCGCTCCACGGGCCGGGCACCACGATGGTCGGGCAAACCGCGCCCAGTTCTGAAGTGATCTGCCGGGTATTGATGGGAGTGTTCGCCGCTTTGTTCTGGCGGCCTTGCTCGCCGCTTCCCCAAACAATGGCGTCGTGCGAGGCGCCGGCGCCGGTAATGTGGATGTCTTGAATATCAGGGTGGGCGCATAAATATTGCCCTACATCGGCGCTGCCGCGCACCACGCGCAGCGCGTTGCGGCGGATCAGGGGCGCCAGCGCAACTTGCAAATACTCGTGCAAATAATCATTGACGGGATTGAGCTTCAGGATCGCCACCTGGTGCTCGACAAAGAGTTTGTGAAATACGTCCAGCGGGGCAATCGCGGCAATATTGCCTGCGCCCAATACCAAAGAGACGCCCGGACAACGTTGCTCTGCGGGCGTGTCATAACCACTGGCGGTGTGCTGTGCAAGATTGGCACGCGTCACCCCCGGCTGCATCCACACCTCGGCCTTGACGCCCGACAGCAGCAGGCGATCCCAAACAGTGTGCGGCACTACGCGCACCTTGATTTGACCGTTGGCTAACGCGCTCACCGGAAGCCCGTGTAGATGCGCTTTGCGGGCCACCCCGGCCAGTGTCTGCAACATGTTGTTGCAGTAACTGAGGATGGCGTAGGGGCCGGACAGCCACTCCTCTCCCACCAGGGGCGAGCCGGCGGGTATGAGTTTTTTCCGCGCGGCGGTGATTGCCCAGGCTTCCGCAATCGGCATGAGACAGTCCTTGATTTCGTTCAATACCGCCATGCGCTCTGGTACGCTGGTCGCCGCCCAGGCCGCTGCGCCTTGTTTGAGTTCGCCCAGCGCGGCATCGAGTTGTGTTTTAGTGTCGAGATTCATTTCATGCGCTCCTTGCACGTATCATGTCGGCGGCTTTTTCGGCAACCATCATGGTGGGGGCATTGGTGTTGCCGCCCATGAGCGTCGGGAAAATCGACGCATCGATGACGCGCAAACCCTCGACGCCGCGAACCCGCAGCGCGGGGTCAACCACAGCCAGCTCGTCAACGCCCATCTTGCAGGTCCCCACCGGGTGATAAATGGTGTCGGCGCGGGAGCGAATATGCGCCTCCCATTCGGCATCGGTTTTCACGCCCGCAGTGTAAATTTCCTTGTGCCGATAGGCGGCAAGCGCGGGCGACTCCAGTATGCGGTGGGTCAGCTTGGCGCCCCTCAGCAGAAGTTTCAGGTCGCGCTGGTCAGACAGGTATTTGGGGTCGATGCCGGGCGCAGCTAGCGGGTCGGCGCTTTCCAGAAACACTTCGCCTCTCGAATGCGGTCGCAGCACGCACACATGGCAGGAAAAGCCGTGTCCCAGGTGGAGTTTGCGGGCGTGATTGTCGACGATGGATATCACGAAATGCAATTGCAGATCGGGACGGTCAACCGTGGCATCCGAGCGCACAAAGGCGCCGCCCTCGGCAAACGGGGTCGCCAGCAGGCCGGCGCCGTCGCGCCGCCATTGCCGGTATTCGCCGATTTGCTTGATTAATGCGCCAGGGCCGATGCCGAACATATCCGTGTCTTTGGAGCTATAGGACAAAATAAAGTCCAGATGGTCTTGCAGGTTTTGTCCCACGCCGGGCAACTCATGCACCACCGGGATGCCGTGCCGCGCCAATTCGCCGCGCGGGCCGATGCCGGAAAGCATGAGCAGTTGCGGTGAGTGAAATGCGCCACCGCTTAGCAGCACCTCGCGCCGGGCATGCACTTGCTGAATTTGGCCGTGTCGCTGGTACTCCACCCCGGTGGCTTTTTTGCCTTCGAACAAGATGCGTCTGGCGTGGGCGCTGGTGAGCACCGTCAGATTATTTCTTGCCAGCACCGGATGCAGATAAGCTGCGGCGGCAGAGCAGCGTTGGCCGTTGCGGGCTTTATCGTGGAACTGCGTCACCTGGTATAAAAAAGCCCCTGCTTGACTGGGACCGTTGTAGTCGTCGTTGCGCGCGATGCCGTTTTCGCCGCAGGCTCGAACGAAGGCCTCGGAAATGGGGCGCGGACTCTTTTGATTGGAAACATGCAAGGGACCGTGATCGCCGCGCAAGGAATTTTCACCGCGCTCGTTGGCTTCCGACTTCTTGAAGTAGGGCAGGACATCGTTAAAGGACCAGCCGGTGCAGCCCATGTCCGCCCATTCGTCATAGTCTTTGGCATTGCCGCGCACATACAGCATGGCGTTGATAGCGGAAGACCCGCCCAGCGCCTTGCCCCGCGGCTGGTAGCCGCGCCTGCCCATGAATCCGGCTTGCGGCGTGGTTTCCAAAGCCCAGTTATTTATTTTCATAGGCTTGCCCGGCAGCATGGCGACGATTCCGGCAGGCATGCGTATCAGGAAATCCTGTCCGTCACCGCCTGCTTCAATCAAGCAAACCGTAATGTTGCTGTCTTCACTCAAACGCGACGCGAGTACGCAACCTGCGGATCCGCCGCCGACGATAAGGTAATCAAATTCTTCAGGCATGGCGTCTCCTTTTTGCTTTTCCCGCTTTCGTGGGGATTGCGGGCTTAACGAAAGAGATGGCGGGCGCTAAAAATTTCCGCCGGTGGCTGATAGAACCCGGTCGCGCAAGTCGCACAGACGCGGGCCGATGTCGGAAATCAGGCGCGCTCGGGTCATATTGAAGACCGGCCCGCTGACGTTGAACGCCAGGATGCGCGAGCCGTCGCTCGATGCCATGGGCGTGCCGACGGCCCATACATCCGGGTTCCATTCGCCCAGCGAGAGGCAGAAGCCGTATTGCGCGTAATCCTCGATGGCCTGCTCGATTCCGGCATGCACTTTGGGCCATTCCTGCTTCGGGGTGATTTCCCGGTACTGCTCGATGATCTCGGCGCGCTGCGCTTGCGCCAGTGTGGCCAGGTAGGCGCGTCCCATGGCGGTGGTGCCATGCGGCACGCGCGAGCCAACCGCCATGTGCATGCGGAACATCTGGCTGCCCTGGCAGATTTCCAGGTAAATCATGTGCAGGCCGTCACGCGCGCCGAGCGAGACGGTGGCTTGGGCGTACTCGGCCAACTCGTGCATCAACGGGCGGGCGACATCACGCACATCAAGGCTGGCGAGGTAGGGATAGGAGAGCGACAGCACAGCCGCGCCCAGCGAATACTTGCCGAATGCCGGCGAATAGTCGAGGTAACCAAGGCCGGTCAAGGTGTGGGTGAGACGCGATATGGTCGGTTTGGGCAACCCGGTGCGCGCGGCAAACTCCAGATTGCCGAGGTAGCGCTCGCTGGCGTGGAAGCAGCGCAGCACCTGTAGTCCGCGCGCCAGGGCAGTGATGAATTGGCGGTCATTGCCGGCGCTGGCCTGGCGTGCTTTGGCTACCTTGGGCGCGCGTGACGCGCGCGGGCGTGTCGTGCGTGTCGCGTGTAATGGTAATGCCTTGCCGGCTGCTGGTATGGTTTTTTTCATGCTGCTTGCGCTGACCGGAAACAGTTGCACTGGATTCAACTGGTGGCGCTAGTCTGAAGGAGTCTGGAGGTTTTTGTCAATTTGCAAAATCAAATTTCGCAAAACGCAGCATCCAGGCCGGGAGTGTCTGGAAATTATGGTGACGCTTGAATTGATCGCAGCGCGTCTGCCCAGCAGTTGGGCGTTTCATAGAGACGCACACGTTCGAGGCGCAGGTGGTTGCCGTAGGTATCCTGATATGCCGCATCCAAAACGGAAAAAGCAATTACTGCGAGGTTCTCCGCCGTAGGCACAACATCCAGCAGCACGGTCTTGTGGCCGGGCAGGGTGGCGAGGAAGGCAACGACCTGGGTGTCTTCACGATAGGCGAGGAAGGCGTGGTCCCAGGCGTCGACCAGATGCCGCTGGGCCAGCAATTTGACTTCGGAAAAGTCCATGACCATGCCGTTCATCGCCTGCCCCCGGCTTTGGATGATATCGCCCGCCAGGGTGATCTCGATGGCATAGCGGTGGCCGTGCAGGTGGCGGCACTGGCTTTTGTGATCGGGGATGCGATGGCCCGCGTCAAACTCCAGGCGCCGGGTGATCTGCATGGAATATTTTCTGGAAGGGCTTGCGGGAAGACCGGATTGCAGTGGATTATAGCATTCGCGCCACGCCCGCCCTTTTGACCTAGAACCCGACTTTGAACACGACCATGAACCCGACTATCCAGCAACCTGGCAAGCATCGACAGCTAGACATCACTGATCATAGCCGCGACAGCGCCGGTTTGACCTATGTATACCCGGTAGTCTCGCGCCGCGCGGGCGGCGTTTCGGTGGGCATCAACCTCAATCCGAATAATGCATGTAACTGGCGCTGTATTTATTGCCAGGTACCTAATCTTACACGCGGCGCAGCGCCACCTATCGACCTGGCGCTGCTGGAGACCGAGTTGCGGACGATGCTGCGTGAACTGCTACAGGGGGACTTCATGGCGTCTAGTGTAGCGGCAGCGGATCGTCATATCGAAGATGTAGCATTTTCAGGTAACGGCGAGCCGACCAGCGCGCGTGAATTTGTTCAGGCAGTTGCCCTGGTCATGCGGGTCATGGATGAGTTCAAGCTGCTGGGTAAAATCAAGCTGCGCCTGATTACCAACGGCAGCCTGCTGGACAAGGCGACTGTGCGCCAAGGCATCGCCCGTCTCAGCCAGGGCAACGGGGAGGTGTGGTTCAAGCTGGATGCGGGTACCGCGTCGGGTATGGCGCGCATCAATAGTGTCGATCTCGATCCACACGGTGCAGCCCGGCGATTGCGCGATTGCAGCGCGTTGTGCGCGACCTGGGTGCAGACTTGCTGTTTTGCGCTCGACGAGGTCGCTCCGGACGAGGATGAAATACTGGCCTGGCTGGATATCCTGACGCAAGCGAAAGCGAGCCTGGCCGGCGTACACCTTTACGGCCTGGCGAGGCCTTCGCTGCAGGCTGAAGCGCCGCGGCTTACGCGCCTGCCGCCCGAATGGCTGGAGGGGCTGGCGTTGCGGGTAAGGGCGCTGGGGCTGACTGCATGCGTCAACCCATAACGCCTTGGCGCCCTTGGGCGCCTGCGAGACTTACTTCTTCAACTTGGCGCGGGCGAGTTTCTTCAGTGACTTGAGGTGTTCCGGATCGTGCGTCTTCAGGTACTCGATGACTTCAAAGTCCTCGCGCTTGACCTTGGCAATATCGATATTTTCGACATGCACCAGGCGCAATAGCTGCTGTACCGGACGCGGCATATTGCGTCCGCTTTCGTAGCGCGAGCCGCCGCTTTGGGTGACACCGAGCTTTGACCAGAACTGCTGCTGGTTCATGCCCATTTTGCGGCGAATTTCGCGTGCGTCGATTTTGTCCATGTTCTTCACGGCAGAGTCCTCTGGTTTGGGAATGCGGGGTTCGGGATATTAGTACAATGGCGTATCGGCTATTACCTAAGTAATAGTAATATCAGTATAGACAATAGTCGAATAACATACAAGGCATATGTTGAAGACACAGGCTGAATCAAGCTTTCAAGGCAGCGAGCGGCATTATCGGCTATCATTCCGTACTTTTCAAACGACTGGTCGGAAATGGCGCTTATAGTTCAGAAATTCGGCGGCACCTCGGTTGCCACCACGCAACGCATCAAGAACGTTGCTCTTCGCGTCGCCAAGTGGAAAGCTGAAGGCCATCAATTAGTGGTAGTGCTTTCTGCGATGAGCGGCGAAACCAATCGACTGATCGGGCTGGCCAGGGAAATTCAGGCCGATCCCGATCCGCGCGAACTGGATGTGATGGTATCCACCGGCGAGCAGGTGACGATCGGCCTGCTGGCGATGGCGTTGCGCGAATTGGGGCTCAAAGCCAGAAGTTATACGGGTGCGCAAGTAAGGATACTTACGGACAGCGCTTACACCAAAGCGCGGATTCTCAGTATTGACGACCAGGCGATGCGCGCCGATCTGGATAACGACACCATCGTGATCGTCGCCGGGTTTCAGGGTGTTGACGCAGGAGGCAATATCACCACGCTCGGCCGCGGCGGTTCGGACACCACCGGCGTTGCGCTGGCCGCTGCGCTCAAGGCCGACGAATGCCAGATTTATACCGATGTGGACGGCGTCTATACCACCGATCCGCGCATTGTTCCCGAGGCGCGCCGCCTGGACACCGTGACCTTCGAGGAAATGCTGGAGATGGCCAGCCTCGGCTCCAAGGTGCTACAGATTCGCTCGGTGGAATTTGCCGGAAAATACAAGGTCAAGCTGCGCGTGTTGTCCAGCCTGGAAGAATTGGGCCAGGAAGGCCCCGGCACGCTGATTACTTTCGAGGATGACAAAAACATGGAACAACCGATCATTTCCGGCATAGCCTTCAACCGCGACGAAGCCAAGCTGACCGTGCTGGGCGTACCCGACCGTCCCGGCATCGCCTATCAGATACTCGGGGCAATCGCGGATGCCAATATCGACGTCGATATGATTATCCAGAACGTCGGACACGATGGAACCACGGACTTTTCCTTCACCGTGAACCGCAGCGAGTACTCAAAGGCGCTCGCCATACTCGAACAGGTCAAGGCGCACATCGGTGCGCGTTCAATTACCGGCGACAACAAAATCTGCAAGGTTTCAGCGGTCGGCGTCGGCATGCGTTCGCACCCCGGCATCGCCAGCCGGATGTTCCGCGCCCTGGCGGAGGAGGGCATCAATATTCAAATGATCTCGACTTCGGAAATCAAGATATCGGTAGTAGTCGACGAGAAATACCTGGAACTTGCGGTACGCACACTGCATCAGGCCTTTGAACTGGATCAGACGCCGGCTTAGTTTGACCGGCGGGACGGGAAGCGAGTATCATCGCGCCCTTCGGAGACGTGGCCGAGTGGTCGAAGGCACTCCCCTGCTAAGGGAGCATCCGGTCAAAAACTGGATCCAGGGTTCGAATCCCTGCGTCTCCGCCAATAGTTGCCCGCAAGGCAGCTTGGCACTTGAGGAAAGCGGATCAAGCCGGTATAATTCGCTACTCTTTTTTGCGCCCGTAGCTCAGCTGGATAGAGTACTTGGCTACGAACCAAGGGGTCGGGCGTTCGAATCGCTCCGGGCGCACCAAATCAAAGCACAAGGAGTCAGGCCGCAAGCCTGGCTCCTTGTCTTTTCTTCTATCGCGGAAACGTATTGTTATCAGGCAAGTTCGTCACTTACCCGGCCTGAAAATCGGTAGCCACTGATCACCACTTGATCAGTTGAAGCGTCGGCTTTATGATGGGCCGCAACAGAAAGCATCAAGCGCGTTTTCTGCGTTTTCCGCTTTTTCACTGTGAGCCATCAAATCCAAGGAGCCGCCATGCGCCAATTCCGCTTGCACAAGTGTTTTCTGGCGGCGTTGACCGTCGCTTTCTGCAGCATCGCGTCCGGCGCGCTTGCCGCCGATGCACAGGAGATTCACGTCAGCCGCCAGTTCGGACTGCCGTATATTCCGCTGGTGATTATTGAGCGGAAGGGTCTCCTGGAAAAGCATTTGAAGAGTTTGGGTTTGGGAGACGTGAAGGTGTCCTGGTCTACCCTGGGTACCGGTAGCGCCACGCAGGACGGGCTGCTCTCGGGCAGCACGGACTTTGCCTCCGCCGGCATTGCCCTGGTGTTGCAGTTGTGGGACAAGACTCAGGGAACCGCCAACGAGATCAAGGCTATCTCCAGCATCGCATCATTTCCATATCCACTGGTCACCAATAACCCGAACGTGAAGACGCTCAAGGATTTCGGCCCCAATGACCGCATTGCGGTGCCGGCGATCAAGATTTCGGTGCAGGCGATAGTGCTGCAGATGGCGGCGGCCAAAGAGTTCGGCGCCGACAAGCGCACGATACTTGATCCACAAACCGTTTCACTTTCCCACCCTGACGCCGCGATAGCCGTGATGTCAAAACGCAGCGAGATCACGGCGCACTTCAGCTACCCGCCTTACAGCTTGCAGGAACTGAAAACTCCCGGCGTACACGTAGTGTTCTGGGCCAATGACATCACCAACGGCCCGGCTTCGACCATCGAAGTGGTCACTTCCAGCCGGGTACTCAAGGAACATCCGAAATGGGTCGAGGCCTGGCTTGCAGCGCAGGATGAAGCCAATGCTTTCATTGCCGGCAACAAGCGCGAAGCGGCGCAGCTCTATCTGGACGCGACCAAGGAAAAAATCTCGGTCGATGAACTTGTGTCCATCCTTTCCGACCCGCAGGCGCGCATCAGCACGACACCGTTCAATACCATGGTCTTCGCAAATTACATGAAAGAATCGGGCGCCATCAAAAAAACGCCCGTCAGTTGGAAGGATTACTTCTTCCCGATTGCGTACAAGCTCCAGGGGAGTTGAATCCTGTGCGGCGCCGACAAAATATGCTGCGGCAATGCCTATGGAATGCTACACTGCGCGTCGCGCCGGTCAACCCATCAGTCTGTTGCCGCGCTTCGCGTATTGATCCTCTCTCCGCGTTCCATCCCCGAGTCAAAGTGATTCGCCCAGACTGATTCGCACCAGGCCTTGTGCCGTGCAGGCTGAATCCAGGAGCACCCCTATGCACTTTACCGACCTCGGCCTGCGCGCCGAACTTCTCCGCGCGATTGCCGATCAAGGCTATGACACGCCCACCCCGATCCAGGCGCAGGCAATCCCGGTTGTTCTGGCTGGCCGCGACTTGATGGCGGCGGCCCAGACCGGCACCGGCAAGACCGCCGGTTTCACCCTGCCGATCCTGCAACTGCTCGGCTCACGCCCCGCCGTCGCGCGCGGCAAGCCGCGCGTGCTGATCCTCACGCCGACGCGCGAACTCGCCGCCCAGGTGGAAGAGAGCGTGCGTACTTACGGCAAGCATCTGCCGTTCAAGTCGGCGGCGATTTTCGGCGGTGTCAGCATGGCGCCGCAGTTGAAGGCGCTGAAGAATGGCGTCGACATCCTGGTAGCCACGCCGGGCCGCCTGCTCGATCATCTCGGCCAGCGTAACGCCGATCTTTCCGCCGTCGAAATTTTCGTCCTCGACGAGGCCGACCGCATGCTCGACATGGGTTTCATGCCGGACATCCGCAAGGTCATCAACCTGATCCCCAAGCAGAAGCAGTGCTTGCTGTTCTCGGCTACTTTTCCAGAAGAAATCCGCGCCCTGGCTAAAGGCCTCCTGCGCGATCCGCAGACGGTGGAAGTGGCGCGCCCCAACGCTACCGCCGAGTTGGTAACGCAGGCGGTTTACCACGTCGACAAGGCCAGGAAGCGCGAGCTGCTGGTCAAACTTATCGAAGATCATAGCTGGCATCAGGTGCTGGTGTTCACCCGCACCAAGCACGGCGCCAATGCGCTCTCCGAAAAGCTCGACAAGGCCGGCATCAGTTCCGCCGCCATCCACGGTAACAAGAGCCAGGGCGCGCGCACCCGGGCGCTGGCAGACTTCAAGAGCCTCAAATTGAATGTGTTGGTGGCCACCGACATCGCCGCACGCGGTCTGGACATCGACCAGTTGCCGCATGTGGTGAACTATGAACTGCCGAATGTACCGGAAGATTATGTGCACCGCATCGGCCGCACCGGCCGCGCCGGTTCCAGCGGCGAGGCAATTTCGCTGGTGTGTGTCGACGAGCACTCGCTGCTGCGCGACATCGAACGCTTATTGAAACAGAATATCGAGAAACGCCTGATGCCGGGCTTCGAGCCGGATCCCAGCATCCGTGCCGAACCAATTGAAAACGGGCGCGGGCGGCAGGGCAAGCCGGGCGGGCAGCGCAGCGGCAATCGCGGTGCACAAGGCCCCGGCAAGCCGGCGCGCGGCAGCAACGGCCCGGCCACGCACCGCAACGCCGCCGCACACCATTCGGGCTCGCGCGGGCGCTGACCTAGCAGGTCCGTCTTGCCCGGCGGGCCTGACAGATCGCCAACACACTGCAAGACAGTTTTTTTCCTTGACTATGTGCCTTGGGCAGTAGAGAATTTGCCCATCGATTATTCGGATTGCAAGAATAAAAGATACCCCTGTTGCAAGCTACTGGCTCTTTGGTTATTGGGCCGGGTGACGCATTGGGCAAGAAAAAAACAGGCTACACAAAACACTGGCAAGGGGGGTAGTGATTAATGCCGTTGTACTTCCGACTTGAGTCCGCTCCGCCTTTCGCACGCGACAGATGATATACGCTGCGGTCTCCCACATAACCAACCAGCTTAACCAGTTCCTTAAAAGATCTTTCGATCTGAATGAGGATGTGGTGGTGATGTCCAATATCCTCGAACAGGATGGCGCTCTGGCGCCGAACATCAATAACAAGCTGGTCGTGTTCCTGGTCAATGTCGAGAAGGAAACGGCATCGTCGCGCCCGGCGGGTTTTGGCGGTTTTGATCGGTCTGCCTCAAGCTACCCGCCGGTTTTCCTGAATTTGTATGTCATGATCGCGGGAAATTTCAGTTGCAGCAACTACCCGGAGGCGCTCAAGTTTTTGTCCAACACAGTCAGTTTTTTTCAGCGTCAGCCGGTGTTCGACCACCAGATCACCCCGGATATGGACAGACGGATCAATAAACTGGCGCTGGATATCGAGAATTTGAACTTCCAGGATTTAAGCAGTTTGTGGGGCGTGCTGAGCGGGAAATACCAGCCCTCCATCCTCTACAAGGTGCGGATGATTGCATTTGATTCCGGCGATATCCTGAGCCAGCTTACCCCCATCAAGGGGTATCAGGCCACGGCGGAATGAGTTAATAAGACGGCAAAGACAGCATGGGATTCTATCGGCCATTATTTACCGTGTCAGTGAATCACGGATACTTCTCGGACGGCTTGTGGAGAGGTCTGAATTTTGTTCCGCACCCTGGAACCTTGAAAATAATTGAGGGCGCCTGCCTGCTGGCAAAGCAGACGAAAAACGGGGTCGGTATTTTTTATGACGAAGATAAATCCAGAGTCCTGCACATGTATGCGGAAAGCCAGGAAGGGGTTTTGCCTTTCAGTTTTAAAGTCCACGTAAAAGACCGGACTTTCGCCAACTACACCGCGCCCGCCATGCTGAACAATAGCGCCATTCCATGCTTTGACAGCCAAACAGGCACCGACGGCACAGTCGCCGGAAAAATACGCCTGAGCAAGGATGAGGTTGTAACCGGCAAGGATTTTGCGGATATCGAGGCGCTGGTGGCAAGAGGTGTTCTCAGCGAGAATGACTGGCGGACGCCGCCGGATTTTGTGGTGAACATACTGGCTGAAATCGGCAAGGGGGATGACGTTGCCGCACGCGAATACGGCATTGAATTTAACGCCAGGCAGTCTTTCTGGAAGTATCACCTGCTGGGAAATATGAACAGGAGCAACCCTTTTATCGTCGATCTGGACAACCGCGTGGAGTTCGAGTTTTGCGGTGACGTCATGCTGCCGGACAGCAGGCCGGCCAAGGTCTTCAGGTCGAAGGAATTGATTCCGGTGTTGGAAAAATCCAGTTACCGGTTTCAGTTGCGGGAGCAGGGGCCAGGCGCCGGAAGGGTGCTGATCAAGCGCTTGCCGGTTGCCTCTGAGAGCAGGTTGGGCATGGAAGTCATTAACGGCAAGAGCGAGGTTGTTTTGGAGAGTTACATCAATTTTTGAGTCGTTCAGTTAAGCAGTGCAATGGATGCAGGCGTTTCAAAATCGGTATCAGTTCTGTAGGTTAACTATTGATAGGGGGCAACATGGGAGCAATGAAGACACCCGGCGTTTATATTGTCGAAAAAAGCGCCTTTCCAAATTCTGTCGTTGAAGTTGCAACAGCGGTGCCGGCTTTTATCGGCTATACCGAAAAAGCGGACAACAAGGGCAAGTCGCTGAGCAATCAACCTTGGCGGATTACCTCGATGGCGGAGTTCCATAATTATTTCGGCTATGGACCTTCGGTGCAGTTTGGTTTTGCGGCAGCGCCCACTCCGCCCACGGCGCCGCCGGCGTTTTCCCTGGAAGGCACGGGCTACTCGCTGGAGCAGGCGAAAGGCAAGTATCTTCTGTACTACAGCATGCTGTTGTTTTTCCAGAACGGCGGCGGCACATGCTACGTAGTATCGATAGGCAGCTACGCTGACGATATCGATCCCGACAAGCTGAAAGGCGGCGTCGACCTGCTGATCAAGGAGCAGGAGCCCACCATCGTGGTCATTCCTGAGGCTGTTTTGCTCAAGCAAACCGACTGCATCTCCGTTCAGCAATACATGCTGGATCACTGCGGCAATGTCATGAAAAACCGCGTGGCGATTCTGGATGTTTCCGATGGCTATCGCTCCAGGCAGGACCCCGCCGGCGATCCGGTGGCGACTTTCCGCAACGCTCTGGGCATCAACTTCCTTGACTTTGGCATGGCCTACTATCCGTGGGTCAACACCACCATCACCCAAGCCAAGGATCTGGCGTACTGGAACATCGACGACGCCGGCAAGACCTTGCTGCAAACGCTGTTGAAGACCGAGCTCAATATCGCCAACCAACCCGCCGATAAAGCCGCTCAGCTTCAAGGGATCATTGATGGCATCGCCAAAGCGGACGCCCCGAATGCCGACAAGGCGATGCTGAACAAGAGCCTGATCGCGCTCAGCCCGCTGTACAACATGATCCTGACGGAAATGGCGAACAAGCTGAATCTGTTGCCGCCTTCCGCAGCCCTGGCTGGCGTGTATACCATGGTGGACAACAACCGCGGCGTCTGGAAAGCGCCGGCCAATGTCAGCCTGAATTCGGTTATTTCACCGGCCGTCAATATTACCCACGGGGACCAGGAAGACCTGAACGTAACCCCCCAGGGCAAGTCGATCAACGCCATTCGTCCCTTCGTCGGCGAAGGCACCCTGGTATGGGGCGCCCGCACCCTCGATGGCAACAGTCTGGACTGGCGCTACATCAACGTCCGCAGAACCATGATCATGCTTGAGGAGTCGGTCAGGCTGGCGGCCAAGGCTTATGTCTTCGAACCCAACGAGGCGAATACCTGGGTGACCATCAAGAGCATGATTCGCAACTTCCTGACCGGGATCTGGAAGAAAGGCGGCCTGGCCGGAGCTGTTCCAGACGATGCGTTTGCAGTTCTGGTCGGATTGGGCGAGACCATGACGCCCGAAGATATTCTGGAAGGCATCATGAGAGTGACGGTTCTGGTGGCGCTCAGCCGTCCGGCGGAATTTATCGAGATCACCTTCCAGCAGCAAATGCAGAAGTCCTAGCCGACGGCATTGTCTGAACGGCTAAATTCGATTCACAATTTTTTATTCTGAAGGGAGTATGACATGGCAGATGACGGTTCAGCACAATCAACCACCGTATGGCCTTTACCCAAGTTCCATTTCGAGGTCAAGTGGGATGCCAACGTAATGTCGTTTCAGGAAGTGTCCGGCCTGGATGTCCAATCCGAAGAAATCAAATATCGGCATGGCGACAGCAAGGAGTTTTCGGTAATCAAGATGCCGGGGCTCAAGAAAGTCGGCAACGTCACCATGAAGAAAGGCATCTTCAAGGCCGATAACAAGTTCTGGGTCTGGTTCAACGAGATCAAGATGAATACCATCAAACGGGTTCCGGTTACCATCAGTCTGCTCGATGAAGCCGGCGCTCCCACCATGGTGTGGACTCTTGCCAACGCCTGGCCAACCAAGATTACCGGCACGGATCTCAAGGCAGAAGGAAACGAAGTGGCGGTCGAGTCCATCGAGATCGTTCATGAGGGCCTCACCATAGCCAACGGCTGATGATGTCAGCGATGTTGCAGGGGGAGAGTGAATTCTCCCCCTGTCTTTGTCACGGATATATGGCATGGAATACTACACCTCCGACAATCCACGCAATCTGAAAGCGGGCGAGTACCCGCCGCCGGCTTTTTATTTCAAGGTGACTTTTTCCGGATTCGGGGATTATTCCGACACTTCCTTTCAGGAGGTATCCGGCATCAGCCGCAAAATGGAAACGGAAGAGTATTCCGAAGGCGGCGAGAACAGATTCGTCCATCATTTGCCGAAACCGGTGAAATATGAAAATCTGGTTTTGAAGAGAGGGATCGCCACCAAAAAATCGGAACTGATTAAATGGTGTCGTGCAGTCCTGGAAGGCGGGCTTACTCAACCGATCCAGACCCGAAGAATTCTGGTGCTGCTGATGAATGCCACGCAAGTGCCGATCAGGGCGTGGCAATTTACCAATGCCTACCCGGTTAAATGGGCGGTGGACGGTTTTAACTCCACCAAGAACGAAGTTTCCATCGAGACGATCGAGCTGAGTTACAACGAATTCAGCAGAGTGGAGCCCTGATGAGCGTGGAAGTCAGGCAGATGATCGTCAAGTCCAATGTACTGCAACGCGCTGAGCAGGCAGAGGAGGAGCATGAGCTGGATCCTGAAGAAGCCAGAAAAGCCCTGCTGGAAGAATGCAAAAGGCTGATCCTGGAAACCCTGCAGGAAATGAAGGAGAGATAAATGGTTACGAAATTGACGATAACCCCATGCGATGTTGACGCTACAGGCACGGTAACCGGCCCGCGTAGCGGTGAGAAATTCGAAGTCATGCTGAATCCATCGGGATACACCTATGACCAGGAGATTAAATACAGCACTGAAACAGCGCTTGGGGATCCAGCCAAGGCGCCGAAATTCAAGTGCGCAGGAAAAGAGAAAGTCAATTTCAGCATTGTGCTGGACGGCACAGGAGTAGTGCCGGTCAGCGGCGCCGCAGTGGACGTCAAGACCCAAATTCAAAAACTCAACAAGGTCTGCTACGACTATAACGGCTCAAATCACGAACCAAACATCGTGCAACTGGTGTGGGGCAGCCTGAGCTTTAACGGTCGCCTGACCTCCATGTCAACCGAATACACCCTGTTCAAACCGACCGGGGAGCCGCTGCGGGCAAAAATCAAGCTGACCTTTACCGACTATGTCAGCGTAAAGGAAGAGGCGCTTAAAGCCAACAAGACTTCTCCGGATCTGACCCACCTGATCGAGGTAAAAGCCGGGGACTCATTGCCCCTGCTGTGTTTCCGCATCTATAAAAACAGCGCCTACTATCTGGAAGTAGCAAAATCCAATGGCATAACCAACTTCCGGGATATCAAGCCCGGCACCAGGCTTAATTTTCCGCCTTTAAGGTAGGTAAATGCTATGGCGAATTCGCCGGCAATCGACGGGGGGGGCGTTGTCCGGCTGACTTTGCTCAGCAACGGCTCTGCGCTTCCCGAAACCACCCAGATTGTGTCGGTCTCGGTGAGGAAGTCGATTAACAAAATTCCTGTCGCCGAGATTGTCGTGCTTGATGGCGATATGCCGGGAAAGGACTTCCCGCTCAGCAATGCCGACTACTTCAAACCCGGCGCGACTATAAAAATCAATGCCGGCTACGGGTCTCAGGAAGATACTATTTTCGACGGCATTATCGTCAAGCACGCCATCAAGATCACCGGCAACAATTTTGCGCGCCTGGTGATCGAATGCCGGGACAAGGCAGTGGCGATGACCATAGGCCGCAAGAATGCGAATTTTGTGGATTCCAAGGACAGTGACATTATCACCAAGCTCATTGGAACCTATAGCGGCCTGTCCTCCGATGTAGCCGCCACTACCACACAGTACAAGGAGCTGGTTCAGTACTATTGCACCGACTGGGACTTCTTGCTTTCCCGTGCCGAAGTGAATGGACTCCTGACCATCGTTGACCAAGCCAAGGTGAGCGTAAAACCTCCGGCAACTGATGGCGCCCCTGCGTTGAAAGTCACTTATGGCGATGATCTGATCGAGTTTCACGCCGGAATTGACGCCAGGACTCAGTTCGCAAAAGTTCAGGGGGTTTCCTGGGACATGAAAACCCAGGCGGTTGTGGAGCAGCAGGCCGCTCCCCAGACGCTGAACGCGCAAGGCAATCTGGACTCAGCGGTGTTGGCGCAGGTGATTGGTCTGGATTCATTCCGGCTCCAGACGCCGGCCGCATTGGAAAGCGCGGCGCTCAAGTCCTGGGTCGACGGTCAGCAGCTTAAAACCGGCCTGGCGAGAATCCAGGGACGAATGAAATTCCAGGGCAGCGCCAAGGCGAAAGTGGGCGAATTGATAGAACTGGATGGGGTGGGAAACCGCTTCAACGGCAAAGTCTTCGTCAGTACGATCCATCATGTCGTGGTCGACGGGAACTGGATCACCGAGGCCGAGTTCGGCATGCCGCATGACTGGTTCGCCGAAAACCGTAACCTGGTCGCGCCGCCTGCATCCGGGCTGTTGCCGGGGATCGAAGGTTTGCATATCGGGGTGGTTAAAAAGCTTGATGCCGATCCGGATGGACAATACAAAGTCCAGGTTTCGATTCCCGTATTGCAGGCTGAAACGGATGGAGTATGGGCCCGGCTGACGAAGTTTTACGCCTCCGATGGAATCGGGGCGTTTTTCATACCCGAAATCGGGGACGAGGTGGTGCTCGGCTACTTCAATAATGACCCTTCCAATCCGGTAATCCTGGGCAGCCTGTACAGCAGCAAGAGAAAACCGCCCTACGAATTGACTGCGGATAATTTCAAAAAGGCGATCATCACCAGGAGCAAGCTCAAGCTGGAATTTGACGACGACAAAAAAATCATCACCATCATCACCCCCGGCAACAACAAGATCGTGATCAGCGACGAGGACAAATCCATCCTGTTGATGGATCAAAACAACAACCAGGCCAAGTTGAGCCCTGACGGCATCCTGCTGGATAGCCCTAAAGACATCACCATCACCGCCAAAGGGAAAATCAGCATTTCTGCGGTAGGGAATGTCGCGGTTGATTCCAAGGCGGATATTACCGCCGGGGGCATGAACATCACCCACACCGCTAAAGTCGGGTTTACCGCCAAGGGTAACGCCAGCGCGGAAATTTCCGCATCGGGCCAGACGACCGTAAAAGGTTCGATGGTAATGATCAATTAACGGACCAGTGCATATGGACATGGACAGGTCATTTCTCGGTTCCGGATGGGGTTTCCCGCCGGAGTTCGATAAAAACACAAAATCGGTCAGGATGGTTTCTGGTGAGGAAGATATTGTCGAGAGCCTGTTGATACTCATGGCGACCGCCCCCGGAGAGCGGGTTATGCAGCCCGCCTACGGCTGCGGGCTGAAACTGCTGGTGTTTGAAAATATCACCGAAAGCATTTTGACTGCGATCAAGGATACGATTCAACGCGCCGTGCTTTTTTTTGAGCCAAGAATCAATCTCGAAAATATCGAAATCAATGAGGAGCGCGCATATGAAGGCGTCCTGCTCATCAAACTCGTATATACAGTCAGGACGACGAACAGCAGGAGCAACCTGGTGTACCCCTTCTATTTTCAGGAAGGTACAAATATTCCGACATGAAACATTGCGACCATACACAGGCGGATCGATAAACTCCGATGGCCAAGTTAATCATCAGGGACGGCGCCAGCCAGGAAGATCGCTTATTGCCCGCAATGACGGAGGGATACGTCAATGTGGACGAAATGCGTTTTGAGGACTTGTTGTCCATGGCCTCCGCATATGCCGGCCTGCTGAAATATCCCGACTCGGCCAATCAGCCCGCAGGTGATTGGAAGGCGTTTTTTCAGGCTGACGAAGCCAGTATTCTTGCTTCACTGCTGGCCGCCAATCTTGCCTTGATTGAGGCGGATTTTTCCAGATTCATCAGGGAACCGGAAAATCGGCTCGCCAGTTTGCCGGAGGGCGATGCCGGCCTGGATGCTCTGCCGGCCTTCAAGCTGGCCAGGAAGATCGATTCATGGTTCGTGCAGTTTGGCGGATTGTCCAGCGTGGCTGCCTTTCGCGCGCACGAGAAAATCGCCGACGTCATCGCAAACACTTTACGAGGCGAATTAAACCGCTTGCGCATATTCCTGCGGCAATACCATGCGGAAAAATTTGAGCCGGATTTTCTCCAGCTCAGTAACATCTGGCACAGCGATACAGACCCGGTGGTGGAGCAAAACAACGCCAGGCAATTTCTGAAATCCAACTTCTATTCGTTTTTTAATGCTGTGGTTTTTTTGCAAGGTTGCGCTGTTGATATTCTGGTCATGTCGCTGAGTCGCCGCAACCATGACCCGGCAATGAGCCTGTATATCGCTTTTTTGAAACTGTTCAAGAAGGTGCAGGGCAAGATCAATGATTTTTCGCAAAGACATCTGAAACTTTACTATGAAGACATACTGAAGACGCAGCGCCGGGAATTCGTTCCGGATAGCGCCAACCTGGTTTTTTATCCGGATACCGATGGCAGGGAGGTGCTGATAAAAAAGGGAACCGAATTCAAGGCGGGGCTGGATGAAAATAAAATCGAGTTATTTTATGTGGCCGACAATGAATTGCTGGTCAACGACGCAAAGGTGCGTTCTTTGCACACCCTCTATTTCGGGCGGAATAAACTGAGTTCCCCGGAAAATGCGCTCGATGCAGCATCAGAAGCCGGCGTTCCGCCAAGGAAATTCGCCACTTCCGCAAAACTGACTCGCGTCACCGGCATCGACGGTAACAAAGCGCCGGCCAACGACGGATTGAAAGCTTATCCCCTGTTCGGCGCTCCACAACGCTCCAAGGCAAAACACCTGTTTGAGGAAGCGAGGCTCGGGTTTGCCGTGGCGAGCAAGGCGCTGCTGATGAAGCAGGGGCGGCGCGATATCACCCTGACCTTCAAGTTTGAATCCAGGGAACAGGAAAATAATCTTGATTTTTTCATCGATAAGCTGAGCAAAGTTCTGTTGACGACTGAACCAGACGCCTTCTTCAAGGCATTCCGGCACATGTTCAATATTTCCCTCACAGGTGAAACCGGCTGGCTGGCAGTTGATGAATATCTCCCGCTCAGTCATATCGTTGATGATGGCTGTGAGAAAAATTGCTTAAAAATCCAGATACGCCTTCCGGATAGCGCTGAGGCGGTGGTGCCATGCTCGGCGGGGCTGCATGGCGAGCTTTTTGATACCGACCTGCCTATCGTCAGGCTTATTGTCAATCCTGATGCCTATCTGTATCCCTATAGCTTCCTGAGTGAGTTGGTGATCAGTGAAATTCTGATCGAAGTCGAGGTAAGGGGTTGTACGGATATCCTGATATATAACCAGTTGGGACAGTTGAGCGCCAATGCGCAATTCAATCCTTTCGGACCGCTTCCCACCCTGGGCGATTATTTTATTGTCGGCAATTACGAGGCGGCCAGAAAGAGGCTGGTGGCTTTTGAAGTGGATATTGAGTGGAGCGGCTTGCCCCAGGAAATGAGCGGTTTCGAAGAATACTATCGCGCTTACCCGATGTCTTTCAGCAACTCCGGGTTTAAGGTCAGCCTGGCCGCGTTGAAGGATCGCAAGTGGATTCCCTCCCGCGAGAGCGAGCAACCAAAAACCGATTTGTTTGAATCCGGTGACGATCAGGATAACAACGAAACCAATAAAGTTGGGAAAAAGCGCAGGTTGTCATTTCAGGGTCTGTGCAAATTTACCAGGCCGCTTGAGAACATTTCCGAAGATCAATTCGGTTACGACTCCATCACCAAGGACGGTTTTTTCAAACTCACCCTGGCCAATCCGCCCTATGCTTTCGGCCACAAGGACTACCCGCTGGTTTTGTCGAAAATCATGACCAGCAACGCCACGCTCAAGAGATTCGGTGTTTTGAAGTGGTTCATGAAGGCGTTGCCGCCCAAGCCCTTACCCAATCTTCCGTATACGCCCCTGATCAATTCCATTTCGATCAACTACAAGGCGGTTTCAAATATCAGCCTGGAGAGTATTGCTTCTGCGGAAGAGGATCTGCGCCGGGAAAAAATATTTCATTTGCATCCACTGGGACTGGAGAGCCTGTCGCCAAAGTCCTACGGAAAGATACATCTGGCGCCGCGCTGCGAGGCAGACGGGAATTTGTATATTGGCCTGTCCGCCACCACCCTGGCGGGACAGCTCACCCTGTTTTTCCATTTACGCGAGGATTCCCTGCCCGAGGCCGGCGCCAGGGAATTCGAGTTCACCTGGCATTACCTGGCGGCCAATCAATGGAAAATGCTGAATAAGTCGCAGGTGATTTCCGACACTACCAACGGGTTTTTGTCCTCCGGCATCGTGACGCTGGATATCCCGCCGGACATCGACAAGGGGAATACCATATTGCCCGGTGACCTGTTCTGGATCCGGGTATCCGTGAATGACAGCCTGATGCACACCTTGTGCAGTCTGTACGGGGTGCACGCCCAGGCGCTCAAGGTTAGCTGGAAGCGACAGGAGGGTAACAGCCTTTCCCATCTCGCCGAGAAATTGCCTGCCGGCAGCATACGCGAAGCCAGGTTTTCACTTACCGGGATCAGCGAAATACGCCAGATCATGAGTTCCTTTGGCGGCTTGCCGCCCGAGAGCGACAGACAGCGCACCATCAGGATCAGTGAACGCCTGAAACATAAAAACCGGGCAATCACACCTTGGGATTATGAAAGACTGATACTCCAGCGATTCCCCGAAATATACAAGGCCAAGTGTTTTCCCTGCATGACCGGCGATGCCGGGGATGAGGGGCGGGTCAGGCCGGGACACCTGTTGATTGTGCTGATTCCCTATTTGAAAGAGCCGGCTTCGGTGAATTTGCAGCCTATGGTCAATGCGCTGGTATTGCGGGAGGTCAGTGAGTTTGTCAAGAGCCTGTCATCCCCATTCGTGAAAATCAGTATCCGCAATCCTGCTTACGAGCAGATACAAGTGCGCTGCAAGGTCAAGCTCAGGCGGGGAATGGAGCGGGGGTTTTACCTCAAGGAACTGAATCAGGAAATCATTGAATATCTTTCCCCCTGGAGCCTTCACGGGCTGGTGGCAAGATTCGGATGGCATATCCGCTGCAAGGATATGCAGTCGCATATCCAGGAGCTCGACTACGTTGAATCCGTGTCGGGACTTTCCATGTTGCAAATCAGGGTGAGCGATGATCGCCAATATCATTTGTCCGATACCGCCAGGGAGCATCCGGAGGAAGAAGAAGTCAGCGAAGTTAATCCGGCCCATCCCTGGAGCATCGCCATACCGGCCCGGCGCCACCTGCTTGAGATTGTGGACGAGAGAGGCGCCTGGCAGCCCGTTGAAACCGGGATTGCCAAGCTGGCCATTGGAAGCACATTTATTTTGTCCCGGGAAAATCTATGACAAAACGCAATCGAAAAACCTTAACCGATAATTTTGCGGATGGGAAACTCCCCACCCAGGAGGCGTTCGGCGACCTTATCGACTCAATGGTGAATATCGTTGATGATGGTTTCGACAAGAGCGCCCAGGACGGGATGAAAGTCGCTCAACTCGGCAATAGCAGCAAGCTGATCAGCTTCTATGACGAAATCACCGTCAAGACTCCGCTTTGGTCGATTGCTTTCTCCATGTCGGGGTATGGCGGCGGCGTGGGAAGCTATAAAAACCTGAATTTCTTTTACGGCAATAACAACACCACCGGCCTGACCCTGGCCAGCGCAGCGGGGAGCGAAGCCGGAGAAGAAACCGTTCAGCATGAAAAAATCCGGATGGGCATCAACAAAAACAACCCGGAATACGAGGTGGATGTAAACGGCGTTGTAGCCTCGGATGGCAGAATCGGCAGGGAAGGCGGGGCCGAAAAAGCAGTTCGGGCCGATGGAAAATGGCACCCGGTCATCACCGGACTCGACGGCTGCCAGGCGTTCGAGATCATGGCCGGAGTCGGCAAGAAAAATAACGGAAGGTACGCGCTGCTGCATGCGTTTGCGCTGAATACCTTCAACTCGAAAAAAGGCAACATCACCTACCACCAGGCGCATTTTTCATCGAGATGCGATCAAATCGACTTGCGCTGGGTTGGGGAGACGCACAACTACTCTCTTGAAATGAGGACACGTTGCAGTTTCGAGCAGAATGCCGATGAGGAGGTATGCATCCGGTATTTCGTGACCCAGTTATGGTTCGATCCTTTTATGGAGAGCTGTCTCAGCGGGCCAAATTCCAAGTCAGGCGCCGAGCGATGAGTAATGAATGATGAGTTACAGCCGAAGATTTTCCCGCCTGGAGAGAACGAAGATGTTGAAATCAGCCTGCCGGTATTGCACCGACCATGATGGCTGAGTCCTTCATCAGAAAGATCCAGCCGGATCGGGATGGGCTCGACTTCGATGGATTGAGAGAAGAAGGGATCAGGCTCGTTCAGGAGACGTCGGGGGATATCTGGACGGACTACAACCTGCACGATCCGGGCGTCACGGTCCTGGAAGCGCTTTGTTACGCATTGACCGACCTGGTATATCGGACCGGTTTCAGCGCTGCTGATTACCTGGCTTCCAGCGACGGGTCGCTGGATTATAAAAAGCTGGCGCTGTATCGTCCGGATGAAATATTTCCCTGTCATCCGATCACCGATAATGATTACCGCAAGCTTATCCTGAGCTCTGTTCCCAATATCGACAATGTCTGGGTTCAGAGACCCACCGCCAGGCCAGGCGAGCTGCATGGGCTTTGCAACATATATGTGCAGTTGAGCGAACAGGTAAAAAATCAGGACAACAAAGGCGTCAGGAAGGCTTACGCCAACCTGATCGAAAAAACCTACGCGGCGAACCGTAACCTGTGCGAAGACCTGGCCGGAGTGGAAATCGTCAAGCGCATACCTTTTTCCCTGCGCGGCACGATAGAGGTCGATGGGAAAAGGGAGCCGGCGAATATCCTCGCCGAAATCTATTTCGAGTGTGCGCAATATTTAAGTCCCAAGGTCCCTATCCATTCCTATGCTGAAATGCACAAGAGCGGAAGGAGCCTGGAGGACCTGTTCACCGGCGTATTGACGGGACATGGGTATATAGACGAAGCAGAATTGCATCCGTGGCACGGACATTTTTCGATCCACGACCTGATCGGAAGAATTGCCCGGGTGGATGGGGTAAAAAATATTAACCGCCTGGTTTTTGTGGATGCGGATGGCGTTGAAACCGATCCGATCAACCTGGGTAATGAGCACTCATATCTGTCGGTTGCCTGCCTGCGATTTCCGCCGTCCGACAGCGAAGGTGAAATCAGGCTTTACAAGTCCGGCAAGGTTTACCCGGTGCTTCAGCGTGATGTCGAACCGGAATTCTATCGGCTGGAGTATAAGCAGCAGGCGTTGAGGCAGCACAAGCTGTGGTTTGACTGGGTTGACGCCCTGCTGCCAGCGGCTACTTTCCGGAATACCAGCGAATATTATTCGCTCCAGAATCACTTCCCGAATGCGTACGGCCTGAACTCTTACGGGATACCCGATTCTTCGCCGCCGGAAAGAAAGGCGCAGGCCGCACAACTCAAGGCATACCTGCTTTTCTTCGAGCAGGTCTTGGCGAACTTTCTGCAAAACGTACAGGAAATCCCGAGGCTGTTTTCCACGGATGAACAGCTAAGACAATCGTATTTTTACCAGGTGCTGGGGGATGAAGCGGTTCCCAACATCGAGGCAGTCTATCTGGAAGGCGTCACGCGGATGGACGCCAGACTCGCCGGACTGCTCGCAGATATTGATAATTTCGGCGACCGGCGGAACCGGGTTCTGGATTATTTATTAGGTGTCTATGGCGAGAAATTCAGCCAGAACTCGCTGCGCTACTTTTTCCCTGAAAACATGGACCCGGAGCAAGAGCGGATCAGGAACAAGCTTGCTCTGCTGAAAAATATTGTGGAAATCAGTAAAAGCCGTGCTGCGGCGTTCGACTATCGCAAGCCGTCGAGCGCCAGCCAGAACACCTCCGGCCTGCAAAGGAAATTGAAACTATTGCTTGGTTTTGCGCCGGATGACACGGCGCCGCCGCCAGAGACCTCCGGCGGTACGGGTCAGGTTGGCGAGGATTTGCAGATCGTGGAGCATATTCTGCTACGGCCCGGCGATCAGCCGGCTCAAGAGGGGCATGAGGTTGCCGAGGATTTTTTCAGTTTCAGGCTCAGCGTTATTTTTCCATCCGCTTCCCCCCGCTTTGCCAGTACCGAGTTTCACAAGCTGGCGGAAGAAACTGTCTCCCTGAATTGCCCGGCCCACATTCACCCGGAAGTATTCTGGCTTGATCAGGAGCAGTGGGGAAGATTCAATCTATTGCATCAGGCATGGCAGACAGCAAAGAGAACGGTTGGAGACCAGCCGGCAAAGACTGCTGAAACAGCATCCCTATTGATCGATTTTCTTCTTGAAATCAGGGTGAGAGAAAATTAATACGCGGCACATCATTGAGGAAGCCGTCTTCGATATTTCATTCGGTTCGGTCGGGTCTGCACTCGAGCAGGAATCCGGGCTGGGATATTTTATCCAGGATCGGCTGCTGCCTCTGGCCGATGAAATTTTCAGCGAGCTTTCGACCAATGGCGCGATAGCCAGGATAGACCAGCTTGAAATAGACCTGGGAGACATCAGCTACATCGGTTTTCAGGATGAAATGGAAAGCAGATTCAAAGAAAGACTCAGGTCGGCGTTGCGGGATAAATTAGAGTCGTTCGCGGCAGCGTCTTCTCCCGTTGAAGGCATCATCAGCGAACAGCAGGCGGAACGCGGGGAACTGGAATTCTTCCTGGAAACCGGACGCATGGCATGGAGCGGAAGTCATAAAACAGCAAAGTCTGTCGATGAGATGCTGGGGCAGGCGGTGCGGGATGGTAGGAGGGAGCTTGTCGAGTTCCTGAAAAATACGCCACAGCGCGACATGGTGGTGCAGCGTTTGACCAAGCAATTTTCCGAGCCGCTCATGGCAGAGGTCATGCGTTTGCTCGCCCCGGCACACACGGATTTTTTTGAAGATCTGCTTGGAAAACTCGGGAAGCTCCTGAATGGTAATTTCAATGGCATCACTGAAAAAGAAGCCAGGGCGTTAATCCGCGAGCGACTGCTACACGCATACCTGGATTCCGGTAGTAAAAATAATATTTTCGATCCGGAACGGCTTTTCCAGGAAACCATGCGCAGTGTTTTTCCTCAACAGGCTTCAGCACAAAATGCCTCGGACATCGAATTCGACAACATCCCGCAAAAAACACGTCAACGACAAATAGAAGCGGCGCTCACGCAAGGCAAAGCGGAAGAGATCGAAGCGAGCTGGGCGGAGATACTGCGGACGGAAGGAGCGCAGATACGCGAGATATTTGCGCGACATCTGGGAACAGCGCAAGCCA
>JACQAO010000074.1 GCA_016194935.1 Betaproteobacteria bacterium
ATCCGCTTCACAGACCCATCACCACCGCAATCCCCGCTCGGTGGCTCAACCCTCGCGCACGAATCAAATTCCTCGTCCTGGGAACCATTAAAAACCCCGCTGCCGAGCCGTGAGAAATTCAATCGCGGAATTTGGGTCTGTGGCTTGAATTACGGTTTTGGGTTTAATATGCTTGGCTTTCGCAGTCCAGATGCAGCAACCTTAAAGTTTACGGGAGTACGGGTTCATGTCTTTGCGCATCGTTAAGCCATTCAAGCCATTCAAACTATTCATCGCCGCAGTCCTGGCGGCATTCTCACTCGCGGGCTGTTTGAATAGCGGCAGCTCGGCGCCGCCGCCCGCCGCCGGCCTGACGCTCACGCCCGGCGACAGCCAGATCACCGTTACCTGGGACATGACGCCCGGCGTCGACTACTGGCTGTTCTACGCACCGGCCAGCAGCATTTCTCCCAGCAACTGGAGCAGCGTACCCGGTGCCAGGGCGGCGATAAGCGTGACATCCCCTTACGCCTTGACCGGGTTGTTCAATGGCATCACTTATTCAGTGAGTCTCAACGGCAGAATCGACGGCGGGCCGGGCGGTCCCGGCACGCCTTCGGTATCGGCAGTGCCTCGGCTTGCAGGTAGCGTATGGAGCGCAGGCGCGCCGCTCGGCGCAAGCAATCTGCACGCCGCGACTTTCGGCGGCAGCCACATCGCCGCAGGCTTGGGCGGAATAATGTACACAAGCAGCGATGGAAAATCCTGGACGCCGCTGAGCGCCGTTACCAGCAAAGACCTCTACGCGGCAAAGTATGTGAATGGCGCATATCTGGCGGCAGGCGCGGGCGGTACCATGTTGTACAGCACCGACGCTAAAACCTGGACGGCGCAGTCCAGCGCAACCACCAACGACTTGTACGCCATTGCGAGCAATTACTCCACGCTTAACGTGGCGGTCGGCGCGCATGGAACCATCATCACCAGCAGCGACGGCAAGACCTGGAGCGCTGCGGCGAATTCCGGCAGCACCAGCGATCTGTATGGCGTGACCTATAGCAGCGGCACCAGCACCTGGGTGGCGGTGGGCGCGGGTGGAACCCTGCTCACCAGCGCTGACGGCGGCACCTGGAAAGCGGTGGCATCGGGTACCAGCGCCGACCTCAAGAGCGTCGCTTATTTCCCGACTGCCGGCGCGGGGGCTTTCGTTGCAGTAGGTGCAGCAGGCACGCTGGTCACCAGCCCGGATGGTATTACCTGGACGGCGCGCCCTGCTTTGACTACCTCAACACTGAACGCAGTCATCTACGGGTCGCAATATGTGGCGGTCGGCGCGAACGGGACGGTGTTAACCAGTGTCGACGGCATCACCTGGCTGGCGCAAGTCTCTGGCACCCTCAGCGACCTGTATGCGATTGAACATGCCGGATATAGTTATTCGGCTGTCGGCGCTGGCGGCGCCAACGTGTATTCCCAATAGCCAACGGGCGGCCGGCGGCTGTTCACCCGCCGGTGCCGCCGACCGTCAAGCCTTCGATTTTCAGGGTCGGCTGGCCTACGCCGACCGGCACGCTCTGGCCTTCCTTGCCGCAGGTGCCGACACCCGGGTCGAGCGCCATGTCGTTGCCGATCATGGTGACTCGTTGCAGCACGTCCGGGCCGTTGCCGATCAGCGTTGCGCCCTTGACCGGCGTGGTGATCCGGCCATTTTCGATCAGGTAGGCTTCCGCCGCCGAGAACACGAATTTGCCGCTGGTGATGTCGACCTGGCCGCCGCCGAAATTCGCCGCGTAAATCCCCTTCTTCACCGAAGCGATGATTTCCTCCGGGTTTCTGCCGCCGTTGAGCATGTAGGTGTTGGTCATACGCGGCAGCGGCAGGTGGGCGAAGGATTCGCGCCGACCGTTGCCGGTGGGCGCAACCCCCATCAGGCGGGCATTCAGCGAGTCTTGCAGATAACCCGTCAGGATGCCGTCGTCGATCAGCACGGTGCGCTGCGTCGGATTGCCTTCGTCGTCGACCGACAGCGAACCGCGCCGATCCGGGATCGTGCCGTCGTCGACCACCGTCACGCCTTTGGCCGCGACGCGCTCGCCGATGCGGCCGGCGAAAGCCGAGCTGCCCTTGCGGTTGAAGTCGCCTTCCAGACCGTGGCCGATGGCCTCGTGCAGCAGGATGCCGGGCCAGCCGGAACCTAATACCACTGTCATAGTCCCCGCCGGGGCCGGCTGGGCGGCGAGGTTGACGCTGGCCTGATGCACCGCCTTTTCAGCGTAATCACGCAATACCGCATCGCTGAAATAGGCGTAGTCGAAGCGCCCGCCGCCGCCGGCGGAACCTTGTTCGCGTTTGCCATGCTCGGCCATGATCACGCTCACCGAAACGCGCACTAATGGCCGCACATCGGCTGCCATCTGGCCGTCGCTGCGCGCCACCAGCACCACTTCCCAGGTGCCGGCGAGGCTTGCCATGACTTCGACAACACGGCTGTCGGCGGCGCGCGCGTAAGCTTCGAGGCGCTCCAGCAGCCTGACTTTTTCCGCATCGGCGAGTGCGGCAATCGGGTCGTGCGCCGCATACATGGGCAACGCGCTGCGATGCTGAAGGAGCGGCGCGCGTCCTTCTCCGCCCTGGGCGGCAATGGCGCGGGTTGCCTGGGCGGCACCCTGCAAAGCCGCCAGGCTGATCTCGTCGGAATAGGCGAAGGCGGTTTTCTCGCCCGCCACGGCGCGCACCCCGACGCCCTGCTCGATGTTGAAGCTGCCGGATTTGACGATGCCCTCCTCCAGGCTCCAGCCCTCGGAGCGGGCATACTGGAAATACAGGTCGGCATAGTCGACGCGATGGCTGAACATCTGGCCGAACATATTCTGAAGATGTCCCGGCGTCAGGTTGTAGGGCGTCAGCAGACATTGCTCGGCGGTGTTATAGGGATTGCTGGAAGTCATAAGATCACCGGAAAAATTTTTATCGCAGAAAAGAATTACAACACTCGATGCCGGAGCGCGGGCAGACTGGCCCGTACTTCGCTCAGACGGGCCGCATCCATCTCTGCGACCACCACCCCGGCTTGTTTGTCGAGTCTGTCCAGCACCTCGCCCCAGGGGTCGACGATCATGCTGTTGCCGTGCGTGACACGGCCATTCGGATGTTGCCCGCCCTGTGCCGAGGCCAGCAGATAGCACTGGTTTTCGACGGCGCGTGCACGCAGCAGCAGCTCCCAGTGTGCGCGCCCGGTGGTTTCCGTGAACGCGGCGGGCAGCACCAGCAGGTCCACCTCGCCCATTTCCCGGAACAGTTCGGGGAAACGCAAGTCGTAGCAAATCGCCAGCCCGATACGCCCGAACGGCGAGTCGAACGCAACGACCTGTTTGCCCGGCTCGATGCTCAGGCTTTCGTTATAACTTTCCGCGCCGCGGCTGAAGCTGAACAAATGGATCTTGTCGTAGCGCGCAACGCGCCGGCCACTCTCGTCATACGCCAGGCAGGCGTTGCGCAGCTTGGCGGGATCGTCCGCCGACAAGGGCAACGATCCGCCGATCAGCCAGACGCCATGACGTTGCGCCGCATCCGACAAAAATTTCTGGATCGGCCCTGCACCGTCCTCTTCCCTGGCCGCCAGCCGCTCGGCATCGCTGACGCCGATCAACGGAAAATATTCCGGCAATGCCACCAGACGCGCGCCCCGTTCCGCCGCCAGGGCGATCAGCCGTCCCGCTTCCGCCAGGTTGGCGTCTATCTGCGGGCCGGAGGTCATCTGGATGGCGGCAATGGCGCTGCGCCGGTTCTTATTCATGGATATAAGCTCGCTCAATTTTCAATTTGCGTTCCCTTTGAGGGGCGCCGCTTTTTCATCTTTCGCCCGCGACCCGGAAAGTTTCTCCACTTTCGGATCGGCCCAGCTTCCGGTCACGGCGTAATCGGAAGCGAATATCTGGTCGAGCGGGTTCTTCAATATCTTGTCCGCCAGCCAAACGATGGCGCCCGTTGCCGGATTCGACAACATGGCGCCTACGCCCAGCGTTTCACCGAGTGCCGGCTGCACGCGCACTTTGAGGTTCTGGGTTTCATCCGGCAAACTGACACTGCCGCTCATCAGGATTTTTGCCGACGGCCCGCTGATCCGGAAATCATGGGCATCCATGATACCCCGGTTCAGATTGACCTCGCCGGCGATGCTGTCGAAGGCGAAACCTTCGCTGAAAATATCGCGGAAATCCAGGGTGATGCGGCGCGGTAAGGATTGCAGACTGAGGATGCCCAGCAAGCGCCCCACGCCGGGCTCGATCTTGTTGAACTGGCCGTTCGCCGCCTCTACCTTGAGCGTGCCGCTGAGCGAAGGTATATCGATGGCGAATGGCGAACCATACCAGGATACATTACCCTCCAGCGTGGAACTGCCGCGCCGCATGGCGTCCGGATAGTTCAGGCGGGCCAGCAGCTTCTCTATGCTTTTGACATTCAGCGTAAACTTGAGGTGCGTGTCGGGCTGATTGGTGGCGGGCCGCCACTTGCCTTCGCCGGTGAGCCTGGCGTCGTCGTTGTCAATGCCGAATTTGGCCAGCCAGGTTCCCTCGCGGTTGTCGGCAGTCAGTTTGAGCTTGCCGTAGGGCTTGCCGCGCAGCAGGAACTGGTCGGCTTCGATATCCAGTCCGGGAATCTCATCCTGCGCCGTGCCGCCGCCCCCGCCGCTCGCCGGTTGAGCCTCCGCCGCATCGTTGATGGCCAGTTGTTTAAGGCGCGCAGTCAGCCTGCCTGCACCCTGGTTGAGCCAGTTCACGTCGCCGCTCAGCTCACGGCTTTTTACTTCGGCATGCCAGCCGCTATCGCGGGAGATAGCGCCCGGGAGGGAGTTAGCTTTGAGTTCCAGATCGTGCAGCGCGTGACCGAAGACCATCAGTTCGCCGGTTCGCAAAGCCACGGAAGTGGTGATTTTCGCCTGCTTGAATGCACTGCCGAGGCCACTGTCACCCTTTCCGTCGCCTCCCTCGTTCAGCATCCTGCGCCAGAAATCAACATCAATTTTCTTCAGATTGGCGGACAGCAGCAAGCCCTTGTCGGGCATCGCCAGAGGCTCGCCCAGGGTGATCGCGCCGCGTTCCAGCAGAGTATTTTCACCCTCTTGACGGCGGATAAAACGCGCCGCCAGCGCTTTGCCCAGCGTCACTTCAATCTGGTCGCGCGGCGGGGCAAGCGCTGTAGCGCTTTTCAGCCCTGGCAGGGTTTTACGCTCCAGCCGCAGCGGCAATGCTTCGTTGGCGCTCTTGTTGAACGGCTCGGGCAGACTCGACGAGAGACCTTGCAACTTCGATTCGATGACGATCTCGGCGCTCTTCTTGCGCACCCGTGCGCTGCCGTGCCAACTGCTGCCGCCGGACAAATGATCGAGCAACGGATAGGCATACTGTTTGCGCAACCCGGCCACGTTCAACTTGCCGTCCGCATTGACCAGCACGACGCCATTGCCGGCTGTCTTCACGTCCACCGTCAGCGGCGAGCCGAACAAGGCGGCCCGTACTTTATCAGCCTTCAACCCATCGCCGGAAAACTGCAAGTGACCATTGACATCGGTCAGCGGCGGCGCATCGGCATTGAGCATCAGGGTGTTATTGGTAAAACGATAAACCCCGCTGGTTTTGGCGTCAGCAAGATGCAGCAGCGGCAGCACCAGCCTGAGATTGAGTTGGCCGCTGCCGGTCGCAGTCATGTCTTCGGTGAAATGCTCGATGTGTTCTCCCACCGGACTGGTCTCGACGAAACGCAGGAAATCAGTGGTCGGGCCGGCTGCTTTGCCGGTAATCACCAAGGGTTCGCTAGGCGTCCACAAGTCGGCGATCTCGGCTTTGACATCGCTGACCGTGGCGCCGTAAATGCTGCCGCGACTGGCCTTGATGAGCATGTGCTTGCCGACGAACTCCAACTCGCCGGCGATATTGTCGATTTGCGGCCAGTCCGGCGCATAGCGCAGCGTTGCGTCGTGGAACTTGCCTTTGACCTCGAAAATTCCCGAGCCGTCGGTAAACGGAAAGTGTTTCAGGTCACCCTTCAAGCGCAAGCTGGTGTCGTTGCTGCTGCCGCCAACAATCGCGGCATGCAGCCATGCGCCGACATCCTTGTTTACCGCCAGCGGCATGTAACGCCACACGGCGGCGCCGCTGGCGCGCGTCAGACGCGCCTGCAAGTCGATCTCGCCCGGCTCGCCGGCACGGCTTTGGTAACGTCCGCTGGCGCTGCCCGCGGCATCCCGGTTTTCAAACGCCACATTGTCGAGTTTGACTTCGACACGGGTCTGTCCGCCTTCACTGCGTGTCTTCCAGCTTGTTCTGGCGCTCAGCGTATCGAAATCGAGGCGCGGCTCGGGAAATACCGTTGGCATTTCAATGGCCGCTTGACGGCTGTCCAGAATCAGCGTGCCGTCCTGATCGTTGGCGTCGATGCTGCCGGAAACACCCTCAAAACCCGGCAGGCTTCCTTGAGCACGCATGCCAAGCCGCTCGAAACGCGCGCGCAGGCTGTACTTGGCCAGACCAGGATCGCCGTCTGCGCCGCTCCATGCCGATTTCAGATCGAACAACCTGCCGTGCGGGGCGGCCTCGGTCAGGCGCTGGCGTGCGGTCGCGCCCAGTGGCAAATAAGCGGCGAGTTTGACCAGGGCGTCCAGATCGAGGTTGTTGGCGGTGAATTCGCCCAGCGACATCGGCTTTGATCCACCGGCGGCCTCGCTCCAGCGCAGCTTGAAGTCGGTCGGCTGGATCTCGATGCCGTCGCGCGTGCGCAAGTTCAGCCGGCTTGCGGCAAGCTGGAAACCATGCGGCAAGCGTTGTCCGCTGAGGCGTCCGTTCATGGACAGCAAATCCAGCAGAGGCAGATCCTGCGCCAGGCGCAACTGCACATCGGCCAACGCAATATCGGCGGTCAGGCCGGTCAACCGCCATTGCTCGAAACTCAACCACAAGCGCATGCCGCCGCTGCCTTGCGGCAGTTCCAGTGCGAACTTGTCGAAGGCGCCGGCCCAGGCGCGCCAGAACGCCAGGTCCGCATAGTCCATCTCGGCATAGACCTGGCCTTTCCATGCTTCCAGTTCGTTCAAATCCCGGCCCCTGAAGTCGCCACGCAAATCCAGGCGCGCCGCCAGTGCGCGGGGCGGTTCAGCGGTCAAGCCAAAGCGGTGGCGGCTGCCGTCGTTCAGCAATTGAAAATTCAGGCGTTGCAGCGTCAGCGGCGCAGCGCCGCGCAGCTCATCCTGCCAGACGATGCTGGCGTCGCGCACCACCACCCGGCGCTGCGTCAGCAACCAATCGGCGAAATCGTTCCGGTTCTCCGGCGTCTGGGCATTGAGTTGCAAACCGGCGATGAAAATCCGGCCCGCAGCATCGCGGCGGATGGTAAGCGCCGGCGCTGCGATCTCCAGCCGGTGCAAGCGCAGGCTGAAGTGCAGCAGGGAAGTCCAGGAAAGCTCCGCTTCGACGTTATCCAGAGCCAGCGCTGGCCGGCCCTGCCGGTCACGCACCGCGAAACCATGCAGCGCAAGATTCGGACGCAACCCCTGCCATTGACTATCGATACTGGCGATGGTCACCGGCAGATTGATCGAGGCGGACAGTATCCGTTCGATATCGCTGCGGTAGTCGCCGATATGCGGCAGTATCGCGTAACGCAAGGTCAGGAAAATCAGGGCGAAGCCGAAATAGCCGAGCGTCAGCAACCACCCCAGCACGCGGATAAGCTTACGCTGCCAGGGCCGGTTAACATATTTCCTGAAGGTTAGAATGACTTCACTCCGGCAAAAGCCCATTTTACCTTAATGCCCACCCTACCCCCTCTGTTGCGCCAGGTTTTGCCGCTTTCCCGTTATTTGCAGCAGTTGCTCGCGGCAACGCCGGCGCTGCAGGATGAATTGGCTAGCGGCTGGAACCAGGCGCTGACCGCCGAGACCGTGCGCCGCTGGCTGCCCGCCACGCTCGATGAGGCAACGCTTAAACCCGCATTGCGGCTGCTCAAGCAACGCGCTTATGTGCGTATCGCCGCGCGCGACCTGGCCGGCCTGGCTAATCTGGCCGAAGTCACCGCTGGCATGACACTGATCGCCGAGGTCGCCGTAGAGGCAGCCCTGGCGACACTCACCGCCGCGCTTGCCGCGCGTTACGGCACGCCCCGCAACAAGCTCGGCGAAGCGCAACAACTGCTCGTTATCGGCATGGGGAAGCTGGGTGGATGCGAACTGAATGTTTCCTCGGATATCGACTTGATTTTTGTCTACCCCGAAGACGGCGTAACCGATGCGGCGGGGGCCAATGTCAATGTAAATTCGCAGTCACTCGATAATTTCGATTTTTTCACCCGGCTCGGACGCGGCCTGATCAACGCCATTTCTGAAATTACCGGCGACGGGCAAGTATTCCGCGTCGATATGCGGCTGCGTCCGAACGGCGACTCGGGTCCGCTGGTATGCAGTTTCGACATGCTGGAAAATTATTTCGTCGCGCAGGGCCGGGAATGGGAACGCTACGCCTGGATCAAGGCGCGCTTCCTCGGCGTGGCTTCCGGCGGCAGTACGGATAAATGGGGCGCGGCCCTGGAGTCGCTGCGCCGCCCATTTGTTTTTCGCAAATACCTGGATTTCGGCGCGATCGATGCAATGCGCGGCCTGCATGCGCAAATCCGCCACGAAGTAACGCGCAAGGACATGACCGGCAATATCAAGCTCGGCCCCGGCGGCATCCGCGAAATCGAATTTATTGCCCAGGTATTCCAGTTGATTCGCGGCGGCCGCGATGCCCAGTTGCGGATCAAGCCGACACTGCAAGTGCTGGCGCTGCTCGCCGAAAAAAAACAGATCACGCTCGACACGGCGCTGGAGCTGGCCAGCGCTTACGAATTCCTGCGCCGTCTCGAACACCGGCTGCAATATCTGGATGATGCGCAGACCCACAGCTTGCCGGCCAATCCCGAAGATCAGGCGCTCATCGCGCAGGCCATGGGTTTCGCCAGTTACGCCGCGCTGCTGGTCGAGCTCGACGACCATCGCGCCGCCGTCGCAAGGCATTTCGAGGCCGTATTCGCCGACCACCAGCAAGCCAGCCATGCCCTCGGCGGCCTCTGGCTGTCCAACGACGGCGATGCCCAGGCGGCGGAATTGTCCCGGCATGGTTACCGCGATGCCGTGGCGGTGGCGCAGCGCTTCGCCGCCATGCGCGCCGGTGGGCGTTATCAGCAGTTGCCGGAGCCGGTGCGGGAGCGCTTCGATGCGGTGATGCCGCGCGTCATCGAAGCCTGCGCGGCGACGCCGCATCCCGATGCAACCCTGTCGCGCTGCCTTGATCTGCTCGAAGCCATCAGCGGTCGCGCCGCCTACCTGGCGTTGTTGCTGGAATATCCTCTGGCGCTGAAAAAAGTGGCGCAGTTGGTCGGCGCCTCGGCGTGGGCGGCGGACTATCTGAAGCGCCACCCGATCCTGCTCGACGAGTTGCTCGACGCGCGCATTCTGGAAACTGCGCCCGACTGGAGCAACTTTCGCAGTCAGCTCGAACAGACGCTGGAAGACACCGAACCTGACACCGAACGACAGATGGACATGTTGCGCGAAGCCCATCACGCCCAGGTATTCCGGCTGCTGGCGCAGGACCTCTCCGGCCTGCTGCCGCTGGAAAAACTGGCCGACCACCTCTCCGATCTGGCCGACATCATGCTCGCGCTGGCGCTCAAATTCGCCTGGCGCAAACTCGGCAAGCGGCACACCGAAACGCCGCGCTTCGCCATCATCAGTTACGGCAAACTGGGCGGCAAGGAGCTCGGCTATGCCTCCGATCTCGACCTGATTTTCCTCTATGACGATCCTGACCCGCTCGCTCCGGAAAACTATGCGCGCCTGGCAACCCGGCTCAATACCTGGCTGTCCAGCCAGACATCAGCCGGCATGCTGTTCGAGACGGACCTGCGGCTGCGCCCCGACGGCGATGCCGGATTGGTGGTCAGCTCGCTCGACGCCTTTCGCAAATATCAACTCGATGCCGCCTGGATGTGGGAACATCAGGCGCTCAGCCGGGCGCGTTTTTCCGCCGGCGACCGCGACATCGGCGCAGCTTTCGAGAAAATCCGCAGCGAGGTGCTGTGCCAGGCCCGCGATCTCGGTGAACTCAAACGCGAAGTATTGGCGATGCGGCAAAAAATGCTCGATGCCCATGCCGGCAGGAACGGCCTATTCGACCTGAAGCAGGATCACGGCGGGTTGATTGATGTCGAATTCATGGTGCAGTTCCTGGTGCTCGGCCATGCCCATCAACATCCGGTGCTGACCGGCAATCGCGGTAATATCGCGTTGCTCAAAACCGCCGGAGAACTCGGCCTGATCCCCGTTGATCTGGCCGAAACAGTGCGTAACGCCTATCGTGACTATCGCCGCCTGCAACACCGGCTGCGCCTCAACAATTCACCGGCCCAGGTCGAACCGGCCAGCGTGGCTGATCGCGTCAAGGCCGTGCGCGAGTTATGGAAAATTGTGTTTGAATGACGTGCTTTTTCATGGCGCACACCCAGAGAAATACGCGGTAAATTTTTCGGCCCTTTCAGGAATCGCTCTACATGCCCGTTAACTACGCTACACCCTCCGCCGCCAGTCTCTTCCCGGTTGCCGGTGTCCGCCTCGGCATCGCCGCAGCCGGCATCCGCAAAACCAATCGTCACGACCTGACCTTGATCGAACTTGCCGCCGGCAGCCGGGTCGCCGGCGTGTTCACGCAGAACCCCTTCTGCGCCGCGCCGGTCCAGGTATGTCAACAGCATCTTGCCGGACACGGGATTCGCGCCCTGCTGATCAATACCGGCATCGCCAATGCCGGCACCGGCGAAGCCGGGCTGCTCGCGGCGCGCGCCTCCTGCAGCGCCCTGGCGGCTCTGTTGGGCCTGTCCGACCGGCAGGTGCTGCCGTTTTCCACCGGCGTCATCATGGAGCCGCTGCCGCTCAAGCGCATCGTCTCAGCTCTGCCCAACTGCCAATCGGCGCTGCGCGGCGACAGTCAGGGCTGGCTCGCAGCGGCGCACGCCATCATGACCACCGATACGGTCGCCAAGGTTGCGTCGCGGCAGATCATGATCGCCGGCAAACCGGTCACAGTCACCGGCATGTCCAAAGGCGCCGGCATGATCAAGCCGAACATGGCCACCATGCTCGGCTTCGTCGCCACCGACGCCGCCATCACCCAGCCGCTGCTGGAGCAGATGGTGAAAGAAGTCGCCGACGTTTCGTTCAATTGCATCAGTGTCGATGGCGATACCTCGACCAACGATTCATTTATCCTGATCGCCACCGGCGCCGCCGGCAATGCGGAGATTGCCAGCGCGGCCAGGGCCGATTACGCCGCGTTGCGCGATGCCGTCGCCGCCGTTGCCGGCGAACTGGCGCAAGCCATTGTGCGCGACGGCGAAGGCGCCACCAAATTCATTGAAATCGCCGTCGACGGCGGACTCGATGCCGCCGAATGCAAAGCCGTCGGCTACGCCATCGCGCATTCGCCGCTGGTGAAAACCGCTTTCTTCGCTTCCGACCCGAACCTTGGCCGGATCCTTGCCGCCATCGGCAATGCCGCCCAGGCCTGCGCTACATTGGCGGATCTTGATGTCAGGACGGTAAAGCTGTGGCTGGGCGATATTCTGGTCGCGGAATACGGCGGTCGCGCCGCCAGCTACCACGAGGCGGATGGCGCGCGGGCGATGGCGCCAAGCGAAATACTGGTGCGCGTCGATCTCGGCAGAGGTTCCGCGCACGCCAGGTTGTGGACTTGCGACTTGTCCTATGACTATGTCAAGATCAACGCCGATTACCGAAGCTGATCGATTAATCAAGTGGCGCGGCGCGAAGCGCCCTGAGCGTGTAGTTTAACCAACGGTACACTCAACGACTGCATGCGCCACCTTGCTAAAAAATTGTTCGACATCGTCGCCAGGGCCGGCCTCGGCAAAGTGCAGGGGCGCAAATACCCTCTGGGGTACAAGGGCCGCCGCCTTAAAAACGCGCTGGAGGAGTGCGAAGATCGCTTCCTTAGTCTGGCGCAGCTTTCCTCGGACTGGATTTGGGAGCAGGACCGGAATTTTCGGTTTGTCTTCCATGAAGGAAGCATCGACAGAACCGGGATCGAACACGATAACGTGATCGGCAAGACGCGCTGGGAATTACCGATCAGGAACTTTGAAGCCGACCCCGGCCTATGGGCAGCGCACCGGGCGCAACTGGAAGCCCATCAGGCGTTCAACGACCTGGAGTACCAGATAGAGGATGCGGAAGGCGCCACACGCTGGTACAGCGCCAGCGGGTTTCCGCTGTTCGACGGCCAGGGGAATTTCAAGGGCTACCGGGGCATAGGCAAGGACATTTCCGCCCGCAAACGGGCGGAGGAGGCGCTCAAGGAAAGCGAGAAGCGGCTCAAGCTGGCGCTCGAAGCTTCGCGCCTTACCTTGTGGGACTACAACATCGACAGCGGCATCGTGTATCTTTCGGAAACCTGGTCCGAGCTTCTGGACGGCGCGAAGAAGGTCACCATTACCACCTTCGATGCGCTGATCGCGCTGGCGCCGGAAGAAGACCGCCCCGGAGTCATCCGGGCATTTACCACCACCCGGCAGGAGTCGGCCCCCGCTTACAGCATCGAACACCGCATCGTCACTCCCGCCGGAAAAGCCATCTGGATTATCAATGAGGGCCAGGTCATCGAGCGGGACGCGGCGGGCCACGCGCGGCGGATGATCGGCACCATTCGTGACATCACCGAGAAAAAACAGTCGGAAGAATTGATCTGGAAGCAGGCGAATTTCGATGTGCTGACCGGGCTGCCGAATCGCCGCCTGTTCCATGACCGCCTGGACCAGGAAATCAAGAAAATGCAGCGTGCCGGCCAGTTGCTGGCGCTGCTGTTCATCGACCTGGACCGTTTCAAGGACATAAACGATACGCTCGGGCATTCCACCGGCGACCTCCTGCTGATCGAAGCGGCGCGCCGCATCGGCGAGTGCGTGCGCGCCTCCGACACCGTGGCGCGCCTCGGCGGCGATGAGTTTACTGTCATCATGCCCACCCTGGCGGACGTCAAACGCGTCGGAGAGCTCGCCCAGACCATGCTGAAAGCGCTGGCGGCGCCCTTTCTGCTCGGCAGTGAAACCGCCTATGTTTCCGCCAGTATCGGTATCGCAATTTTTCCGGACGACGCCGAAGGTGCAGAATCCCTCATCAAGCATGCCGACCAGGCCATGTACGCCGCCAAGGAACAGGGCCGCAACTGTTTCAGCTACTTCTCCGCCTCAATGCAGGTCGTGGCGCAGGAGCGGATGCAACTCGGCAAGGATCTGCGCGTGGCGCTCGCCGGTAATCAATTGATGGTGTATTACCAGCCCATCGTGTACCTGAAAACAGGGAAAATAGTCAAAGCCGAAGCGTTGTTGCGCTGGCGCCATCCGACCCGCGGCATGGTCGGCCCGGCGGAGTTTATTCCGCTGGCCGAGGAACTCAACCTGATCGGCGAAATCGGCGACTGGGTGTTCAAGGAGTCGGCGCGCAAAGTCAAGGAATGGTGCAGCCTGGAACGCGACTGCGTGCAGGTGAGCGTCAACAAATCGCCCCGGCAATTCCACGCCGGCAAAACCCAGGAGAGCTGGGTCGACTATATGCAGGAGATCGACCTGCCGGCGTCATGCATCAACATCGAGATCACCGAGGGCCTGCTGCTCGACGACCATCCGGAAATCGCCGGGAAGCTGATTAAATTCCGTGACGGCGGAGTGCAAATTTCTCTTGACGATTTCGGCACCGGCTATTCGGCCATGTCCTATCTCAAGAAATTCCACATTGACTATCTGAAGATCGACCGATCCTTCGTGCGTGACATGTCCTCCGACCCGGGCGACCTGGCTATCGTCGAGGCGATCATCGTCATGGCGCACAAGCTGGGTCTCAAGGTGGTTGCCGAAGGCGTGGAAACCATCGGGCAACTGGATCTCCTGAGCGCTGCGGGATGTGATTACGGTCAAGGTTATTTTTTCGCCGAGCCGATGCCCCCCGAGGCGTTCGACACCCTGCTCGATAACTGGAACCCCGGGAACAAATCTGGCTGCTAGAACGGCATGCCGACGCCTATCGAGATGGAATGGTTGCGCGCGCCGGACTGCGAGAAATTGCTGGTAAAACCCAACTGCGCGGTGACATCCTTGAATTTCACCGTCGTGCCGAGCGCCAGCAGGCCGTAGCTTTCTTTCTTGCCTTTGGTCGGCACCGAGAAAGTAAACGGCGAGCCAATCATATTCGCCGTCACCGACCCCTGGTTGTCCTTGTATTCTTTTTCATGCGTCAGGCGCACATAAGGCGAATAATTATCCACTTGCCAGACCGCCTGCCAGCCCAGGCGATGACGCATGGATACACGCGACTGGCTGCCGAAACTCATTGCTGTGACGCCGCCGTTTTCGGTAAAGCCGTCGACCTTGACTTTCTCCCATGACAGCGCGGCCACCGGGCCAT
>JACQAO010000080.1 GCA_016194935.1 Betaproteobacteria bacterium
GTTGGGGGCGGCAGTCCTGCTTGAGTAAAATCAGCGCAGCGCGTACCAGACACCTCGTCCGCTACCGCGCTGGTTGAGGTGGCCGCGCACGACCAGTGCGCGAAAATGCTGCTTGAGCGTATTGCGGCTTGCGCCTGTCAGCTTGATGACCTCGCCGATAGTGACGCGGCCATGCTCACGGGCAAATTCGACGATTTGCAGCGAGAGTTCAGGCAGGGCGGCCAGTACAAGCTTTTCGCGCTCCACCTTCTTTTCAAGTCGCCTGACCTGCTCATTCAGCGACGGCAGGAAGAATCCCAACCACGGTTGCCAGTTCGGGGCATCGCTACGAATCGTAGCTTGGGTCTGGCGCAATGCCAGATAGTAAGCTTCTTTGCTCTGCTCGATGACGCTTTCCATGGAACTGTATGGTACGTAGGCATAACCCGCTTGCAACAGCAGTAGCGTCGTGAGCACGCGGGAGAGTCGTCCATTTCCGTCCTGAAATGGATGGATTTCCAGAAACACCACCACCCACAGTGCGATGATCAGCAAAGGGTGCAAGTGTCCGGCAGTGCGCTCCTCCTGCACCCAAGTGACCAACTCCGTCATCAGGCGAGGCGTATCGAAGGGCGAGGCTGTCTGGAAAACAACGCCGATCTGCGCGCCGCTCTCATCAAAAGCGACGACGCTGTTGGAGGTGGTCTTGTAGTTGCCGCGATGCCATGCATCCTTCTCGCCGTAAGCGAGCAGGTTCTGGTGCAACTGCTTGATGTGGTTTTCGGTGAACGCGATGTCTTGCCACGATGTGAATACCAATTCCATGACTTTCGCGTAGCCAGCCACCTCCTGCTCGTCACGACTGGTGAAGCTCTGGATTTTCAGGTTGGATAGCAGGCGTTCAACCCCGCGGTCGGATAACTTGCTGCCCTCGATCCGGGTAGACGAGCCTATGCTCTCGATTGTGGCGACGCGGAGCAAGGCCGACAGACGGTCAGGCGCGAGTGTACCCAAGGCGCGCCATGCGCCCTTGAATTCATCAATCCGGGCAATCAGTGACAGGATGTCCGGGGTGATCTGGATGGTATCGGCTCTAATCATGGAACCAATAATACACCCAATTACACCCATTTGTACGGACTCCGCACGCACACGCCGTTGATGTTGCCTGGCATCGCGGCATGATGGCCGCTCTTGGCCTGAGATCGCGCGGAAGCAGACCGATTCTTGCGGGCGCGTATAATCAACGCATATCTTCACCAGCGGAGCTTCACATGACCAAGGTTTTATTCATTCGGGCAGAGTGGGATGACGAGGCGGGCGTATGGGTCGCCACATCGGACGATGTGCCAGGCCTTGCCACCGAGGCCGACACGCTGGAAGCCTTATCCGCCAAGCTGGATGTCATGGTTCCCGAGCTGCTTGACGCCAACGGCTATCCGGGTGTGAGTGAAGTGCCGTTCGAGTTGCTGGCACGCAAGTTATTTGTCGCCGAACGCCGCGTGGCCTGATTCTGGTTTCGCCGCACGCCGGCATGCGCTTTCCCGTCGACCATAAAATAAAATCGAGACACAAGGCGAATGCCGTTCTGAAGCAGGCTGGGCTGCCGAAAAATTCCTGACTGCTTTATTTCAAAAGCCCGAGGAAATGACGGGAAAGATGCCTTCCTCGACTGGCTGCGCAAGCTGGGCGACGTGACTGCAAGAATTGCCGCAGATCGGCGCGCGAACCGCATCGAGCTTGGCAACTTCGGCGGGATCAGATAGATATTCCAGTCTTGTTGACCGGCCATGCTGATAACGACGGATCGCCTGGGTCACAAGCCGGCAGCGTCGCCAAGCTCATTCCATCCTTCCTGAGTTGTCCTTTCAGCCAACGGCAAAAGGTTTTCGCTGCCTCGGGTACCGGTGAGTGAGGATTGATATAAACCATATAGCTTGCAGTGCTCCGAACGGTTGGAGTGTCCACTTCAACCAGATGCCCTTGCCGTAAAGGTTCGATGACCAGAAGGTGTGGTATTACCAAATATCCCATGCCGCTTATTGCTGCCGGGAGCGCCAGAAAATAATGATCGAATGTGGCGGCGACATGAATGTTGTGCGATTCAATCGCCTGCTGGTTGACCCAGGCTGGAAGAGTATCCAGCCGCGACTTGGCTGCGAGAAATGGCCAGGCGCCTATCGGCTTGCCGGCAAACTGGCGATGAACCGAAGGCGCAGCTACGCAGACCAGTACCTCGGTCCCCAATAGCCAGTTCTCACCGCCGTCGATCACCAGGTCACGCGTAATCAGGACATCGTATACGTCGCTGATCGCCGGAGGGGAAAGCGAAGTCACCACATCGACCGACACTGGCGGCATCGGACAAAAGCGGGGCAGTGCTGGAATCAGCACCGTCATCGCAAATGTGGGCAGCGAAGTACGAACAACCAGTCGCCCGGAGTTTTCCGGGCGTTGTGCGAATTGGCGGGTCGACAGCTCGATGGTGGAGATGGCTTCTTGCACGGTGTCGAAATACAGTCTGCCCACATCGGTCAAATCGACCGACGATCCGCTGCGCACAAAAAGCTGCTGCCCCAGAAAGTTCTCCAGCGATGAGACATGATGACTTACGCCGCTCTGCGTCATTCCAAGCGCAAGCGCCGCCCGGCTGAAGCTGAGTTGCCGCGCCGCCTCGATAAACACGCGAATGGAATTGAGCGGTAGAACGGCTTTGGCTGTTCCACCATCAGCTTTACTCATCGCCGGTTCCAGTTTTGCTCATATTGCCGCCGCACTTCCAAACGGATTCAGGCGATCATTGTATACGTGAGATTCGGGTTATCCGTCAAGCGCCTGCCAGGCGCGGACGTTGCGATGGCTTACTTTGGCACCGGTATTACCTTGATGGGTGTAAACATGTCAAATCCAATATTTTCCTGTTCCGGCGGCTCCGTTGTTTCACCAGACATGGTGTTATGCGATCGTCAAGATGGCGGTCACTTGATAGTCAATCCGCCCCGTCCGGTGTGGGAACGCAGTTGCCTCACATTCCATGAGCTGGCGCATTGGTCTTCACTGGTTGCGGCCACGGGGCAGGCGATGTTGGAGGTATTGCCTACATTGCAGGGCGGTTGCCTGAACTACTGGGAAGCTGGCAACTGGGCGCTCAATGATCGCGCTGAGCCCGTGGGTCCCAAAACCGTCCAGTTACACCGCCGCGTTCACTTGCACGTATTTGGCCGAAGCCGAAACGCCCGTGACCCTGACTGGCTCTGGGGTGAATCACCCAAGTTTCCGGATTTAGTGCAATCGGAGCAGTGGGTAAGTCGCTTTTCTCCTCTCTCGGAATCAGAATGCAGCAAGGTGGCCGAACGGGTGGCGGCGCTGATGCTGACCTGTTACCGTTTGCAGGATACCCAGGTGTGAGTGCCAGCGCCCTGGCATTGGTTCTGGCCGGCGCCATCTGCCATGCCATATGGAATATCGTGGCAAAAAAAGTCGGCGGGGGCTTGGCCTTCGTTTGGCTGTTTAGCCTGGTCAGTGTTGCGGCTGCGGCGCCCGTTGCCGGTTGGGCGTTGTTGGCTCATCCACAAGCCTTCGATCATTGGATGTGGTTCGCCGCACTGGCAAGCGGGCTGGTGCATGTGGTGTACTCCTTGGTGCTGCAAAAGGCTTATCGGGAAAGCGATTTTGTGGTGGTGTACCCTGTCGCGCGCGGCGCCGGCCCCATGCTTGCGGTGGTTGCCGCCGTGGTTTTGCTGGGCGAAAGGCCGAGTCTGCCGGGCTGGATTGCCGTTGCGGTCATTCTCGCAGGCGTATTCGTATCGGCCGGCGCCATCGACATCTGGCGCGGGAGCCAAACGCGCCGACGGTATCTCGGTGTGCTTTGGGGCATGTTGACCGGGGGATTTATTGCCACCTACACCGTCATCGACGGCTGGGCCATCAAGACATTGGGAATGACGCCGATTCTGTTTTACGCAGTCGGGCTAGTATTTCGTGCGCTATTGCTGGCGCCATTCGCCATTTTCACCTTACGCCGGACAGATGCCCTGCGCAGCCAATGGCAGGAGCACTGGCGAGCGATTATCCTGGTCGGGCTGTTATCCCCCACCGCCTATGCGCTTGTCCTGATGGCAATGCAGACTGCCCCGTTAAGTTACATCGCCCCTGTGCGGGAAATCTCCATGCTGATCGGCGCCTTTATCGGTGCGAGCCTGCTCAAAGAATCCGTGAAGCGAACGCAAGTCGTCGGGGCCGCGATCATGTTGCTAGGCGTAGCTGGCCTGGCCTGGGCTTGACCGCTATATATCACCCGCCGAAGCGGCGCAAGCCTTCCAGATCAAGGATGTTAACGCCCCGGTAGCCGACGCTCAGGTAGCCGGCTTGCTCGAGTTTTTTCAGCGAAAGATTCACGCGCTGCCGGGAGATGCCGGCGAGACTGCCGATTTCTTCCTGGCAAATTTTCAGGCGTGTGCCGGTGCCGGGGTAGAGCACGGGATTGAACAGGGTGGTCAGGCTGCGGGCGATGCGCGCGTCGGTGTCGTGCAGGCGATCCGACTCGATCTGGCCGATGAACTGGCCAAGGCGCTCGTTGAGCTGGGTGAGCAGGAAGCGATTGAAGGCGATGCTGTGGTCGAGCAGCCAGTGGAAGGTTGCGCGGCGCATCAAGGCGATGCGCGAGTCGCGCAGCGCAATGACGTCGTAGCGGCGCGCTTCGGTTTTCAGCAGCGAGCCTTCGCCGAACCAGCCGCCCGCCGGGATGCCGGCCAGGGCGGCGGTCTTGCCCGAGGCCAGATCACAGGTCAGCTTGAGCAGGCCGTCGATCACGCCGAGCCAATGCTCGACCGGCTCGCCTTTGCGGCAGACAAAGTCGCCTGCCGGAACTTGTTTTTCGAAAACTCCCTGCTCCACTCGCGTCAGTTCGCCAGCCGTAAGGCCGCTTGCCCATTGCGATGCTCTCAGCATGTCGCCGAGGGTGGTCGCATGCGCATTCCCGATGCTGTGGTCAGCCATGCGCCATTATAGGATGCGAATTGTCCGCTACAAGACAATTACCGGGCCGGCGTCGACGTAGACTGCCTTGCGTTCTTGAAGAGCCGTGCCGGTACAATAGACTCAAATAAGCAAGACTACGCAGGAGGAGATCGAACCATGGCAGCTTTACCGCCAGACAAGGTCGTCGGCACGCTCGACACCTTTCCGCATTTGCTGCTGAACCACGCCCGCGTGCGCGGTGACCGTCCGGCCACGCGCGAAAAAGACATGGGGATTTGGCAGACCTGGAGCTGGCGCCAGGCTGCTGAGGAGGCGCGGGCGATGGCCTGGCGCTGCCCATCGAGCAACAGAAGATTGTCGGCAAGACCGTGTTCTTCGTGGACGCTAACGCGCTTGCCGCCTGCTTCGATCCGAACATCACCGAAGACCTGGTGAAGGAACTGGTCAAGCGCAAGCCGCTGCGCGCCGTGTTCCGCGACAGCGGTTTCGCTGGCGACAGCACCAAGATTAACGTGGCGCAGATTTTTAAGCGCCTCAGCCCCGAGACCGAAGTCAAGTCGCTGTAGGAGAACACGGCTCATGAACGAGATTGTTACGCACGGTGACTATCGGCAAGCCCTGGAGACTGTCAAGCAGCGTATCCAGTCGGCACAGGTGCGTGCCGTGCTGGCCGTCAATGCGGAGTTGCTGGCTTTGTATTGGGATATCGGACGAACCTTAACGAATGTGCAGCAGGAGCGTGGTTGGGGCGCTGCGGTAGTGGAGCAGATGGCGAAGGATTTGCAGTCCGCCTATCCCGGGATGGCGGGCTTTTCGCGCACCAGTCTGTTCGCCATGCGCCAGTTCTATGTCTTCTTCGGCGCGCAGCATGAATTTGTCCCACAGCCTGTGGGACAAATTCCCTGGGGCCATGTGCGCACCCTGCTGGCGAAGATCAAGGATGTGGATGTCGCCCTGCTGTACGCCAGGGCCTGCGTCGAGAATGGCTGGAGCCGCATCGTGCTGGAGCGGCAGATCGAGCAGCAATTCCATCTGCGCGCGGGCAAGTCGGTGGGCAATTTCGCCACGACGCTCCCAATGCCGCAGTCGGAACTGGTGCAGCACACGCTGAAAGACCCCTATGTCTTCGACTTTCTTACGCTGGGGCCGCAGGCGATGGAGCGCGACATCGAAAACCAGCTTGTCGGGCAGATCACGCGCTTTCTGCTGGAACTGGGCAAGGGCTTCGCGTATCTGGGTCGTCAGGTGCCGATGTGCATCAACGGCAAGGATTATTTTCTGGACTTGCTTTTCTATCACACACGCCTGAAGTGCCACATCGTGGTCGAGCTCAAGGCCGGCGAATTCAAGCCGGAATATATCGGCAAGCTGAACTTTTATCTGTCGGCCGTCGACGATCTACTGCGCTCGGAAGGCGACCAGCCGACGATCGGCCTGATCCTGTGCAAGACCAAGGACAAGCTGGATGTCGAATATGCGTTGCGTGATATCCAGAAGCCGATGGGCGTAAGTTCATTCATTACCAAGGACATTCCGCTAGATGTGCGGGCGCAGTTACCTACCGTCGAGGAAATAGAAGAAGAACTGAAAGACGCGGGGGAGTCGTGAGACACCTTCCGTCCGGCAGTGTCCGTGCGATGCAGAATAAACGCAGGATAAATCGGGCGCCATGAAACTCAAATTCAAACAACAGGCTTACCAAACTGGGGCGGTGAAGGCGGTGGTGGAAGAACCGCCCAATCCTGATCCTGGATGAGCCGCAGAAAATGGAGGGCAGGGCGACCACCGGGAAATTGGCGGAATTCGATCCGTTGATGATTCTGCGCTATTCCGCCACCCACAAGACCGAGCACAACAAGGTGTATCGGCTCGATGCCATCGACGCCTACAACCAGAAACTTGGTGAAGGAGATTGCAGTGCGGTATCACGGTGAAGGGCCTGGCCGGGATCAATGCCTACCTTTACCTGGAATCGATCAGGATCGCGATGACCAAGCCACCCGAGCGCGGGCCGAGATGGGGATACAGCAGGGTTGCCAGAGGGCTTTCAGCCGGTACAATGGACTCAAATAAGCAAGACTACGCAGGAGGAGATCGAACCATGGCAGCTTCATCGCCAGACAAGGTCGTCGGCACACTCGACACCTTTCCGCATTTGCTGCTGAACCATGCCCGTGTGCGCGGTGACCGTCCGGCCACGCGCGAAAAAGACCTGGGGATTTGGCAGACCTGGAGCTGGCGCCAGGTTGCAGAGGAGACGCGGGCGATGGCCTGCGGGCTGTCTGCGCTGGGGTTCAAGCGTGGCGACAACCTCGCCATCGTCGGCGACAACCGCCCGAGACTCTACTGGGCGATGTGCGCGGCGCAGATGCTGGGCGGCGTACCGGTGCCGCTGTACCAGGACGCGGTGGCGCAGGAAATGGCTTATGTCCTGGAGAACGCCGGCATCAAATTCGCTATTGTCGAGGACCAGGAACAGGTCGACAAACTGCTGGAAATCATGGGCAACGGCCCGGCGCTGAACCACATCCTTTACGATGATCCGCGCGGCATGCGCCACTACACCCAGCCCTATATCCAGAGCCTGGACGAAGTGATCGAGATGGGCCGCATCCATGACCGGACGCAGCCGGATTTTCTCGACGGCGAAATTGCCCTGGGGCGGCCCGGCGATGTCGCCGTGATGCTGTATACCTCCGGCACCACCGGCAAGCCGAAAGGCGTATGCCAGACCCACGCCTCTTTCATCACGGCGGCGCAGAGCGGCGTTGAATTCGACCATCTTGGCCCGCAAGACGACATCCTCTCCTACCTGCCGATGGCCTGGGTCGGCGACCATTTGTTCTCCTACGCCCAGGCGATGGTGGCCGGCTTCACCATCAACTGCCCGGAATCCGGCGACACGGTGCTCACTGATTTGCGCGAGATCGGCCCGACTTATTACTTCGCCCCGCCGCGCGTGTTCGAGAATTTGCTGACCACGGTGATGATCCGCATGGAGGATGCCAGCGCCATCAAGCGCCGCATGTTCCATGCCTTCATGGCAGTGGCGCGGCGCTGCGGCGCGGAGATTCTCGACGGCAAGCCTGGGGTATCCGCCGCCGACCGGCTGTTGTATGCGCTGGGAAACCTATGTGTGTATGGGCCGCTGCGCAACGTCCTCGGCATGAGCCGCATCCGCGTGGCCTACACCGCTGGCGCGGCGATCGGGCCGGACCTGTTTCGCTTCTACCGTTCCATCGGTGTCAATCTGAAGCAACTTTACGGATCGACGGAAACCTGCGCCGCAGTGTGTTTGCAGCCGGACGGCGAAATCAAGTTCGACAGCGTCGGCAAACCGGCGCCGGGCGTCGAGGTCAGGATTGCCGACAACGGCGAAGTGCTGGTGCGCGGCAAGATGTTGCTCAAGGAATATTACCGGCGACCGGAAGATACCGCCGAGGCCATCGACCACGAAGGTTTTTTCCATACCGGCGATGCCGGCTTCTTCGACGAAGACGGACATCTCAAGATCATCGACCGCGCCAAGGATGTCGGCAAGCTGGCGAGTGGCGACCTGTTCGCGCCCAACTACATCGAGAACAAGCTCAAGTTCGTCTCCTACATCAAGGAGGCGGTGGCGTTCGGGCAAGGTCTCGACAAGGTGTGCGCCTTTATCAACATCGACCTGGGCGCGGTGGGCAACTGGGCGGAACGCCGCAACATCGCCTACTCCGGCTACACCGACCTGGCGCAGAAGGCCGAGGTGTACGAGTTGATCCGCCAGTGCGTTGAAGACGCCAACGCCGATCTGGCGCATGACCCCATGTTGTGCGCCTCGCAGGTGCAGCGTTTCCTGATTTTGCACAAGGAGCTTGACCCGGACGACGACGAGCTGACCCGCACGCGCAAGGTGCGGCGCGGTTTCATCGGCGAGAAGTACCGGGTGCTGATCGATGCGCTGTATTCTGAAAAACGTTCGCAATTTATCGAGACGCAAGTCAGATTCGAGGATGGCCGCAGCGGCATGATCAGCGCCGACTTACGCATCATGGAAGCCAGGACCACTCCATCCCAGGCAGTGAAGAAAGCCGCCTGAATACAGGGAACCCATGGATAAGGTCAGAAAAATCGGCGATGTCGTCCTGAGTTTCGAGAATATCTCCCTCTCCTTCGGGGGCGTGAAGGCGCTCACCAATATCAGCTTCGATGTGCGTGAGCACGAGATTCGCGCCATCATCGGCCCCAACGGCGCCGGTAAAAGTTCGATGCTCAACGTCATCAACGGTGTGTACCACCCGCAGGATGGCGAGATTGTTTTTCGCGGCCAGCATCGCCGCGACATGAACACCTACGAGTCGGCCAAGAGCGGGATTGCCCGCACGTTTCAAAATATCGCGCTGTTCAAAGGCATGAGCGTACTCGACAACATCATGACCGGGCGCAACCTCAAGATGAAGTCGAATTTCCTGCTCGACGCCCTCTACTGGGGGCCGGCCCGGCGCGAGGAAATCGAACATCGTAAGAAGGCCGAGGAAATCATTGACTTCCTGGAAATCCAGCACATCCGCAAGACCCCCGTCGGGCGTCTCCCCTATGGCTTGCAGAAGCGCGTGGAGCTGGGGCGGGCGCTGGCCGCAGAGCCGTCTATCCTGCTGCTGGACGAGCCGATGGCCGGCATGAACGTCGAGGAGAAACAGGATATGTGCCGTTTCATTCTCGACGTGAATGACCAGCTCGGCGCCACCATCGTGCTGATCGAGCACGATATGGGGGTGGTAATGGATATTTCCGACCGGGTGGTGGTGCTCGATTACGGCAAGAAAATTGCCGACGGAACGCCGGACGAAGTACGCAACAACCAGAATGTCATCGACGCCTATTTGGGCGTCGCACACTAAGGCTGAGGCCAGGGACATGCAATTCTTTTTCGAAGTGCTGATTGCCGGTCTGCTCTCGGGCGTGATGTACTCCCTGGTGGCGCTGGGCTTTGTGCTGATTTACAAGGCGTCCGGGGTATTCAATTTCGCCCAGGGTTCGATGGTGTACTTCGCCGCCCTGACGGCAGTGGGCTTGCATGACAAGGGGCTTTCCCTGTGGCTGTCGGTACCGCTCACCATGGTGGTGATGGTGGTGCTGGCCCTGCTGATCGAAAAGATCGTGTTGCGTCCGCTGGTGGCGCAGCCGGAAATCTCTCTGTTCATGGCCACCATCGGGCTGAGTTTCTTCATCGAAGGATTGGCACAGGCGATCTGGGGCGCCAATGTGCGTGCGCTCGACCTGGGCATCGAGGACGTGCCGCTGGAATGGGTGCTGGAAAAAGCCAACATGGCGATCTCCCAGTTCGACCTGATCGCCGCCGGCATCGCCACGGTGCTGGTGGCGACGCTGGCGCTGTTTTTCTCGAGGACCAAAATCGGACGCGCCTTGCGCGCGGTTGCCGACGATCATCAGGCGGCGCTGTCGATCGGCATCCCGCTACAGCACATCTGGGGTATCGTGTGGTCCGTCGCGGGGTTTGTGGCGCTGGTCGCCGGCTTGTTGTGGGGGTCGCGCAACGGGGTGCAGTTCGCATTGACCTTCGTGGCCCTGAAAGCCTTGCCGGTATTGATTCTCGGCGGTTTTACCAGCGTTCCCGGCGCGATCGTCGGGGGCTTGATCATCGGCGCTTCGGAAAAACTCGCCGAAGTATTTCTGGGACCTTATGTGGGCGGCGGTCTCGAAGGCTGGTTCCCTTACGTGCTGGCGCTGCTGTTCCTGCTGATCCGTCCGGAAGGATTGTTCGGCGAGAAAATCATTCGGCGCATTTGACGTACTTGTAAAAAACACGGACAACCCATGTTCTACAGAGAAGCAGGTCAATTCAAGTCGAGCTACGCGGCAGACAGCCAGATATTTCCCATCCGGCAGGATCGGATCGGCTTCGGGCTGATCATCGCCTTCGCCTTTCTGGGCGTGCCGCTGCTGGCCGCGCTGGGCATCGTATCCAACTACACATTTACCGCCATCCTCACGCCTTTCCTGATTTTTTCGCTGGCGGCGCTGGGCCTGAATATCCTCACCGGCTATGCCGGCCAGTTGTCGCTCGGCACGGCGGCCTTCATGGCGGTGGGCGCATTTGGCGCATACAATTTCATGCTGCGTATCGACGGCATGCCGATATTGCTGGCGTTTATCCTGGGCGGTCTGTGCGCGGCTGCGGTGGGCATCGTGTTCGGCCTGCCCAGCCTGCGTATTCGCGGCTTTTACCTGGCGGCCTCGACGCTGGCTACGCAATTCTTTGTCGTCTGGTTCGTCACCAAAGTCGGCTGGTTCACCAACTACAGCACCTCGGGTGTGATCAGCGCGCAGAAGATCCGCATGTTCGGCTACACCTTCAACAGTTCCATGAGCAAATACCTGTTCGTGCTCGGAGTGGTGTCGGTGCTGACCTTGCTGGCGAAGAATATGGTGCGTACCAACATCGGGCGCTCATGGATGGCGATACGCGATATGGATATGGCGGCTGAGGTGATCGGCTTCCGCCCGATGCGCACCAAGCTGATGGCCTTTGCCGTCAGCTCCTTTTACTGCGGCGTGGCGGGCGCCCTGTTCGCCTACGCTTATCTCGGCACGGTGGAACCCGAGGGCTTTAACCTCGACCTATCGTTCCGCATCCTGTTCATGGTCATCATCGGCGGCGCGGGCAGCATACTCGGCTCGTTTCTCGGTTCCGCCTTCATCGTGCTGCTGCCGATTTTCCTGAATATTTTTTTGCTGTTCCTGGAGACCAGCCTGCACCTGGAACTGCCCTCCGGCATCTCGTCGAGCATAGAGTTGATGGTGTTCGGCGGCCTGATCATCTTTTTCCTGATCGTCGAACCGCACGGCCTGGCGCGGCTGTGGCAGATCGGCAAGGAAAAATTACGTCTCTGGCCTTTTCCGCACTAATGGCCTTTGTTGCAGGGTTTGAGGAATATGTGGTGGAATGGAAATTCAAGCAGCACCTGTTGGTCGGTAAAAGTAATTCAGTAGCGATAATTCACTTAGGAGGAAGACAAAATGAAATTCATTAAACAAGCTTTGGTGGTCACGGCGCTGGCGGCGGCGGCTTGTTCCGCTTATGCGCAGGAGCAGTTCATCCCGGCCATCGACTACCGTGTCGGGCCGTATGCGGCAGGCGGTTCCGGGTTTTTCGGCGGCGCCATCGACTATATGACCCTGGTCAATGAAAAAGGCGGCATTAACGGCGTCAAGCTGGTGTGGGAAGAATGCGAGAGTGAATACAACCCCACGCGCGGCGTTGAATGCTACGAGCGCCTGAAGAAAAAAAATGGCGGCGCTGCGCTGGTTGAGCCTTTGTCCACCGGCATCGCCTACGGCATCCTTGATCGCGTGGCACAGGACAAGATACCCATGACTACCCTCGGTTACGGACGTTCCGACGCTGCCGATGGCCGCGTTTTCCCCTATGTGTTCCCGCTGATCACCAGTTATTGGGACCAGGCCGCCGCGATGATCAAATATCTCGGCGACAAGGCAGGCGGGCTGGATAAACTCAAGGGCAAGAAGATCGTCCATCTGTATCACGACTCGGCCTTCGGCAAGGAGCCGCTCCCGGTGCTGGATGCTTACGCCCAGAAACTCGGCTTCGAGTTGATCAAGATTCCCGTGGCGCATCCCGGTAACGAACAGCAGGCGCAGTGGTTGCAGATTCGCCAGGCCAAGCCGGACTATGTGATCCTGTGGGGATGGGGTGTGATGAACGCCACCGCGCTGAAGAGCGCGCAGCGCAACGGCTACCCGCGCGAAAAAATTCTCGGCGTGTGGTGGGCGGGTTCCGAGGAAGACGTGATCCCTGCCGGCGAAGCCGCCAAGGGCTATACCACGATGACCTTCAACACGCCGGGCAACTATCCGGTGCTCGACGAAATCCGGAAAAAAGTTTATGCCGCAGGCAAGGGCAACCTCGAAGACAAGTCGCGCATCGGTTCGGTGTATCACATGCGCGGCGTGACTGCGGCGATTCTGTGGACCGAAGCGATCCGCAAGGCCCAGGAGAAATACGGCAAAGGCAAGGTGATGACGGGCGAGCAGGTGCGTTGGGGCTTCGAGAATCTTAACGTCGACGATGCCCGATTGAAGGCGCTGGGCGCGTTTGGCATGATGCCGCCGGTCAAGACCAGTTGCCTGGATCACGAAGGTTCCGGCGCCGCCAAGGTGCAGCAGTGGGATGGCGTCAAGTGGAAGGCCGTGACGCCGAACTGGATTACCGGCGACAAGGCGATGATCCGCAAGATGGTGGAAGAGTCTGCCGCCAAGTACGCCGTGGAGAAGAAAATCACGCCGCGCGATTGTTCCAAGGAGGGTTAAAGCGCCCCCAGCGCAATACGCATGGGCTAACGGCAAAGTCCGTTAGCCCAGGTGTCCGCACCTGCTGATGTCAATATTTGCATGAATACTCAAACCGCTACGAACATTTTTCTCAACGTCAATAATGTTGAGGTGATTTACGACCACGTCATCCTGGTGCTGAAGGGCGTTTCGCTCGAAGTTCAGGAAGGCAGGATCGTCGCCCTGCTCGGCGCCAACGGCGCCGGCAAGAGCACCACTTTGAAAGCCATTTCGACCCTGTTGCGCAATGAACGGGGCGATGTCAGCAAAGGCTCGGTGGAGTTTCGCGGCGAGCGCGTGGACCAGCTTGCGCCAAACGACCTGGTCAAGCGCGGCATGGTGCAGGTGATGGAAGGCCGGCACTGCTTTGCTCACCTGAGCGTCGAGGAAAATCTGCTGACCGGCGCCTACACACGCAAAATTTCGCGCGCCGAACTCAAGCGGAGTCTGGAGATGGTGTATGGCTATTTTCCACGGCTGAAGACGCGGCGAACTTCTTTAGCCGGCTACACCTCCGGCGGCGAGCAGCAGATGACCGCCATTGGGCGGGCCTTGATGGCCAAGCCGACAATGATTCTGCTCGACGAGCCGTCGATGGGCCTGGCGCCGCAGATCGTCGAAGAGATTTTCGAGATCGTGCGCGACCTTAACCAGCGCGAGAAAGTAAGTTTTCTGCTGGCCGAGCAAAACACCACGGTGGCGTTGCGCTACGCGGATTTCGGCTACATTCTCGAAAATGGCCGGGTGGTGATGGAAGGCGATGCCAAGGAACTGGCCGGCAACGAAGACGTCAAGGAGTTCTACCTGGGCATTTCCTCCGGCGCACGCAAGAGCTTCCGCGACGTCAAACATTATCGCCGCCGCAAACGCTGGCTCGCCTGACGGACGCAGAGCGCACGGCGCGCTGCGGCGTTGCTCTAAGGGCTTACCCTCTGGGGCACAAGTACATAGCGCTGCTATGCTGCGTCCTTTCGCGCCTTGCATCGCTTGGCGCTCTGCGTCCGCCATCATGAGCCGAACGAGTATTAATGGAGTAATTGATGTCAAAGTTTTACGATGCACTCGAAACCCGCGACCCCGCCGAGCGGGAGGCCTCGCTGATGACGCGACTGCCGCAACAGATCGCCCATGCCAGGAGCCGCTCACCCTACTTCGCCGAGGCTTTTGCCGCTGTCGATGCGGCTTCCATTACCAGCCGTGCTGCGCTGGCGCAACTGCCGGTGTTGCGCAAGCATGCGCTGATCGAATTGCAGAAACGGCACAAGCCTTTCGGCGGTTTGACGGCCACGCCCATCAAGGGCCTGGGGCGGGTATTCTCCTCGCCCGGTCCGATCTATGAACCGGAAGGCCGCGCGGCGGACTGGTGGCGTTTCGCGCGCTCCCTGTATGCGGCGGGATTCCGCGCCGGCGAGCTGGTGCATAACACTTTTTCCTACCACTTCACGCCCGCCGGTTTCATGGCCGAGGGCGCGGCGCAGAAAATCGGCTGTTGCGTGTTCCCCGCTGGCGTCGGCCAGACCGAGATGCAGGTGGCTGCCATCGCCGACTTGCAGCCGGTGGCCTATGTCGGCACGCCATCCTTTCTTAAAATCATCATCGAGAAAGCCGGCGAATTAAAGGCCGATATTTCCTCGCTGAAGAAAGCCGTGGTTTCCGGCGAGGCGCTGTTTCCGGCGCAAAAAGCGCTGTTCGCCGAGCGCGGCATCGCCTGCTTCCAGGCGTATGCCACGGCTGACCTGGGGCTGCTCGCCTACGAAACCGAGGCGCATGAAGGCTTGCTGCTGGAGGAAGAGCTGCTGCTCGAAATCGTCCGTCCCGGCACCGGCGATCCGGTGACCGAAGGCGAAGTCGGCGAAGTCGTCATCACCACTTTCAATTCCGACTATCCGCTGATCCGCTTCGGCACCGGCGACCTGTCCGCCGTGCTGCCCGGCATTTCTCCCTGTGGTCGCAGCAACATCCGCATCAAGGGCTGGCTGGGGCGCGCCGACCAGACCACCAAGGTAAAGGGCATGTTCGTCCATCCCGAGCAAGTCGCCGGGATCGTCAAGCGTCATGCCGAAGTGGGCAATGCCCGGCTGGTGGTGCGCAATCCCGATACCAATGACGCCATGACGCTGTACTGCGAAGTTTCTGGTGCGTCGCCTGGCCTGGCTGCGGCGATTGCCACCAGCATCCGCGACATCACCAAGTTGCGCGGCGAGGTGGAACTGGTGTCGCCCGGCAGCCTGCCCAACGACGGCAAAGTAATCGAGGACGCGCGCAAATATCATGAATGAGCGCCCCAAACCGCTGGCCGGTCTGGTCGTGCTCGACCTGACGCGCCTGCTGCCCGGCCCGGTGGCGACGCTGCATCTCGCCGATCTCGGCGCTGATGTCATCAAGATCGAGGACAGCGGCGGCGGCGACTATGCGCGCGGCATGGGGGCTGGCGCAGCAGCCGCCAAACTTAAAGGCGAAGACAGCTCCTTCTTCAAGCTGGTCAATCGCAACAAGCGCAGCCTGCGCCTCGACCTCAAATGCGCCGAGGGCGTGGCGGTGTTCCTGCGCCTCGCCGAAAATGCGGATGTGATTATCGAAAGCTTCCGCCCCGGCGTCGTGGACAAACTTGGCATCGGTTATGCAGCCGTCAATGCGCTGAATCCGCGCATCGTCTATTGCGCCATCAGCGGCTATGGTCAGACCGGGCCGTGGCGCGAGCGCGCCGGTCACGACATCAATTACATCGCCACCGCCGCCGTGCTGGATCAGATCGGCACGCATGACGAAAATGCGGATAGTGCACCCGCCGTACCCAACTTCCAGATCGGCGACTTGCTCGGCGGCGCGCTGACGCCGCTGGTCGGCCTGCTCGCCGCTCTGATCGACGCCAGGGCCACCGGAATGGGGCGTTACGTGGATGTCGCCATGACCGACGCAGTCTTTGCCCACGCCTACTTTCCGCTGCTGGCGACATTGGCAGAGGGACATCCGGCCCCGCGCGGGGCCGATCTGCTGTCTGGCGGCGTGCCTTGTTACGGCGTGTATCGCACCGCCGACCGGCGTTACCTGGCGGTGGGCGCGCTGGAGGCGAAGTTCTGGGCGTTGCTTTGCGCCACCATCGCCCGGCCTGACTTGATTCCTTTCGGCCTTGCCACCGGCGATCAAGGTGCCTGGACAAAGGGTGAGCTGACTGCATTATTTGCCACTCAACCGCTGGCGCACTGGAGCGCCTTGTTCGAGACCGTCGACTGCTGTGTCACGCCCGTGCTGACGCTGGATGAAGCCTTGCAGCATGTCCAACTGCTGGCGCGCGGCATGCCGGTGAATGTCGATGGCATGACGCAGTTTGCGCCGCCTTACCGGATTTCCGATTTTGCATTGGACCAGCCGCGTCCCGCGCCGGCCATCGGCCAGGACAGCGACGCCATACTCGCTGCGGCAGGCTATGCCGCCACTGAAATCACCACGCTGCGCACAGCGGGCGTCATTGGATAATCGATCATGTCCATCGCCCTGCTGCTGCTCCCGGATTTTTCCCTGATCCTGCTGGGCTATGTGTTGCGCCGGACAATGCAACTCGGCGATCACTTCTGGTCAGGGATGGAGAAGCTGGTTTACTTCGTATTGTTTCCGGCTCTGTTGTTCAACGCCTTGACACGCACCCACATCGATTTTTCCGTCGCCGCCCCGCTGATTCTGTCCGGTTTTCTCGCCACCCTGGCCGGTATGGCGCTGGCATTGCCGGCACGGCGCTTGTTCAAAATGAGCAAGGCCTCTTTCGTCGCGCAGTTCCAGTGTGGCTTTCGCTTCAACACCTACATCGGCCTGGCGGTCGCCGGGACGCTGCACGGCGCCGCCGGCGTCGCGGCGATGGGCGTGCTGGCCGGCGCGCTGGTGCCGCCGGCAAACATCGCCTCGGTGTGGATGTTGACACGCCACGGCGATGTCCAACTGTGGCGCGAGCTGGCGAAAAATCCGCTGATCCTGGCGACGCTGGCGGGCATCGCCTGGAATCTCGCCGGCTTTGAGATGCCCCATGCGGTGCAGGCCTTTCTCGGTCATCTGGCCGAAGCATCCATCGTCATGGGCCTGCTGACAGTGGGCGCGGCGCTGAAGCTGCGCGGCGTTCCAGACACCAGCCCGCTGGGCGCGCGCGTCTATCTGCTGGCGGTGAAGCTGGTGGCGGTGCCGGCGGCGGCATGGCTGGCGGTGCGCGGCCTTGGCTTGCACGGAGTGTATGCAAGTATCGCGGTAATTTTCGGCGCGCTGCCAACCGCCTCTTCGGCCTATATCCTGGCGCAACGCATGGGCGCCGACGGTTCCGGCGTGGCCTGGCTGATCTCAGTGGGTACTTTGCTGGCGATGCTGACACTGCCGCTGTGGCTGGCGGTCATCGCCTGAGATTCATTTTTTCTTCTTGACGTGTGCAGCGCCGGACGGTTCCGGCGCAGTGGGCGTAGCGGGCGCCGCTGCCATGAAATTCCACGGCCAGGCAGCCGGATTGGGCTTGGCTTCGGTCTGCGCACCGCCTGGAGACTGGCTCATGGACTGGAGCGTGGCCAGGGTGAGACGCTGCATTTCCAGCCCCTGGATGCTTGCCTGCAACATGTTCAAATTCATTTTCAGCCAGCCTTCGACGGCCTTGAGATCGGCGATGCGCTTGTCGAGATCACCGGCGTCCAGCGTCGGCGCGACCATGCCGGGCAAGGGGAAGCCCATGCCGCCCCACATGGATTTGAGGAATTCGAGCGGGTCTTGCGGTTGCGCTGCGTCGGCCATGATGTGCTCCCGGACTGGAGGGTACTGACAAGGCGATATTACTCTTGCAGCGCGAACTATAGGCGCGCGATTTTGCGCTAAACTGAATTGAATTTTTTGAAGGCAAACCATCGTGCTGAAACTGCTTGCCATCGAAGATCATGCTCTGGTCCGTGAGGGTTTGCTGCAAATCCTGGGGAAACTGGCGCCCGGCGTCGTCTGCGTTGGCGCACAGGATGCTGAAGAAGCTTTGCGGCTGCTGGAGTCGGGAGGCGGCGCCGAGTTCGACTTGTGCCTGCTCGACCTGATGTTGCCGGGCCTGAACGGCATGGCTTGCCTGGGGGTATTGCGCAAACGCTATCCGGCGATGCCGGTGGTGGTGATCTCGGCGCTTGATGATCCGGCCACCGTGGCGCGGGTGATGCGCGCCGGCGCTTCGGGTTTCGTCAGCAAATCCAGCCCGGGCGCGGAGATGCTCGCCGCCCTGCGGCAAGTACTGGCGGGCGAGGTGTATTTGCCGGCCCGGTTGCGCGACGCGGCGACCATGCAGCGCGGACGCCGGGGCCGCCTCTCCCTGGAAGAACGCTACTTGCTCAGCGCCGCGCAGATGCGGGTGCTGGAGCCGCTCATCCAGGGCCGCACCAATCGACAGATCGCAGAGTTGCTGGGGCTTTCGGAAGGCACGGTGAAAATCCATGTTTCCGCCATTCTCAAGGCGCTCAATGTTGCCAATCGCTCCCAGGCCTTGCTGGCGGTCAGCCAGCACAAGTAGTCTGAGCCTTAGCCTTAGCCTGGGCGTCTCGATTCTTCCAGCAGGTGTTGCAGCAACGCGCGCAGCCGGGCCGGTTGTAGCGGCCTGGTGAGATGGCCGTGTATCTTCGCACCGGTCTGGCCGGGTTGGTTCGGCGGATTGCCGAGCAGGATCAGGATCGGCGTGCTCATTCGGTTTGCGTTAGCGCCAGCGGCGGCTACAGCGTAGCTATGCTCGTCGCATATCAATACGTCCGGTTGGCTGGCAAGCGCAATGCGCAGCGCGCTATCGTCGGCTGCATGGGTTACGCGGCAGCCCCAGCCCTCAAGCAAATTGCACAAACTGACGCTGGCTGCGTCGCTGCCACAGCCGACCAGCACGCCGGCATGGAAGTTGAACTCACCCGCGCAGGGCAGCGCGCGTGCGGCGCCGTGCTGACTGATCTCGCCGATCTCGCCGACCGGCGCCGCACGCGGCAAAACGATCCCGAATACCGAACCACGACCGGACGCCGAGCGTACTACGATGCGGTGATTGAGCAGTTGCCCGAGTCGCGCGACGATGGCCAGCCCCAGGCCAAGCCCTTTGCCGGCATCGCGCTCCGGGTTGCCGACCTGGTAGAACTCCTGGAAGATTAGCGATAACTGCCCGGTGTCGATCCCGATACCGGAATCCCTGACCTCGATGCGCCAATCGTCTGCGTTCCGCCGCACGGCGATGACAATACTGCCCTGGCGGGTGTAACGCACGGCATTGGCAATCAGGTTGCCGAGCATGCGTTCCAGCAGGGGCGCATGGCTTTCCGCCCAGGCTGCGGTTGGTAACAGCCGCAGCCGCAGTCCCTTGGCATCGGCGCTGCGCTGGTGCATGGCGACGACACGCTCGAGCAGCGGCGCCAGCGCCAGCGCCGCGCGGCAAGGCGCAGCGTCGTCCAGGTCGAGCCGGGAAATATCCAGCAAGGAATCGAGCTGCACGTTCATGGCGTCGATGGCGCTGCTGATTTGCCGCAGCAAACGGTTCTGGGCCGGGCTGGTCGGCTGTTGTTCAAATTCGGCGGCGAACAGGGACAGCGCATGCAACGGCTGGCGCAGGTCGTGGCTGGCGGCGGCCAGAAAGCGCGATTTGGCAAGACTGGTGCGTTCCGCTTCCTCTTTCCGCTGGCGCAGCTCGATGGCTGCAAGTTGCAGCGCTTCTTCCGCCTTCTTGTGCATGGTGATGTCGGTCTGGGTGCCGATCATGCGCAGCGGCGTTCCGTCAGGGCTGCGGCTCACCACCATGCCGCGCTCGAGGATCCATTTCCAGCTTCCGTCGCGGCATTGCACGCGATGTTCATTTACGTAGCTGGCGGTCTTGCCTTCGAAGTAAGCCTGCTCGTCGGCCAGCGCGCGCTGCAAGTCTTCCGGATGCACCCGGTTTCGCCACAGCTCTATCTGATCCACGGCTTCGTCTTGCGCAAAGCCGAACATTTCCCGCCAGCGTTTGGAGAAAGTCACTTCGCCGGTGCGAATGTTCCAGTCCCAGACGCCGTCGCCTGCGCCTTCCAGTGCGAAACTCCAGCGCTCTTCGGCGGCGCGCAAAGCCTGCTCGGCCAATCCGCGCTGGTTGATGATGGTCGCCAGCAGCATCCCCACCAGGTTAAGCACGACCATGTAAAACCAGTAATTGTCCAGCAGAGTCTGGCCGGTGTCGGTCCTGCCGAAATAGCCGATCCCCTGGAGCGCGCCCAGCAGCCCTTGCACCGCCACCATGCCGAGGATCAGCAATGCGCCATGCCGGCCGAAACGCACAGCGCCCCAAGCGACGAACAGGAGCATCCAGTAACCCCGGCCAATTGAATGACCGAACCACACCAGAAAGATAGCCTGACCAAAGACGAAGGCCAGCAGCAGGCAGATCGTGATTTCGATCATCCGTTCCCGCTTCAGCCAGTCGCGCGGCGCTTGCCGCCAGACCAGGATCAGCGGGGCGGTCAGCATGATGCCGAGCGCGTCACCCATCCACCAGGCCAGGAGACTATGTGCAAATGCCGAAGGCGCCAGAAATCCGGCCTGCAGGAAAGCGCCGCTGCCGATCAGGGCACCCACGGTGGAACCGATGGCGCCCGCACCCACCAACTGCAAGTAATCGCGCGGGCGGCTGAGCGCCGGGTCAAAGCGCTCGGCGAGGCTCGCCGCGTTGGGTTTCCCCGGGGAAAAAAATACAGCCCGGCCTTTCGGCAGCATGCCGGACAGAAGCCAGAAACCGATCAGCGCCTCCAGGGTGCTGCCTAGGGCGAGAGAGAAGGCCAGCCCAATCGAGCGGTCGGCGATGAAATTGTGGGCAAACACGCCGACGAAGATTGCCGGCCAGTATTTCCTGCCGCCGATCAGCAGCGCGGCCAGCGCCAAACCACTGGGAGGCCATACATAGGAGATCAGGGCATGGCCGGAAAAATGGCTCACCATGAGGTTCGCCAGCAGCGCGTAGAGTGCCGCCAATACAGCCAATCGCGGCAAGTCCGTCCACCGGTAGGTGGTCATTTCGGCAGCAGTCATCTTCTGTGCCGGCATTGGCAAATGCCCGAATGCTCAGGCGGGGACGGCGTGACCAGGCAGGGAGGGCTGCGGCGTGGCGGGACGTGGCGCTGTGGTGCTGGCGCTATCGCCCAGCTCGTCGCTCACGGCGATTTGCAGCAGGTCCAGAACCTGATGCGCCATGCCGCGACAGGCATTCGCCAGCGGTGTCGGCAGGGCGCCGGGCAGTTGTTTCTGCAGCAGCAATTTGGTAGCGGAGATGGCGAATACCGGCGCCAGGATGCGGTCGCTGTAGGGCGCCAGGAACTCGCTCACGGTTTTCTCCGCCGCTTCGCGCTGCCAGGCGTTGGTCGGCCACTGCATCGGCACGGCGTAGGCGCGCGGGAACATTTCCAGATCACGGATCACTGTGCGGATATCTTCGTGCGAATCGCGGAACGGCAGCAACACCAGGTCGGCCAGGCCATACAGCTTGCGATCCATTTCGGTGCGATTGCCGCCGCCGTCGATGA